>JBKPRS010000065.1:0-21898 GCA_046734695.1 Actinomycetota bacterium | reverse complement strand
GGCCGGCGCCAGCCACTTCCTCGAGCACCTGGTCTTCAAGGGGACGTCCACGCGCAGCGCCCGCCAGATCGCCGAGGCGATCGACGCGGTGGGCGGCGAGATGAACGCCTTCACCAACCGCGAGCACACCGCGTACTACACACGGTTGCCCGCGGACCGGGCGGGCCTGGGCTTCGAGCTGATCGGTGACGTGCTCACCGACCCAGCGTTCCGGCCCCCGGAGGTCGACGCCGAGCGGCACGTGATCCTCGAAGAGATCCTCATGAACCTCGACATGCCCGAGGATCACGTGCACACCTTGCTGGCCGAGGCCCTGTTCCCGGGCCACCCGCTCGGCCGCGAGGTGCTGGGCACCAAAGAGACGGTCGAGGCCGCCACCCGCGACCAGATCGCGGAGTTCTTCGCCCACTGGTACCTGCCCCGCAACCTGGTGGTGGTGGCGGCCGGCAACCTGGAGCACGACCGGGTGGTCGACGCGTTCGCCGAGTCGCTGGGCACCCTGGAAGGCGGCGAGCGGCCGCTGCGCACGGCTCCGGACCCGGCGGTCGAGCCCCTCACGGTGCTCGACGACCCCACCGAGCAGGCGCACGTGGCCATGGGCTGGCGGGGCATCGACCACTTCGACGACGACCGCTACGCCCTGACCATCGCCAACCAGGTGCTGGGGGGCGGCATGTCCAGCCGCCTGTTCCAGGAGGTCCGCGAGCAGCGGGGCCTCTGCTACTCGGTCTACTCGTGGGCCACGACTTACGTGGACGCGGGCTGCGCCGGCGTCTACGCGGGCACGGCCCCCAACCGGGTCGGCGAGCTGCTGAGCGTGGTCGACGACGAGATCGCCAAGCTGGTCGAGTCGGGCGTGACCGAGGCCGAGCTGGACGTGGCCAAGGGCTACATCGAGGGCTCGCTGGTGCTGGGCCTCGAGGACTCCGGCTCCCGCATGGGCCGGCTGGGCCGCAGCCTCATGGCCCGCGACGAGATCGTCACCGTCGAGGACCAGCTGGCCCGGATCCGGGCGGTCACAACCGACGACGTGGCCGCGGTGGCCAAGCGGGTCTTCGGCACCGAGCGCTCGCTCGCGGTCGTGGGCCACGTCGACCCCTCGGTCCTGAACTAGCTAGGGCTGCTCGCGCACCGTCCCGGCATCGACCGCGACGACGCGGTCGATGCCCACGTCCTCGAGCATGCGGCGGTCGTGGGTGACGAGGACCACCGTGCCCTCGAAGTCCTCGATCGCCTGCTCCAGCTGCTCGACGGCCTCGAGGTCGAGGTGGTTGGTGGGCTCGTCGAGCACGAGGACGTTGACGCCCCGCACCGCCAGCACCGCGAGCGTGGCCCGGGTGCGCTCACCCGGGGACAGCGACTCGGGCGGTCGGGACACGTGGTCGGCCATTAGGCCGAACTTGGCGAGCGCCGAGCGGGCCGCGGCCCGGTCGGCGATCCCGGTCGCGGCGTGGAACCCGGCCAGCAGGCTCGGCGCGCCCGCGAACAGGTCGCGGCCCTGGCTGATCTCGCCCACGATCACGCTGGGGCCCTGCCAGCGGGCGCCGGAGGTCAGCGGGACGCGGCCGAACAGCGCCCCGAGCAGGGTCGTCTTGCCCGAGCCGTTGCGGCCGACGACCGCCAGCCGGTCGCCCCCGTGCAGCTCGAACGTCACCGGACCGAGCCGGAACCCCGGGTGCTCGACCACGGCCGCGTCCAGGCGGGCCACGACGTCGCCGGCGCGACCGGCGGCGGCGAACGACAGGCGCAGGTCCCAGCCTTCGAACGGCTTGTCCACCTGCTCCAGCCGGGCCAGCGCCCGGTCGGTGGTCTTGGCCTTGGCCGCCAGCTGCTCGGAGCCGCTGATGGCCCAGTTGCGGACGAACTTGTCGGGCTCGTCCGTCTTCTTCTTGGCCGTCGTCACGCCGCGGGTGGCCCACTGGCGCTGGGTCCGGGCCCGCTCCCGTAGGGCGTCACGCCGCTCGACGTAGACCTTGTAGTCGATCTCGGCGTGCATCCGGGCCCGGGCCCGCTCGTCCAGGTAGGACTGCCAGCCGCCCTCGTAGCGGGTGAGGGTGTGGAGGTGGTCGTCGATCTCGGCCACCGCGGTGACGGTGCGCTCCAGGAACGCCCGGTCGTGGGAGACGACCATCACCGGTGCCTCCAGGCCGAGGACGAAGCGCTCCAGGCGGTCGAGGCCGTCGAGGTCGAGGTCGTTGGTCGGCTCGTCCAGCAGGAACACGTCGAAGCGGGCCAGCAGCAGGGCGGCCAGTTGCGCCCGGGCGGCCTGGCCGCCGGACAGGGTGGCCATCGACCGGTCCAGCAGGCCGCGGGGCAGGCCGAGGTCGTCGAGGACCGCGCCGGCGCGCGCGTCGAGGTCGGCGCCGCCGAGCGCCATCCAGCGGTCGAGGGCAGCGCCGTAGCGCTCGGTGGCCCCGGGGGCGCCGCCGGTCAGGTCTTCGGTGGCGGCGTCGAGGGCACGGGACGCCTCGCCCACGCCGGTGCGCCGGGCCAGCAGGGCGGCCACGGTCTCGCCCTCCCGGGGCGCGGGCTCCTGGGGCAGGTAGCCGACCGAGGCCGTGGCGGGTGCCAGCCGCAGCCGCCCGCCGTCGGGCGGGCGGAGCCCGGCCAGCACCCGTAGCAGCGTGGTCTTGCCGGACCCGTTGGGCCCGACCAGGCCCACACGGGCGCCGGGCGCGAGCACGAGGTCCACACCGGCGAGCAACGGCTCGGGACCGGCAGCGACCGCGAGGTCGCGGGTGGTGAGGGTGGCGAGCGAGGTGGACACGGCACTCCAGGGGTCGACGGGGACGGGAACCACGCTGGGACAGGGCCGGTGTCGCTACATCGCCGCTCACCCTATCGGGACGGGCCGCCGCCGCTAACGTCGTTTCCGATGGCGATGCGCGTAGGGGTGTTCGGGGCCGGGGGACGGATGGGCCGCACGGTGTGCCGGGCGGTGGCCGGCGACCCGGAGCTGGAGCTCGTGGGCGCGGTCGACCCCCACCACGCGGGCCTGGACCTGCGCCACGCCACCGGCGTCGAGGAGGCGCCCGACCTGCACATCGACCCCGACCCGTCCGCCCTGGCCGGCAGCGGCGTCGAGGTGGTCGTGGACTTCACGGTCCCCGATGCCACCCGGGGCAACCTGGCCTGGGCCGCCGACCACGGCGTCCACGCGGTCGTCGGCACCACCGGGCTGACCGAGGCCGACTACGAGGAGCAGCGGGCCGCCTTCACCCGCTCCAACTGCGTGATCGCCCCCAACTTCGCCATCGGCGCGGTGCTGATGATGCGCTTCGCGGAGCTGGCGGCGCCGTGGTTCGAGACGGCCGAGGTCATAGAGCTGCACCACGACGCCAAGGTCGATGCTCCATCGGGAACCGCCATGCTGACCGTGAACCGGATGGCCAAGGCGTCCGGCGAGTGGGCGGAGGATCCCACCCGCAAGGAGACCCTCCCCGGCGCCCGCGGGGCCGCGGGACCGGCCGGGATCCACGTGCACTCGGTGCGGCTGCGGGGCCTCGTCGCCCACCAGGAGGTGCTGCTCGGCACCACCGGCCAGTCCCTCTCGATCCGCCACGACAGCTACGACCGGGAGAGCTTCATGCCCGGGGTGCTGCTGGCCATCAAGCAGGTGGCGTCCCGGCCCGGCGTCACGGTCGGCCTCGACAGCCTCCTCGGTCTTTGACCGCGCGTACTATCTGACGCATCGTCAGATAGAGGGAGGGGCGCGCCGTGCTGGAGGCTCGCAACATCTGGGATCTCGTCGTGCGCCGGGCGGAGGAGACGCCCGACCGGGAGATGGCCGTGGACGAGCGCGGGCGGCGCCTGACGTTCGGCGAGTACCGCGAGCGCGCCGAGCGGACGGCCGCCGGCCTGGCTGCGCTGGGCGTGGGGGAGGGGACCGTCGTGTCCTGGGTCCAGCCCACCACGCTCGAAGCCATGGTGCTGTTCGGCGCGCTGCGCCGGCTCGGCGCGGTCCAGAACCCGATCCTGCCCATCTACCGCGAGCGCGAGGTCGGCTTCATCGTGCGCCAGGCCGGGTCCCGGCTGCTGATCGTGCCGTCTTCGTGGCGAGGCTTCGACTACGAGGCCATGGCCCGGGGCGTGACCGAGGGGACCGGCACCGACGTCGTCGTGGTCGACGACCAGCTGCCCGAGGGCGATCCCACGACCCTGGCGGACCCGCCCGACGACGACATGGCCGCCGAGGGCGACGTCCCGGTCCGGTTCATCTACTACACGTCGGGCACGACGGCGGAGCCGAAGGGCGCCCGCCACGGCGACCGCACGCTGCGCACCGCGTCGCTCGGCATGTCCGAGCGCCTGGGCCTGGCCGAGGACGACCGCTTCGCGTTCGTGTTCCCCATCACGCACGTGGCCGGGGGCGTCTACAGCTACGCAGCGCTGGCCTACGGGCTGACGTTCGTCCTCGACCAGGCGTTCGACCCGGCGACGACCATCGACCTGCTCCGCCGGGAGGACATCACCCAGGCGGGGGCGGGCACGTTCTTCCACCAGACCTACCTGGCCGCCCAGCAGGCGCTGCCCGAGGGCGAGCGGCTGTTCCCGCACGTGCGGACGTTCCCCGGCGGCGGGGCGCCCAAGCCCCCGAGCCTGCACTACGCGCTGAAAGACGCCTTCGGTGCCGGCGTGGTGTCGGGCTACGGCCTGACCGAGGCGCCCATCCTCACCATGAACCGCCACGACGCGCCGGACGACGTCCTGGCCGCCACCGAGGGCCCGGCGGTGGCGGGCACCCGCCTGCGCATCGTGACCGTCGACGGCAAGGAGGCCGGCGTGGGCGAGGAGGGTGAGGTGCGGGCCAAGGGCCCCCAGGTCACCCTCGGCTACCTCGACGCCGGGCTGGACCAGGGCGCGTTCGACGAGGACGGCTGGTTCCGCACCGGCGACCTCGGCACGCTGGACAGCGACGGCAACCTCACCATCACCGGCCGGCTCAAGGACGTGATCATCCGCAAGGGCGAGAACATCTCGGCCAAGGAGGTCGAGGACCTGCTGTTCACCCATCCCCGGGTGGCGGACGTGGCCGTGATCGGCCTGCCCGACCCGGCCAGCGGCGAGCGGGCCTGCGCCGTGGTGGTGGCGCCGCCCGGCGAGGATCCGATCAGCTTCGACGAGATGAAGGAGCACCTGCTCGCGGCCGGGCTCATCACCCGCAAGCTGCCCGAGCAGCTCGAAGTGGTGGACGCCCTGCCCCGCAACCCGTCGGGCAAGATCGTCAAGTTCGAGCTGCAGAAGCAGTTCGCCGATTAGGCAAGCCGCGTCGTCACGGACGTGCCGTGGTGTCCGGCCATGGCCCGCTTGAGCCCGGCGATGCTCGCCAGCGCCCCGGCCCGGTGGCCGTTCACGATCTCGCGCTGGCAGCGGCCGTCGCCGTCCCACGCCCGCAGGCAGCCCTCCGGATCGGCGTTGGCCAGGGCCAGGATGGCACCCGTCGCCCCCATGGCCCGGGCCTGGAGGAGCAGCGCCGCGCTGCCGGTGTAGACGCCCTCGCCGACCAGGTCGATCTCCACGGCGAGGCGGGTCGGATCGCCGGTCGAGTCCTTCACGCCGACCACCGGTAGGTCGCACAGCAGGTCCACCGGGATGCCGGGAGCCGACATCGACGGGAAGTGGTAGGCGAGCACCGGAACCTCGACGGCCCGCGCCACCGCGTCGTAGTAGGGCCGAGGGTCGTCGGTCCCGGGGGGTGAGAGGACCAGCAGGGCGTCCGCGCCGTCGGCCGCGGCCCGCTGGGACAGCGCCACCGCCTGGCGGGCGGACGGCGCCCCGGTCCCGGCCAGGACGGGCGCCCGGTCGCCCACCGCTTCGCGCACGGCCGACAGCAGTGCGCTGCGCTCGTCCGGGTCGAGGGATGACGCCTCGCCTGTCGAGCCGGCTACCACCACGCCCCGCACCCCGGCCTCGACCAGCCGGACGGCGTGCTCGGCGGTGGCGGCGGCGTCCAGCTCCCCGACCCGGTCGAACAGGGTGACCAGGGCCACGCCGACCCCGGTGAACGGCGGTGGAGCCTGCATGGCCGGACGTTATCGCTGCCGGTCTCCGCCGCACACGCATCGTAAGACGATATGTTTTATCTCGTCATGCGATACACCACGCGGTACACAGATCGACTCCCCCTCCTGACCGCCTGCGCCGCGGTCCTGGGCCTGGCCGGCGGAGCGGCCGCCTGGGTGCTGCTCCACCTCATCGGGCTCATCACCAGCCTGGCGCTCTTCCACACCTGGTCGTGGCACCCGCCGTCGACGGCGGAGCTCCACCCCGGGCCCTGGCTGGTGGTGGCGGCCGCGGCCGGCGGCCTCGCCGTCTCGCTGCTGGCCAAGTGGGCGCCGGTCATCCGGGGCCACGGCATCCCCGAGGCGATGGAGGCGGTGCTGGTCCGTCAGAGCCGCATCCAGCCTCGCACCGCGGTGGCCAAGCCGGTCTCGGCCGCGGTCGCCATCGGCACCGGCGGCCCGTTCGGCGCCGAGGGCCCGATCATCGTGACCGGTGGGTCGCTCGGCTCGCTGCTCGGCCAGGTGCTCCACGTGTCCGCCTCGGAGCGCAAGATCCTGCTGGCCGCGGGAGCCGCGGCCGGCATGGCCGCCACGTTCGGGGCCCCGCTGGCCTCTGTGGTGCTGGCCATCGAGCTGTTGCTGTTCGAGTTCTCCGCCCGGGCGTTCCTACCCCTCGTGGTGTCGGCCAGCATCGCCGCCGGCGTGCACCACGCCGTGATCGGATCGGGCCCGCTGTTCAGCCCGCCGGCCCAGGACGCGGTCGGCTCGGGCCAGTTGCCCCTGTTCGCCGCCCTCGGGCTCGGCTGCGGCCTGCTGGCCGTGCTGATCGCCAAGGGCCTGTTCGCGGTGGAGCACGGCTTCCGCCGCCTGCCGGGCTCGGACTTCTGGCACCCGGTGCTGGGAAGCCTGGGATTCGCCGCGGTGGGCCTGTTCGTGCCCCGGGCGCTGGGCGTGGGCTACGACGCGATCCAGGATGTGATCGACGGGCGCCTCGCTCTCGGGGCGGTCGCGATCCTGCTGGTGGCCAAGCTGGTGGCCTGGTGGCTGGCGCTGGGCTCGGGCACGTCCGGCGGGACCCTGGCCCCGGTGCTGCTGATGGCGGCCTGCTTCGGCAGCATGGCCGGCTCGATCGTCGACCACCTGGCGCCGGGCCTCGGGATCAGTCCCGGTGTGTGCGCGGTCGTGGCCATGGCCGCGACGTTCGGGGCCGCGACCGGCGCCACGTTCGCCGCCATCGTGTTCGTGTTCGAGCTGACCGGGGACTACGCGCTGATCCTGCCCCTGATGCTGGCCACGGTGGCCGCCGACCTGGTGGCGCGGGGCCTGCTGGACGGCACGCTCATGACCGAGAAGCTCAGCCGGCGCGGCCTGAAGGTGCGCATCCACTACGAGCCCGACGTGTTCCACACGACCACGGTGGCGTCGGTGATGCAGCCGCCGGAGCCGTCGGTCACCGGCCGGGTGCCGGCCGGCGCGGTCGCGGTGCGGCCGCACGATCCGATCCTGGCCGCGCTGGCGCCGCTGGCCGATCTGACGGTGAAGGATGTGCCCGTGATCGACGACGACGGCAACCTGGTCGGCGTGTGCACCCGCCACGACCTGCTGTCGGCCCGGCTGGCCCTGCTGGCGCACGAGCAGCCCCAGCCCGGCTGGCTGGCCCGCCGGCGGGGTACGGGGCCACCGTGACCGACGCCGGGGGCGACCCTGCGTGCTGGGCCCGGCGGGTGTGCCCGGCCTGCGGCATGCTCGACGAGCGCGAGCACCGCGACGGCCGCTGCCCCCACTGCCACGCGCTGGCGGACGAGGACTACGAGCGGCTGCTCGAGGTGCGCGACGGGCTGCGCCGCTTCGTCCACTGGAGCGAGGAGCAGGCCCGAGCGGCGGGCGTGACGCCGGCGCAGCACCAGCTGTTGCTGGCCGTGCGCGGCCACAAGGGCGGGGCGCCCACGGTGGGCGAGGTGGCCGACCACCTGCTGCTCCGCCACCACAGCGTGGTCGGGCTCGTGGACCGGGCCGAGGCGCTGGGCCTGGTGGTCCGCCACCGTGACGCCCAGGACCACCGGGTGGTGCGGGTGGGCCTGACCCGGCGCGGCGAGTCGATCCTGGCCGCGCTGGCGGCCGAGCACCTCGAGGAGCTGCGCCGCCTCGGCCTCGTCTACCGCGACCTCGGCGCCAACCTGCCGGAGACCTCCTCCCATAAGTGACTACCGAGCCAACCTCCGAAAACCTCCTCTCAGTAAGTTACTGACGAGTCGTCAGAAACTCCTTGACAACTGTCATGGCCCTCCGTCAGGGTGCGAAGCCGCCATGCACAGAGCCAAGGAGGGGTGTTCATGAGCATCCGTGCGAAGTTCGCACGCACTGCGGCGGCGCTCGCCCTCGCCACATCCGGCATCGCCGGGGCGGTGGCGACGGCGCAACCCGCGGCCGCGGATCCGGTCATCGCCATCGACTGGAACCTCGACGCCAACGTCACGATCGCCAAGCTGGGCATCTCGCAGTCGGTCACCGGCGGCGAGTTCGTCGGGGGCGCCGACCTGGGGAACGGCACGATCAACGGCAACCTGGTCCTGCCGTCGTCGTCGATCAACGTCAACATCCTGGGGATCAACCTGGCCGACGTCGGCTTCGCCGTCACCCCGATCGGGGCGACGTCGGGCACGTTCGACCTGGCCAGCTCGACCGTGTCGATCACGTCGTCGTTCGACATCAAGATCCCGTTCCTGCGGCCCCTGGGCCTGCAGCGGATCAACCTGGTCGGCAACCGCTGCCAGACAGCGGAGCCCATCACGCTCACGATGAGCGGGCCGATCGACCTGGCCAACCCGTCGTCGTTCACCGGCGAGTTCACCATCCCGAAGTTCAAGAACTGCGGGTTGCTGACGTTTGCCATCAACCTGCTCATCCCGGGCGGGGGCAACACCTTCTCCGCCACGGCCTCTCCGAAGGCCTGACGGGACACCGCTTCTGGCGGGGCGGATAGGGGAGGGCGGGACAGCGCCGTAGGCTGTCTCGTCCCCCCTTTTCGTCGTTTTGCAGAGGCAGTCCCGTGAAGACCCGCGCCGACATCCGCAACGTGGCCATCGTGGCCCACGTCGACCACGGCAAGACCACGCTCGTCGACCAGATGCTGTGGCAGTCCGGTGCCTTCCACGAGCACCAGGCCGTGGACGAGCGGGTCATGGACTCCATGGACCTGGAGCGGGAGAAGGGCATCACGATCCTGGCCAAGAACACCGCCGTCCGCTACGGCGACGTGAAGGTCAACATCGTCGACACCCCCGGGCACGCCGACTTCGGCGGCGAGGTCGAGCGGGGGCTGTCGATGGTCGACGGCGTGCTGCTGCTGGTCGACGCCAGCGAGGGCCCGCTGCCCCAGACCCGCTTCGTGCTGCGCAAGGCGCTGGAGTCCCGGCTGCCCGTCGTGCTCGTGGTCAACAAGGTGGACCGGCCCGACGCCCGCATCGCCGAGGTGGTCCACGAGGTGGAGGAGCTGTTCCTCGACCTCGACGCCGACCTCGACCAGCTCGACTTCCCGATCGTCTACTGCGTCGCCCGCGAGGGCCGCGCCTCGCTCGACCGGCCCGAGGACGGCGCCGGCCTGCCGGACGGATCCTCGCTCAAGCCGCTGCTCGACCTGTTGGTGTCGCACATCCCCGCGCCCACCTACGATCCTGAGACCCCGCTCCAGGCGCTCGTGACCAACCTCGACGCCTCGCCCTACGTAGGCCGGCTGGCGCTGCTCCGCATCCGCAGCGGCGTGCTGCGCAAGGGCACCACCGTGGCCTGGTGCCGGGCCGACGGCAGCATCGAGCGGGCCAAGCTCACCGAGCTGTACGTCACCGACGCGCTCGACCGGGTGCCGGCGTCCGAGGCCGGGCCGGGCGAGATCGTGGCCATCGCCGGCATCCCGGACATCACGATCGGCGAGACGCTGGCCGATCCCGACGATCCCCGGCCCCTGCCGGTCATCACCATCGACGAGCCCAGCCTGGCCATGACGATCGGCATCAACACCGCGCCGCTGTCGGGGCGCGAGGGCAAGGCCCTCACCGCCCGGCTGGTGAAGAGCCGGCTCGACCAGGAGCTGGTGGGCAACGTGAGCATCCGGGTGCTGCCCACCGAGCGGCCCGACGCCTGGGAGGTCCAGGGCCGGGGCGAGCTGCAGCTGGCGGTGCTGGTGGAGATGATGCGGCGCGAGGGGTTCGAGCTCACCGTGGGCAAGCCCCAGGTGCTCACCCGCGAGATCGACGGCAGGCTGCACGAGCCGGTCGACCGGGTCACCGTGGACGTGCCCGAGGACTACCTCGGCGTGGTCACCCAGCTGCTCGCGCTGCGCAAGGGCCGCATGGTGCAGATCACGAACCACGGGACCGGCTGGGTGCGGCTGGAGCACCTCGTCCCCGCCCGGGGGCTGGTCGGCTTCCGCACCGAGCTGATGACCGAGACCCGGGGCACCGCGCTGCTGCATCACGTGTTCGAGAGCATGGAGCCGTGGGCCGGCGAGATCCGGCCCCGGCGGAACGGCTCGCTCGTGGCCGACCGCAGCGGCATGACCACCGCCTACTCGCTGCTCAACCTCCAGGACCGGGGCCAGCTCTTCGTGGGGCCGGGCACCGAGGTCTACGAGGGGATGGTCATCGGCGAGAACGCCCGGCCCGACGACATGGACGTCAACCCCACCCGAGAGAAGAAGCTCACCAACATCCGGGCGGCCGCGGCCGACAACTTCGAGAAGCTGATCCCGCCTCGCACGCTGTCGCTGGAGCAGGCGCTGGAGCACATCTCCGACGACGAGTGCGTCGAGGTCACGCCCCGCTCGGTCCGGCTGCGCAAGACCGTGCTCGACCAGACGGTCCGCGCCCGGGCCGCCAAGCGCTCCCGCACCTGAGGTTGTCCCCGCGGTAGCGCCCGCGCACCGCTCTTCCGCTCGGTTACCAGCGCGTACGGCGCTGACCGGCTTCCTTTCGGTGCGACACCGGACCCTCGCGGTTACTAGTGTCACAGTGGGGAAGGTCGGCGGGGGATGGGGGGAACAGATGAGGGCGAAGCGTCGGCGCCTCCACGGCGCCGAGAACCGGGCGCTCAGGGGCTATGCCCCGTTGGTCGTGCTCGTGGCCGCCCTGATCGCCATGGTGGCGGTCGTGCCGTCCCGGGTCCCGGCCGGGCTGGCGGCCTCGGGCGGCGGTGAGGCCGTCGAGGTCAGCGAGGCCCAGCCGGCGTCCGGTTGGAACTCCTCGGTGACCGCCTGCCCCGACCAGGACAAGCAGGTCCCCGACATGCCCTACTCGCCGCCCTGCTACGCCTTCGCCGGCGACAACGGGGGCGAGACCTCCAACGGCGTCACCGCCGACACGATCAACATCTCCTACCGCCTCACCGGCGACGAGAACCTCCTCAAGATCCTGGCCGACCTGGGCGGCGTCCCCCTCGACGAGTCGAACGAGGAGATGGAGCGCACCATGGAGGGCCTCGTCGACTACTTCAACGAGAACTTCCAGTTCTACGGGCGCAAGATCAAGCTGGTCCCCTACGACGGCCGGGGCCTGCTGCTCCAGGAGTTCCTGGGCGCCGGGCAGGACGCCGCCGGCAACGACGCGCTGCGGGTCGCCGACGAGCTCAAGGCCTTCGCCGACGTGACCGGCGTGTCCCAGCCCTACGCCGACGCCCTGGCCCGCCAGCACGTCATCTCGGTGGGCGCGCCGTACATGTCCCGCCAGTGGTTCGACGAGCGCCGCCCCTACGCGTGGAGCAACTTCCCCGACTGCACGGTGACCAGCGAGCTGGCGGCCGAGTACACGAACAAGCGGCTGCTCGGGCGCGATGCGCTCTTCGCTGGGGACGACCTGCAGGGCAAGCCCCGCACGATGGCGGTCATCGCCCCCAACAACCTCGAGTACCAGCAGTGCGTCGACTCGTTCGAGCAGGGCCTGGCCGACCAGGGCAACGCCCTGTCGCTGCGGCTGGCGTACGTGCTCGACGTACCCACGCTGCGCACCCAGGCGTCGACGCTCATGGCCCGGATCAAGTCGGAGAACGTGACTTCGGTGTCGTGCGCCTGCGACCCGATCATGCAGATGTACCTGGCCCAGGAAGCCACCGCCCAGGGCTACGAGCCCGAGTGGCTGATCGCCGGCGTCGGCTTCATCGACCTGGACCTCGGCGGCCAGATCATCGCCCACAACGCGGGCGACCAGTGGAACCGGGCCTTCGGCGGCAGCCGCTGGGCCGTGGCCCAGTCGCCCGAGACCAGCGACGCGTACGCGGCCTACCGCTCGGTGCGCCAGGACGAGCCGTCGGAGCTGGTCGACCTGCTCTACTCCCAGATCCTCACCCTGGCGCTCGGCATCCAGATGGCCGGGCCCGACCTCACCCCGGAGACCTTCGAGACCGGGCTGTTCGCCTACCCGCCCACCCTCGGGCAGGCGGGCCTGTGGGACTGGAGCCCCCACCACTACACGCCGGTGATCGACTCCCGCGAGATCTGGTGGGACCCCGACAAGATCTCGCCGTTCAACGGCAAGCCCGGGACGTGGACCGACAACGGCACACGGGTCAAGGACGGCGAGATCCCCGAGGGTGACCCGGAGGTGTTCCCGTGAAGCGCAGCCACGCCATCGTCCTCGGGATCGTCGCCCTCGTCGCCGTCGGCACCCAGGTGGCGCCGGACAACATCCCCCCGGGCATCGTGCTCAAGGGCGTCGTGTTCGGGTCCGCCACCGGGCTCCTGGCCGTCGGCCTCGTCCTCACCTACCGGACCACCCGGGTCATCAACTTCGCCTACGGCGCCATGGGCGCCCTGGGCGGGACCCTCGCCGTCACGCTGGCCGACGGCCAGCACTGGAACTGGGCCCAGGCCGCCGTCGCGGGCATCGCCGCGGGCGTGGTGGTGGGGGCCCTGGTCGAGCGGCTGATCATCCGCCGCTTCACCCACTCACCCCGCCTGGTCCTCACCGTCGCCACGATCGGCCTGGCCCAGCTGCTGGCCGGCATCGCCATCTACCTGCCCGGCTGGCTGGGCTCGTCCGACGTGCTGCCCAAGATCACGACACCGCTCAGCGACCACAAGTTCACCGTCGATCCCCAGGTGTTCACGGGTGACGACCTGCTGCTGGTGGCCGTGGTGCCCCTGGTGCTGATCGCGCTGAGCTGGTTCCTGCACCGCTCGGACGCGGGCATGGCGGTGCGGGGCATGGCCGAGAACCTCGACCGCGCCCGCCTCGTCGGCATCCCGGTCAACCAGCTCTCGCTCCTGCTGTGGTCGGTGGTGGGCGGGCTGGCGGCCCTGACCGTGGTGCTGCGGGCGCCCACCAGCGAGGGCGTCCCGCTCACGCCGGGTGCCGGGTCGACCGTCCTGTTGCCCGCTCTGGCGGCCGCGGTCATCGTCGGCATGCGCTCCATGACCGGCGCGTTCGTGGCCGGCGTCGGCATCACCGTGCTCGACCAGCTCGTGCAGTGGCGCTACCTGGAGAAGCCACCGCCCACCTCCCTGGTGCTGCTGATCGTGATCGTGGTGGCGCTGCTGCTGCAGCACCGCTCAGAGCACCGGGCCGACGCGGCCGAGTCGTCCTGGACCATCGTCGGCGTGGGCCACCGACTGCCCCGCGCCCTCGCGGGGCTGTCGGAGGTGCGGGCGGCCAAGGTGATCCTGGGCACCCTGGTGGCGGTGGGCGTGCTGGCCCTGCCCGTGTTCGGGTCGACCTCGCAGGTCAACTTCGGCACCCTCACACTGGCCTACGCGCTGGTGGCGCTGTCGCTGGTGGTGCTGACCGGCTGGGGCGGCGTCGTCTCGCTGGGCCAGGTGGCGCTCATGGGCGTCGGTGGCGTGGTCACCGCCAACCTCATCGCGGACCACAACAGCGACCTGTTCGTGGCCTTCGGGCTCTCCGCGCTGGCGGGCGGGTTGGTGGCGTTGCTCCTGGGGCTGCCCGCGCTGCGGGTGTCCGGCCAGTTCCTGGCGGTGACCACGCTGGCTTTCGCGGTGGCCATGGAGCTCTACGTCCTCAACCCCGCCAACTTCCCGTCCCTTACCCCGCCGGACTTCCACCGGCCCAAGCTGTGGGGCGCGCTCGAGCTGACCGACGAGCGCTGGCTCTACGGGCTGGCGCTGGGTGTGCTGGCGGCCGGGGTCTACGTGGTGCGCAACCTGCGGGCGGCGCGCGCCGGGCGCAGCATCTCGGCCACCCGGGACAACGAGCGGGGCGCCGCCGCGGCCGGCATCAACGTCATCGAGACCCGGCTGGCCGCCTTCGTGTTCGCCGGGGTGCTGGCCGGCCTGGCCGGCACGCTCCACGCGGTGGCGCTCGGCGGCATCGGCCAGTCGACCTATCCGGCGACGACCAGCCTGCTGGTGTTCTCGATGGCGGTCATCGGCGGCGTGTCCTCCATCGCGGGCACGCTGGCGGGTGTCGCCGTGGTCCAGTGGACCGGCTACCTGTTCCCCAAGGCCCAGCTGGCCCTGACCGGCGTCGGCCTGCTCGCCATCCTGCTGGTGATCCCGGGCGGCCTGGCCCAGGCGTTCGAGCGGGTGCGGGACTGGTGGGTCCGCCGGCTGGCGGCCCGCCACGGTCTCGAGGTGGTCGAGACCGTCGAGACGGTCGAGCAGGCCGTCGAGCCGGGCCTGCCGACCTTCATCCACCGCGACGCCGCGGGCGCCGGGCTCATGGTGGGCAGCGTGCGGCGGGAGCGCCTCGGCGCCCAGCTGCTCGACTGCGAGGGGATGGAGGCGGCCTACGGGTCGCTGCAGGTGCTCTTCGGCGTGGACATGTCCGTCGAGCGCAACGAGCTGCTGGCCCTGCTGGGCACCAACGGCGCCGGCAAGTCCACGGTGCTCAAGTCGCTGGCCGGGCTGCTGCCCCCTACGGCGGGCCGGGTCATCTTCGACGGGCGCGACATCACCGGCATGCCCGCCGAGGAGATCGCCCGGCTGGGGCTGTCGCTGGTCCCCGGGGGCCACGGCGTGTTCCCCACGCTCACGGTGGGCGAGAACCTGCGGCTGGCGTGCTGGATGCTGCGCCACGATCCCCGCAGCGCCGAGGGCGCCCGCCGCGACGTCATGGCCATGTTCCCGGTGCTGGGCCAGCGCCAGGCCCAGCTGGCCGGGGACCTCTCGGGCGGCGAGCAGCAGCAGCTCTCGCTGGCCATGGCGTTCGTGACCCGGCCCAAGCTGCTCTGCATCGACGAGCTCTCGATCGGCCTGGCGCCCACGGTGGTCGACCGGCTGATCGAGAAGGTGCGTGACATCCACGCCCGGGGCACCACCGTCGTCGTGGTGGAGCAGTCGGTGAACGTGGCGCTGCTGCTGTGCCACCGGGCGCTGTTCCTGGAGAAGGGCCAGGTCCGGTTCCGGGGGCCGACCGCCGGGCTGCTGGACCGGCCCGACATCCTCCGCGCCGTGTTCATCGGCGGCGACAAGGGGCCGCGTGACGGCATCCCGGCTGCTCCGCAGTCCGGCCCGCCGCCGTGGGAGCGGGCCAGCCGGGGCGTGACGCTGGAGGCCCGGGCCGTGTCCAAGCGCTTCGGCGGCATCCGGGCGCTCGACGACGTCTACCTCACGATCCACCCGGCCACGATCGTCGGGCTCATCGGCCACAACGGGGCGGGCAAGACCACGTTGTTCGACGTGCTCACCGGGTTCCTGCGGGCCGACGGGGGCGAGATCCTGCTGAACGGGGTCGACATCACGCACTGGCCGCCCCACCGGCGGGCGATCGCCGAGGTCGGGCGCACGTTCCAGGAGGCCCTGACCTTCCCCTCGCTCACCGTCGAGGACGCCATCGCGGTGTCGCTGGAGCAGCACCTCGCCAACCGCGACCCGCTGGCAGCCGCGCTGCGGCTGCCCGCGTCGGTGGCGTCGGAGGCCTCGGCGGCCGAGCGGGTGGAGCAGCTCATCGAGCTGCTCGGCCTCGGCGCCTACGCCGACCGGCCCACGGGCGAGCTGTCCACCGGCACCAGCCGGATCGTGGAGCTGGCCTGCATCCTGGCCCAGGACCCGGCCGTCGTCCTGTTCGACGAGCCGTCGTCGGGCGTGGCCCAGCGCGAGACAGAGGCGCTCGGGCCGCTGCTGCGCCAGGTCCAGGCCGAGACCGGCTGCTCGATGGTGATCATCGAGCACGACATGTCGCTGCTGGCCTCGCTGTGCGACGGCTTCGTGGCCCTGGAGCAGGGCGCGGTCATCGCGGGCGGGACGCCTGCGGAGGTCCTGTCCGACCCGCGGGTCATCACGTCCTACCTGGGAACCAACGAGGACGTGGTGCACCGCTCCGGGATGCGGCGGGGCTCGTCCTACAGCGCCAACTCCCCGCCTCGCTGGTAGTCAGCCGGCGTCCTCGTCCGCGTCCTGAGGCGCGTCCTCGGGCTCGGCGGCGTCGCCTTCACGCTCGTGCTCCTGCTCGGCGTCGATCTCTTCGAGCTCGTCGTCGAGGCGGGCCAGCGACGACACCTCGGTCTCGCCCTTGCGGGCCTCGAGGGCGATCGACACCAGCACCAGGGCGATGCTCAGGGCCAGCAGCGGGATCCGGTGGTCGCCGATCCAGCCCACCAGGTCGCCGATGGGGGCCTCGAAGACGTTGCCGAAGGTGCGGACCAGCCACAGCCGGAAGATGGTGCCGGCGATGTTGACGGCGAAGAAGGCCTTCAGCGGCATGCCGGCCGCCCCCGCGAACAGGCACACGTAGTTGTTGGGGGCGATGAAGATGATCGGGTACGCGGCCTTGCCGAACCACCGCTCGATCTGGCGCAGGAACTGGCCCCAGGTGCGGGTGCGGCGCTCCATCCACTCGACCGCGGCGTCGCCGTACCACATGCCCAGGAGGAAGAAGAGCGGGTCGCTGAGCAGCAGCCGGACCAGCCCGACGCTGTAGAAGGTGACGGGGTCGACCTCGTTGGTCACCAGCACCAGGTTGCGGGTGCGCGAGTTCAGCGCCATGAGCAGCACCGGGTGGGTGTCGAACAGGGTGGGCGCCAGCGCGTCGCCCACGTAGCTCATGATCACGAGGACGATGAGCGGGATGCTCACGAGCGTCACGGCTCGGCGAGAGGGTCGCCGGCGCGCCGGCGAGGGAGATGGCCTCAGATCCTCCGCCATGACGGACAGAGCCTAGGCTGGTCTGCCACCGGCTGTGACACAGGGGGGACACCTGATGGACGGGCTCATGCAGGACTTTCCGCTGACCTTGCCGCATCTGCACATGCGGGCTGAGCGGCTCTTCGCCGACAAGCAGGTCGTCACGGTCACCGCGGCGGGCAAGGTGAGCGAGACCTACGGCGAGTGGGCCGAGCGCACCCGCCGGCTCGGTGGCGTGCTCGACACGCTGGGCATCAGCGACGACGGCCGGGTGGCCACGTTCGGCTGGAACACCGCCCGCCACCTGGAGCTCTACTTCGCCGCGCCGTGCACCGGCCGGGTCCTGCACGCGCTCAACATCCGGCTGTTCCCCGAGCAGCTCGTCTACGTGGCGAACCACGCCGAGGACGAGGTCGTGTTCGTGGACAAGTCCCTCGCCGGGCTGGTGGGGCCCCTCTTCGACCAGTTCAAGACCGTGCGCCACATCGTGGTCATGGACGACGGCCGGGGCGAGGTGCCCGAGGCGCCGGGAGGCAAGGAGGTCCACGACTACGAGGCTCTCCTGGCCGAGGCCCAGCCGGTGGAGTTCCGGGTCGACGACGAGAAGCGGGCCGCGTCGATGTGCTACACGAGCGGCACCACCGGCAACCCGAAGGGCGTCGTCTACTCGCACCGCTCGACGGTCCTGCACACCTTCGGCGTTTTGACCGCGGGCGGGCTGGGCCCCACCGAGGAGGACCGGGTGCTACCGGTGGTGCCCATGTTCCACGCCAACGCCTGGGGCCTGGCCCACGCCGCGGTGGCCTGTGGCGCCGACCTGATCATGCCGGGCCCGGACCTGTCCCCGGTCGGCCTGGCGACGCTCATCGAGTCCGAGCGGGTCACCGTGGCCGCGGGCGTGCCCACCATCTGGATGGGGGTGCTGCCCGAGCTCAAGGGCCGCGACACCTCGGCGCTGCGGGCCATCCCGTGCGGCGGCTCCGCGGTCCCCAAGTCGCTGTCGGAGGCCTACCGCACGCAGGTGGGCCTGCCCATCACCCAGGCCTGGGGCATGACCGAGACGTCGCCGGTGGCGTCCAGCGGCCACATCAAGACCACCCTGGCCGCGGTGCTCGACGACGAGGGCAAGGCCGACCTGCGCACGACCGTGGGCCAGCCCCTGTTCGGGGTCGAGGCCCGCATCGTGATCCCCGGCCTGCTGGAGGAGCAGCCCTGGGACGGCGAGTCGTCCGGCGAGCTGCAGGTGCGGGGTCCGTGGGTGGTGTCGAGCTACTACGACGACCCCCGCTCGCCCGAGTCGTTCACCGAGGACGGCTGGCTGAAGACCGGCGACGTGGCGACGATCGATCCCCACGGCTACATCCAGCTGCGCGACCGCACCAAGGACGTGATCAAGTCGGGCGGCGAGTGGATCAGCTCGGTGGAGCTGGAGAACGAGATCATGGCCCACCCCGCGGTGGCCGAAGCCGCGGTGATCGGCCTGCCCCACCCCAAGTGGAGCGAGCGCCCACTGGCGTGCGTCGTCCTCCGGGAGGGCGAGACGGCCACCAAGGAGGAGATCCTCGCCTTCCTCGACGGCCGCGTGGCCAAGTGGTGGATGCCCGACGACGTCGCGTTCGTCTCCCAGATCCCCAAGACCTCGGTAGGCAAGTTCTCCAAGAAGGACCTGCGCACCCAGTTCTCGGACTACACCCTCCCCACTTCTAGCGCCTGATTCATCACTTTGCGCGCGTAGAACCGCGATCACTAGACCTTCCGTCGGCGGACAACCCAGCACGGGACAAGGACGCCCGGCTCCAGCAGGAAGGCTCCAGTGCCGTGGTGGCCGAGATCGGTGGCGGCTGGTGGCAGAGCCACCCGGCGGAGTTCACCTGCGACGGTGAGACCCACGTGGGCACGTTCACCATCGGCACCTTCGAGTACGGGATCTCGGCGCTGGCCCAGGGCAAGGGCTGGCTCCAGTTCTGCCTCTCCTTCGGGGAGGAGAGCCTCGAGATCAACCACACCCAGTGGGTCGAGGTGATCTGACCCGACCTCCATCCAGCGAATAGGGATGAGGCCCTCCTTCGGGAGGGCCTCATCTCGCTCACGCCGGCGGCCGGCAGCCGAGGTCGCGGAGCATGAGGCGTGCCCGTTCGGCGTGGTCCGGCAGCAGGAGGAGCGTGCACGCCTGCTCGAAGCGGGCGTCGATCTCACCGAAGGCGTCTGCGGCCTGCGCGATCAGACCGCGGTCGACGACTGCTTCCAGGGCCGCGACTTCGACTTCTCCAAGCCGTTCCTGCCCGAGCGCATCGCCGGCGTGAACGGCATCGCCTGCCTCAGCGACGACGAGAAGCGGATGCTCAACCAGATCCGCGGCAACAGCTACTGCCACATCTTCGCCTTCGTCGAGGAGTACATCGTCCCGATGGTGATGGACCGCGCCCGGGCCGACGTGTACGGCGACGAGACGAGGCTGTGGTCCCTGCTGCGCTTCGCCGAGGAGGAGACCAAGCACCAGGAGATGCTGCGCCGGGCCTGCGACCAGTTCGCGGCCGGGTTCGGCGTCCCCTGCGGCCTGGTGCCGGGCCGGGAGGCGGTCGCCGAGGCCGTCCTGGCCACACCGCCGCTCACCGCCCTGCTGCTGACCAGCATGATCGAGTGGTTCACCCAGCTGCACTACGTCGAGCACGTCCGGGACCGGGGCGAGCTGGACGAGCTGTTCCGGGACATCCTGCGCTTCCACTGGATCGACGAGTCCCGCCATGCCCGCCTGGACAGCCTGCTCATCGACGAGGTCGCCGCCGGGCTGACGGCCGAGCAGCGCGAGCAGGCGATCGACGGGCTGTTGGAGCTGGGCGGAGCGGTCGACGGGCTCCTCGCCCAGCAGATCGACCTGGACATCGACGCCCTCCACAAGGCCGCCGGCCGCCCGTTGAGCCTCGACGAGCGGGAGGAGATCCGCGCCCATCAGCGGCGCGCCTACCGCTGGACGTTCCTGGTCTCCGGCCTCGAACACCCCACGTTCGTGGGCATCGTCCGCCAGCTGACGACCACCGGCGAAGCCAAGATCGCGGCGGCCGCTCGAGCGCTCGCCTTGTGAGTCGACCGGGTACTGTTCCGTCCGGTCAGGTAGGTCGAACATGGCGCAACCCCCGGGAATGAGCGACGCAGAGCTTGCGATCCTGCGCGAGACCGAGCCGGCTGCGCTTGCCCCGCTGGACGAGGACGCGCTCCTCGACCTGCACACCCGGGTGCGGCGCGCCCGCAACAAGCACGTCGGCCAGTACCGCCGTGGGGCCGGCGCCAGGGTGGGGGAGGCCGGCGCCCGGGGCGCGGCGTACTCACGAGGCCAGCGGTCCCGGGACAAGGCCGAGGTGTTCGAGGTCGCTCTGGCCCGTGTCAGCACCGCGCTGGCCAAGGCCGCGCGGCGCAGCGCGGCCGAGCTCCGCGCCGACCGGCTGGCCGCGGCTCGCAGCGACGGCACGGGACCTGCCGGCGCCGCACGGGCGGCGGACAGCCCGGCGCCGGCGACTCCGGCCACGAAGCGGCCGCGGCCAAGTCACCGGCGCGGAAGAAGCAGGAGGCCTCGTCGCTCGCCGAGGGCGCACGCCGGCAAGCCCGCCGCGACGCGCGACGCTGAGGCCCGGCGCCGCCATGTCGTCGTGGCCCGAGCTCCCGCTGTCGGAGTGGACCGACACCCGTGACACCCTGCACCGCTGGACCCAGGTGGTCGGCAAGGTCCGCCTGGCCTTGGCGCCGCGGGTCAACCACTGGTGGCACATCACGCTCTACGTGAACGCCCGCGGCCTGACCACGTCGCTGATGCCGTACGGCACGACGGCGTTCGAGATGGTGTTCGACTTCAACCGCCACGAATTGGCGATCGAGCCGGTCGACGGGCCCGGCGCGACGGTCGCGCTGGCCCCGCGGTCGGTGGCCGACTTCTACGCCGAGGTGATGGCCCGGCTCTCGGAGCTGGGCCTGGGCGTCGACATCCTCGCCCGCCCGGTCGAGGTCGTGGACGCCACTCCGTTCGCCGACGACCACGAGCACGCGTCCTACGACGCGGACTACGCCCACCGGTTCTGGCTGTCCCTGGTCCAGGCCGAGCGGGTGATGTCCGAGTTCCGCGCCGGCTTCATAGGCAAGGTGAGCCCGGTCCACTTCTTCTGGGGCGCCTTCGACCTGGCCGTGACCCGGTTCTCCGGCCGCGAGGCCCCCACGCACCCCGGCGGCGCCCCCAACTGCGCCGACTGGGTCATGGTCGACGCCTACTCCCACGAGGTGTCGAGCGCCGGCTACTGGCCCGGCGGCCCCGACGAGGGCGTGTTCTACTCCTACGCCTACCCCGAGCCCTCCGGCTTCCCGGCCGCGCCCGTGCGCCCATCCGGCATCGCAGGCTACGCAGAGGACCTCGGCGAGTTCGTCCTGCCGTACCGAGCGGTCCGCCAGTCCGACGACGGGGACGGGATGCTGCTCTCGTTCCTGGAGGACACCTACGCGGCCGCGGCGGACCTGGCGACGTGGGACCGCGCCGCCCTGGAGCGGTCATAGCCCTCGGGCGGCCTCGGCGAGGAGCTCGGCCTGGCGGAACCAGTCGCCCGCCGTCAGGGTGACGACCACGCGCTCGGCGCCGATCTCGGCCAGGCCCGCCAGGCGGGCGGACACGGCCTCGGGCCCGCCCGTGACCAGCGCGTCCGGCACCGCCTCCGCCGGGATGCCATACAGGCCGTCGGGGTCGGCCAGCGCCCGGACCAGGGCGTCCGGCGGGGGGAGGGCGGGGTCGCCGGCGATGGCCACCATGGTGCTGCCGGTGACGGTCGGGACCGGCCGGCCCGCGGCCTCGGCC
>JBKPRS010000064.1:0-5949 GCA_046734695.1 Actinomycetota bacterium | reverse complement strand
GGCACACGCAAAGCCGCAGGACAGCAGGGCAGAGCGGATGATCGAGTGACGACCGCGGATCGCGGTGACGCGCCGGGCATGGGCGCGCTGTCGAAGCACGCCGAGCCCCGGAAGGGTCCGCCAGACACCCAAGGCTGGTGGGCCGAGGTCAACAGCCTCGATCTCGCCGTCTACGCGGCGATCGCCGCCACGCCCACCCCCACTTTGGACGGCGTCTTTCGACGGCTGTCCCGGGCCGCCGACAACTCGAAGCTGTGGATAGCGAGTGCCGCAGCCCTGGCGACCGTCGGGGGACCGGGCGGCCGCCGCGCTGCGGTCAACGGTCTCGCCTCGGTCGCCGTCACCTCGGTTGTCGTCAACCTGGTGCTGAAGCCGCTCGGCCGCCGGCAACGACCCGACCGCGCCATCCACCGCGTCCCGATCACCCGCCAGGTGACGATGCCTCGCACCACCTCGTTCCCGTCGGGCCACGCGGCGTCGGCGTCCGCCTTCGCCACCGGCGTGGCCAGTGCGGCACCTGCGGCCGGGATCCCTGTCAGCACCGCCGCCACGCTCGTCGCCTACTCGCGAGTCCACACGGGCGTCCACTACCCCCTCGATGTGATCGCCGGATCCCTCACGGGTGAGGCGCTGGCGCTGCTCACCGTCGCCGCCCTGGCCCGCCGCCGCCGACGGCTCGACCGCTGACCGCCGAGGCGCGGGTCCCTGGCGACTTGACACGATCCAGGGGACACTGGACGCTCATGCCGGTCGAGACGCACCCGGACAAGCCGGTGCTCATCGTGAATCCGAGGTCGGGTGGGGGTACGGCGTCGCGCTACGACCTTGTCGGGCAGTGCCGCGCCAGGGGCATCGAGCCCGTCGTGTTCGAGCGAGGGGATGATCTGTCTGCGCTGGCCGCCGCGGCCGTCGAGGGTGGCGCGGGCGTGATCGGCATGGCCGGCGGTGACGGGTCACAGGCCGCGGTCGCGGCTGTCGCCGCCGAGCACGACGTTCCGTACGTATGTGTCCCGGCCGGCACACGCAACCATTTCGCGATCGACATCGGCGTCGGTCGCGACGACGTGGTCGGCGCGCTCGACGCGTTCGTCCAGGGAGCGGAGCGGAGAATCGACCTGGCACGGGTCAACGGCCGGATCTTCGTGAACATCGCGTCGCTGGGCTTGTACGGCGCGATCGTGCAGTCGCCGGCCTATCGCGACGCGAAGTTGCGAACGGTGATCGATATGCTGCCCGACCTCGTCGGACCAGGTTCGGAGGCATTCGACCTGCGCTTCACGCTCCCCGACGGGTCGCAGTGGTCGAACGCGCGCCTACTGCTGGTGTCGAACAACCGCTATGAGCTCGACCCCCGGCCGATGACCGGTGCCCGTAAGGGAATCGACCGAGGCCTGCTGGGCGTGGCGGTCGTCGGCCCCGACAAGCCGTTCCCCGGAGTGCGGGAGTGGACGACGCCGACCTTCCGGATCGACTCGGGCGCGGTCGTCGACTTGGCGCTGGACGGCGAAGCAGCCGCCATGGACCCACCACTGCTGTTCGAATCCATGCCGTCTGCCCTACGGATCCGAACCCCGATCCGCCCGCATCGCAAACCACGAAAGCGCGCAGCGACGCCGTGAGGTCGGTCCGGCGGGCCCGGGACCGTCCGACAGGGGGCGGCTGAGAATCGTCAGGAACGCTGCCCCGACGCCGAGTGCCACGCCTGCGACACCCCAGCCCGACGACCACTCGAGGCTGAGCGCGTTGTCGACGGACACCGATCCCGGTCCGGTGAGCGCGACCGATGCACCCACCGTGGCGAGAACGACCGGGTACTCCCAGCCGCCGTTCGTCACCCACGGGCCGCGCTCGCGCAGCGCCCAAGCCGCATTCAGCATGACGCCCACGATCATGGCGCCGGCGAGCGGTGTCAGGAGGCCCACTGCGAGCAGAGTGCCGCCGCCGGCCTCGCTCAGCCCGGCGATGACCGCAAAGAGCACCCCGGGGCGGTAGCCGAGCAGCTCGAAGAACGCTCCGGTGCCGCGCCGGCCGTGGCCGCCGAACCAGCCGAACAGCTTCTGGGTGCCGTGCCCGACGAGCGCGAGTCCGACGACAAGGCGGAGGATCAGCAGACCGGTGTCCATGGGTGTCATGCCTCCACCGCTTGTGCGGGAACGACGAGGACGGGAGCCGTCGATGCGCGGACGATGTCGGTGGCGCTTGACCCGAACACCTTGTGTGCGAACCGGTCGCGAGGATGGCTGGTGACAGCGACGAGTCCGGTCGGGTGGCCGGCGAGGTAGTCCTTCATGCCCGCCGCGGCGCTGATGGGGTCGTAGACGACGAAGGTGTCCAGGCCCGGCGCGTCGGGCGCCCACTGCTCGCCGAGATGACGAACGTATTCGTCGGCGTCCTCGTTGGGTCCGTGGTGGCGTCGCCAGGGGGCGCCGATGCGCATCGGGGGTGGGCAGGGCTCGGCGACGGTCACGATGGTGAGCTTCATGCCGAGGGCGTGGGCCCAGGCTGCGGTGACCGGCAGCCCGCGCTCGCAGGCGGGAGTCCCATCGACGCAGGCGACGAGATGGTCGACACCGAGCGGTGGGATCGCCGTCTCGCCCTCCGGGGCCGGATGGACGACGCCGGGGCCGGCGACGACGACAGGTTGGCGGCCGCGTGTGATGAGGTCGCGCGCGGTGGATCCGATCGG
Organism: Actinomycetota bacterium; assembly: GCA_046734695.1. Classification (GTDB taxonomy): domain Bacteria; phylum Actinomycetota; class Acidimicrobiia; order Acidimicrobiales; family VFJN01; genus ZC4RG19. Next base: position 3,263 of record JBKPRS010000064.1, on the reverse strand, counting down.
GGTCCCGGCGGCTCGTCCCCTACCGTGGGTCGACAGGCAGACCAGGCAGGAGTCGAGCTCTGTGGCGCAGCCGTGGACGGTGCCGGCGACGTCGGTGTCGACCTCGACGTGGATGCGTGGGTCGTCGGGGTCGGTGCCGAGAGCGCGCGCTGCTCGGGCGCGGAAGCGCGGTAGCTCGAGATCCGAGGTGGCGACCGTGACGGTGTGGATGGTGGCGCCGAACCGGGCGGCGAGCGCGCGGGCGGTAGGGATCGCGCCGTCGGCGAGGTGCGAGCCGTCGAGTGGAACGAGGATCGTGCGGTAGACGGGGTCGGCGGCCCGCTGGGCGGAGCTGTTCACGATGCTTCCTCCGAACCGTGGGTGTGGTCGTCGCGCAGGATGGCCGCCGCCGGCCCTTGTGGCCGGCGGCGGGGGATGTGCGGCGTGCGGGTTGCGGCCGCGATTTTCGTCATGTCAGCTCGCCGCGTGTCCGGGCGGTGAGGTCCGGATGCCCGTCCGGCTGGTCAGCTCGTGCGTCTCGTGGCGGACGACCGAGGCGAGCCACAGCTGCACGGTGCCGAACAGGAAGGTGAGCCACCCGATCGCCCAGGTGATGCCGAGCGCTCCGTCACCAGGACTGATGACGAGGAGCACGCCCAGCAGTACGAGGAGCACACCGCGGAGCGCGACGGACCATGCTCTCGGGATCTCCTTGCGTGCCGCGATGGCGAACGCGATCTGAGAGATGCCGATGAGCAGTGCCCAGGTCGCGATCACCACGAGCAGTGCCAGAGCGGTGATGGACGGCCACAGGAAGGTGACCACGCCGGCAGCGATGCCCGTGAGGCCCCAGAAGGCGACCCAGCCCCGGTGGACGAGGAGCCGGTCGGTGATCGCAGCGCTCAGCGCGGTGATGCCGTCGACGAACGCGAAGGCACCCCACAGGACGACGAGCGCCCAGAGCGTGACGCTCGGCCAGACCAGCGTCGCCAGGCCGAAGAGCACGGCAGCGACACCGGACACGGCGAGCCGCTTCCAGCTACCAACGTAAGGCCGCATCATGACGTCGCTCCGGTGGTCTCGGTGGCGCCGGCGAGGTCGTCGGCGGCCATGCGGGCGAGCGCGGCGTCGATGACGGCGTACTCGGCGACGTTCAGGAAGTGCGCAGCAACCTCGATGGCGGCCGCCGCGTCCTCGACGGCCGCGTCGGCGGCGCGCTGGGCGTGATGGAGCTCGTGCTCGGACTGGCGCTTGTCGACGCGTGCGCGGACTTCGTCGAGCGGGCGCTTCATCGACGCCTTGGTGTCGTTCCACCAGGTGCGGCCGGCGTCGGCGGCCTCACGGACGGCGGACTCGAACTCGCCGGCGTCGGTCTTGAACGCTTCGTCGATCTCGTGGCGCCGCTTCTCGAGCTGGGCCCGATCCGCCTCGAATGTGGCGGTTGCGGAATTTTCGAGGACCTTGACGCGGTTGGCGAGGTCCTTCAGGGACTCGGACAGGGATTTCATGTTTGCCTCCGTTCTCACGTTTGTCTTGCAAACGAACGTAAGACGGGGGCCCGCTGGGCGAATCCCCGAAAACCCCAGTGTCAAGTCGGGAGGTCGACGTGAGCGAGCTGCGTGCGCGAGGTCACGCCGAGCTTCACGAAGGCCTTCCGCAGGTGGTACTCGACAGTGCTGGTCGTGATGTAGAGCTGCGCGGCAATCTCGCGGTTCCGCTCACCCGACGCTGCGAGCCGCGCGATCTGCGCTTCCTGGGGCGTGAGGAGGTCAACAGGCGCCGAGCGGCTCCGCAGGTGCTCGCCCGTTGCGGCAAGCTCGGCTCGGGCACGCGTCGCGAACCCGGACGCGCCGACGGTTTCGAAGAAGTCGAGCGCCTCGCGCAGCGGCTCGCGCGCTTCCTTGCGCCGCCGGGCCCGGCGCAACCACTCGCCGTACAGCAGCTGCGTCCGCGCCGTCTCGGTCGCGATCGTGGCGCGCGACAGCTCCTCGAGCGCCGAACGGAAGAAGGCCTCGGCCTTGTCTCCGGTGGCAACGAGCGCTCGGGCGCGAGCGAGCATCCCGGACGCCCACGGTGTCTCCGAGGCGGCTGCTCGTTCCGACAGGCGTTCCAGTGCACGTTCGGCGGTATCCAGCTCGTCACCTCGGGCGGCGGACTCGACGGCGTCGGCCAGGGTGTGCGTGGCGACGCCGACGCTGTCGTGGTCGAGCACGCGTCGTGCGGTGCGCAGGGCGGCGTCGTAGCGACCGGCGCCGATCTCGAGAATGGTGAGCGCCGCGTAGGCGTGGTCGATGCCGATGCCCTGTCCGCGCTCGTGGGCGTCCTGCATCATGCGGCGAGCACCGGTCCGTGTGGCGTCCTCGTTGCCTTGCCACGCGTCGCGCAGCACCTGTGCGGGAGCGGGTGAGCCGAGCAGCCCGCGTGAACCCGTCAGGGACACGACGTCCTCGATCTCCGCGAGGTGGGAGGCCGCCGACCCGAAGCGTCCTTGGAGCACCTCGAGCCAGCTGCGGAAGGCGAGCGCGAGGGGCAGTGCCGCGAGCGCACCCGCCCGGCGCGCCAGTTGCACCCATGCGTGCGTGAGGTCGTCCCACGCGCGGTCGTCGAAGACATCCACTGCTGCGAGGACGGTGTCGAAGTAGACGACATGGACGTGGCGGCCGGCGACCGTCTGGAGCCGTGTCTGGTCCTCGGTGGCGCTGGTCACGGCTGCGTGCAGGATCGGGATCGCGGTGTGGTCATCGGTCAGACGGGCAGCGACACCCCTGACCAGCTGCGCCAGTGGGTCGCGGACGGCGCATCGATCGCTGACTGCCAGGGTGCCCGTGGCGATCGTGCGCCGTGTCGGCGCTTCGATGAGGTGCCCACCGGCGAGCGCGGTGGCGTCGGCGGCGAGACAGGCGCCGATCCCAAGCTCGGTGTCGTCGGCCTCGATCCGCGAAAGTGCGCCGGCCAACAGCGTCGCGGGCTCCCGGACGTTCCCCGCGACGATGTGGATCAGCGCCTCCGTCCACGCCGCGTCGGCGTCATGTTCGGCCCCGAGTCCGCTCGTCTGGGCGCGATCGAGGATCTCGCGGGCCTGCTGGCCGTTGCCCACGATCAGCTCTGCTCGCGACGCCTCGAGCAGCCGCGCGGCCGCCCGTCCCGGATCAGGGGTGAGCTCGGCGGCCCGCCACAGGTACACCGCCGCCGCCGACGAGCCGCCGCGCTGCCGCGCCCGCTCGGCCGACGCCTCCAACGCCTGCGCGACCCGCTCGTCCGGGCCGGCGGCCGCGGCTCCGAGG
>JBKPRS010000063.1:0-36648 GCA_046734695.1 Actinomycetota bacterium | reverse complement strand
GCCTGAGCCCGACCGTCAGACGGTCTTGGGCACCTTGCCGGTGCGGGTGAGGATGAACCGCATGATCTTGTGGCCGGTGTCGGCGGTGGGGTCGAACATGAGCGGGCAGCCGCCGTCGATGACGGTCATGCCGCGCTCACGGCCGTAGACCGTGGCCTTGTCGCATACGCTGCCGCCGCCGAACGCTCGGTGCATCCACACCCGGTCGATGCCGAGCTCCTCGCACTCGTGCACCGTGGCCTCGGCGTGGTCGGGCCGGGTGGCGATGACGACCGCGTCGACGCCGCCGGGGATGTCGTGCAGCGTCGGGTAGCTCCGGTCGCCCTCGACCTCCTCGGTGTTGGGGTTGACCGCGAAGACCTCGTAGCCCCGGTCCCGCAGCCGCTTGTAGACCACGTTGCTGCCATGGTCCCCGGGGTTCCGGGAGACGCCGGTGACCGCGATCCGGCGCTGGGCGAGGAAGTCGGACGCAGCCTCCTTGACACTGGTCATGGTGTGTCTCCTCTCGCGTCGCTCCCGCCGGGGTCGACCCGGAACGGGGGGTACTCGTCGCGCATCAGCGCGGCGTAGGCGAGGACCCGGTAGCACCAGCGGTTCATGCCCATGACGAAGTCGAAGATCGACACGGGGTACTCGTGGCGGAACGCGTTGATGACCATGGCGATCAGGGCCAGCAGGGCGATGAGCCCGCCGCCGGCGGCGAGCCCGGCGCCGCCAAACCGCAGGCCCCAGCCGCCGAGGAACACCGCGACGATCAGATAGTGCGGGATGGCGAGCAGCCACCACTTCACCAGCACGAGGCCGCGCGACAGGTGCTCGGGGTAGTCGACGGTGAAGTCGGCCGGGTAGTCGGGGTCGGGCTGCAGGCTGAAGGGCGGGTACCGGTCGGTGCCGAAGGCCGAGATGCCGTAGAAGCCGACCCGCCAGCTCCAGCGCATGACCCCCGTGTTGAACTCGAAGATCGAGCGGGGGTAGCGGCCCGTGAACAGGATGGCGAACCCGGCGACGATCGTGAGCACGATCATCGCGAGCCACAGGAACGCCAGGATCACGAAGTGGGGGATGAGAAGGAGCCACTTCACGAGCCACAGCCACGGACTCAACGGCCGCTCGACGCGGCCCTCCAGGCGGGCGGGGTAGCCACCGGGCGGGACCATCATGCGCCTCCTTGGGGCTACGACCAGCTAAGCGCGTCCTGTCCTCGGTACCTAGGGCCGAAGGGCCTGTCCTGCGGTGGCGGCCGGCAGGCGCGCCCGCTCGCGCCGGCGCGGCGCCAGCACCGCCACGTACGTCGCCCCCAGGGCCGCCACGAGGAGCACGGCAGCGACGGCGCGGTAGGCCAGGTTGACCACGTCGGTGCCGGCCAGCCCGGCGTGGAGGGACACCAACCAGACCAGGCCGTAGCTGGTCAGGTGCACGCCGCGCCAGGCGCGGCGCGACAGCTTGCGCATCGCGAGCGAGGTGACCTCGACCGCGGCGAGCAGGTAGAGCGACAGCACCCCGAGGGCGACGGGAGCGGGCCGCCAGCCGGACGCGAACGGCACCAGCACGTCAGCCACGCCGAAGTGGACGAAGCTGTCCCCGATCAGCGATCCGATGTGCAGCCCGACCATGGCCATGGCCAGGCCACCGAGCCAGCGGTGCAGGTCGAGGAGCCAGGCCGGGCGGTCGTGGGGCCGGAGCACGCGGGTGGCGAGCAGCACGCCCCACACCAGGCTGGCGACCAGCAGGGCCCAGGCGACGATGCCCGACGCCCGGGCCAGGTACCACCACATCTGATGGCTCACGCGGACTCTCCCCGGTCACGACCGAGGCGGGACCACGCCGCGGTGGCCTGCCGGACACCGTCACGGGACACGACCAGGGCGGCGACGTCCATGTCCTGGAGGATCGCCACGCCCGCCTGCGCGCCGCGCACGAACGGCACTTTGGTGAGCGCCTCGGCCCAGGCCGCGGTGGCCGCGGCCACGGTCACCGACGCCACCGGCACGTCGGCGGGCGCGCCGGTCGCAGGCGAGAACAGGTGGTGGCGGTCGACACCGCCCGCGCGCCACCGGCGAGCGGCCGGGGTCGAGGTGGCGACGCCCCCGGCCGCCAGCGCCAGGACGGGGCCCAGCTCGGCGGGGTCGCGGGGATCCTCGACCGCGATCGACCAGGCACCCTGCGGGGCCTGGCCCTCGACGCGCAGGTCGCCGCCCACCGACACCAGCGCGCCGTCCGCCCCCGCCGCCAGCAGCTCGATCACGGTCAGGTCGGCGGCCAGGCCCTTGCCCAACCCACCGGCGTCTATGGCGGTCCCGAGCGGCAGCCGGGCCAGGCCCCGGGCGTGGTCGGTCTCGATGCCGCCCGGGTCTCCCGGCCACGACGCGCTGGGTGGCAGCGTGGTCCGCGCCTCGGGGTCGTCGCGGCTGGCGACATCGCCCGCCGCCACCAGGGCGGGGAGCAGCGTGGGATCGAAGGCGCCGGCGGTGGCCCGCCAGGCGGCGACGAGGTGGTCCACCAGGCACAGGGTCTCGGTGGCCACCGGGACGGGGAAGCCCTCGGCCAGGTTCAGGCGGCTCACGTCGCTGGTGGGGCGGAACCGGCTCCACAGCCGGTCGAGATCGGCCAGCCGTCGCTCGGCGAGGTCGAGGTGGCGGGACCGGCCTCCCACCACCGTCACCTCCGCGGTGCTGCCCATCACGTGCAGCCGGGTGTGGTGGACGCCGGCGCCGCCGGGTTCAGCGGGATCCATGCGTCGTTGCATCCGGCCGGGTGGTCGTGGTCGCGAACGGCGCGGGGATGGCGGGCCGCACCCCGCCCGACCGGCCGGAGTCGCTGCCGGGTGCGGAGGAGGACACCGCCGCGGGCGAGCCGGTACCGGCAGGTGCGGTCGCGGGCTGCTGGGCGAGGCCCAGCGCCGCGGTGATCCCGAGCACGGTCGCCGCCGACACCCCGGCGGTCACGATGCGGGCCCGGTGGGCCGGGTGCGGGCGGCGGCGGCGGTCAGTCATCGTCAGCGTCCAGCTCGTCGTCGGCCACGGGGCGGGCCGAGGTCGTGGTCTGCTCGTGGGCGACCACGTGGATGCCGCCGCCACCGCGCTCGGCCGTCACGACGATCGCGGGCCCCGTCGAGGGGTGGAAGGCCACGATGACGGTGCCGGCCGGCGCGGGCCGGTGCTCGGCCCGCCAGCCGAAGGACGGCTCGGTGCGCACCAGGTGGAGGCCGCCGGTCGCGTCCAGCGTCAGCGAGCCGGCCGGGCCGATCGTGAAGGTCTGCGGGCCCTCGTCGCGGGCGCTTTCGGGCTCGGCGGCGGCGGCCTCGGCCGCGTTGGGCGCGGCGGCGCCGATCGTGCTGGCGCCGGCTGCGTCGTCCGGGCCGGCGAGCACCCGGAAGTTGGCGGCGGCCGCCAGCGCTCCGGCGGCGAGGACGGCGACGAGCGAGAGTGCCGTGGCGACCGTTGACTTCACCGGCCCTCCTTCCGGGCGATGCGGCTGGTGTTCGCACCGTACGAGGGGGCGGTCGAGATCCCGGCCCAGCGATGTCCAAGAGACGTCCAAGATCTGTCGTCGATGCCGGTCCGCGGCCCGGCGGGCGGAATGATTGCGGCGTGCGCATCCTGGTCGTGGAGGACGACGCAGCCATCTCGACCTCTCTGGTCGACGGGCTCGGCGACGCCGGGTTCGACCCCACCGCGGTGGGAACCGGCCGCGAGGCGCTGGCGGCGGGCGACTTCGACCTCGTCCTGCTCGACCTCGGGCTGCCGGACATGGACGGCCTCGACGTGTGCCGGTCCCTGCGCGCCGCCTCGGACGTGCCGATCATCGTGCTCACCGCCCGCTCCGACGAGCTCGACCGGGTGCTCGGCCTGGAGCTGGGGGCCGACGACTACGTCGTCAAGCCGTTCGGCTTCCGCGAGCTGGTGGCCCGCATCCGGGCGGTCAGTCGCCGGCGCAGCCCGGGCGCGGCGCCGGCCCCGCCGGGCGCGCAGCTGGAGGCGGGCCCGTTGCGCATCGATGTCCGGGGCCGCCGGGCCTGGCTGGCGGGCCAGGAGGTCGCTCTGACGGCCAAGGAGTTCGACCTGCTGGCCTACCTGGCCGCCGAGCCGGGGGTCGTCCACCGGCGTGGCGACATCCTCGAGCACGTGTGGGACGCGCACTGGTACGGGCCCACCAAGACCGTCGACGCGCACGTGGCGTCCGTGCGCCGCAAGCTCGGCGACCCCCGCTGGATCGAGGCGGTGCGCGGGGTCGGCTTCCGCCTGGAGGTGCCGGAGTGAGGTGGCGCCTCGCGGCGGCGATGGTCGGCATCGTGGCGCTGGTCCTGGTCGTCCAGGACGTGCCGCTCGCCTTCCACCTGGAGCGGGTCGAGCGCGACCGTCTGGAGACCGGCCTGGAGCGTGACGCCTACGTCCTCGCCGGCAAGGCCGAGGACGCCCTGGAGGGCACCACGACGGTCGAGCAGGCCGGCCTCGACGATGTCGTGGCCAGGTACCGGTCCCGGACCGGGGCGACGGTCGTCATCACGGACACGTCGGGCAAGGCCATCGCCGCCAGCGGGCCGGGGGCGCTGGTGGGCGACTCCTTCGCCAACCGGCCCGAGATCGCGAGCGCCCTGGCCGGCAACTTCGAGGCCGGCGAGCGGGACTCGCGCACGCTGGGCGAGCCGCTCGTTTACGTGGCGCTGCCCGTCCGGTCCGGCGACTCCGTGCTCGGCGCGGTCCGCCTCGCCTACCCGGCCAGCGAGATCGACCACCGGGTGGCCAGCCGGCTGTGGACGCTGGCGGTGGCCGTGGTGGTGTCGCTGGCCGCCGCGCTGGTCGTGGCCGTGGCGGTGGCGGCCACGATCGCCCGCCCGCTGCGCCGGCTCCGCACGGCGACCGACTCGCTGGCCGCGGGCGACCTGGCCTCCCGGGCCTCGACCGACAGCGGGCCTCCCGAGGTGCGGGCGCTGGCGACGTCGTTCGACACCATGGCCGGCCGCATCGAGCACATGGTCGCCGCTCAGCGCGCCTTCGCCGGCGACGCATCCCATCAGCTGCGCACGCCGCTCACCGCGCTGCGGCTGCGGATCGAGCAGGCCGCGGCCCTGGTGGAGGAGGACCCGGCGGCCGCCCGGCGCCGCCTGGAGGCCGCCGCGGGCGAGCTCGATCGCCTGGCCCGCCTGACGGACGGGCTGCTCACGCTGGCCAGGGCGGACGCCGAGGCCAGCGTGGTGGCGGTCGACCTGGCGGCCACGGCTCGCGACCGCGCCGACGAGTGGCGCCCGCTGGCCGACGAGGGCGGCATCTCGCTCGTGGTCGAGGGCCCGGCCTCGGCCCCGGTCCTGGCGGTGGCGGGCGCGGTCGACCAGATCGTGGACAACTACGTCGACAACGCGCTCGACGTCGCTCCGGCGGGCTCGACGCTGCGGATCCGTGTCGTGCCCGACGGCACCGGCGTGGCCCTCCACGTGGTGGACGAGGGGCCCGGCCTCAGCGACGAGCAGCGGGCCCGCGCCTTCGACCGCTTCTGGCAGGCCGGCAGCGGCCATGAGGGCACGGGGCTGGGCCTGGCCATCATCAACCGGCTGGCCACGGCCAGCGGGGCCCAGGTCGAGCTGCGGCGGGCCGAGAGCGGGGGCATCGACGCGGTCGCCACCTTCCGCGCCGCCCCCGGCCCGGTGAGCGCCGGCCCGGCCGGGGGCCGCACCGCCGTGCGCTCCGCCCCCGGTGCGGCCGGGTGATGCCCGGGCGGCTCAGTCGCCGGGCTTGCGGGTCAGATCCACCGGGACGTACTCGGGATCGCTCTCGTCCCGCATGCTGAAGCGCCACTTGCAGCACACGTCGCCCGGGTCCTTGCGGGGCGGGATGGCGAGGATGTCCACCTTCATGTTCGGGTTGTAGAGCCGGGTCGTCACGATCATCGACTTCGGGCAGGTGGAGTGGCAGTTCTTCTCGAGGATGTCGGGCCGGCCCATCTGCTCCCACTGGTCGGCGGCGACGCAGCGGTTGAACGTCATGATCCCCACGTCGGGCTCGGGCATCTCGAAGGAGAGGTCGAAGGCCTTGCCCGGCAGGGCGGTGGCGTCGACCTGGAGGTCCTTCATCCAGTCGGCCACCGTGTTGCCCGTGATGCCGAGGTACTCGGCCTTGAGCTTCTTGACCCCGGGCAGCACGACGTCGCCCCACAGGGCGTACTGGATGTCGAACATGGTGTCGAGCCCGTCGCGCAGGATGACCTGCGTCGCCCAGGCCTCGATGCACTGCAGCAGGTACTCGTGGCTCCCGAGGAACCAGGTCACCAGCTGCTCCTTGGCGAGCTCGCGCGTGTCGGGGCCGGGCGTGAACAACCCGGTGTACACCACCCGGGTCGAGGCCCGGTCGGCCTCGGCGACCCGCTGGTTCGGGTCCTCGTACACCGTGCCGGCCGGCAGGAACTCGCCCTTCATGCGCTCGATCTCGGGCGCGATCTGGTCGTTCCAGGCCGCCCACTCGATCTCGGCCATCGTCTCGGCCCCGTAGCGCTTGGATACCTCGGCGGCCCAGCCGTCCACGCACAGCTGCAGGTAGGCCTCGCTCCAGGGCAGGAACCGGGTGGCGAGCGCCTCCCGGGAGAAGTCCGTGAAGCGCAGGTCGGACCGGTAGGGGCCGGCGTAGTCGGGCAACTCGGCCCCGGAGTCGACGTCGAGCTCCTGGCGGACGTCGAGGTCGGCCCGCTTGTAGGTGACGTTGTCGTCCACCCGTGGGAAGCGCGGGAAGTTGGTGAGGTCGACCCCGAGCATGAGGACGAAGTCGTCGGCTACGGCCTCCTCGTCCAGGTGGGCGCCGGGCTTGCGGATCTCCAGGAAGCCGTCGAGCTGCGCGTCGGTCGTCGGTTCTGACACCGTGGTCCCTCCTCTGACGGTGGCGGTCTGTCCCTAGCCGATCGGCTACCAAACCGTAGCCGATCGGCTAGGGCCATGCCCGCGCCGAGTACCGTCGGGGCATGACCTCGACGGCGCCGGTCGCCATCCCTCCGGCCCCCACTGCCTACAGCGCGACCCAGCGGCGCATCATCGAGGCGGCCGTCGACCTGTTCGCCGAGCACGGTGTGGGCGGTACCTCACTGCAGATGATCGCCGGCGCCATCGGCGTGACGAAGGCCGCGGTCTACCACCAGTTCCGGACCAAGGACGAGATCGTCGTGGCCGCAGCCGAGGCCGAGCTGGCCAAGGTCGAGGCGGCCGTCGAGGCCGCCGAGGCGGAACCGACCCCGGAGCAGGCCCGCGACGTGCTGGTGAACCGCATCGTCGACCTGGCCGTCGAGCGCCGCCGCATGGAGAGCACCCTGCTCGGCGACCCGGTCATCATCCGCTTCTTCGCCCACCACGAGCCGTACCGCCGGGTCATGCACCGGCTCTACCGGGCGCTCATGGGCGGCGATCCCGGCCCCGACGCCCGCGTCCCCGCCGCCATGCTCTCGGCCGCCATCGGCGGCGCGGTCATGCACCCCCTCGTCGCCGACCTCGACGACGACACGCTGCGCGCCCAGCTCCTCCACCTGGCCCGGCGCTTCCTCGACCTGCCGGACTGACCGGTCAGCGCACCTCGAGCACGCCGGTCATGCCGGCCTCGCGGTGGCCGGGGATCGAGCAGAAGGTCTGGTAGCGGCCCGCCTCCAGCGTGATCTGGCTGGTCGCGGTCTGGCCCGCCGGGGCCTCCAGGATGAAGGGCTGGTCCTCGATGCGCAGGTCGTGGAGGACGGTGCCGTCGTTGTGGAGCACGACCTCGACGTTGCCGGCCTTCACCGCGATGGCGTCCGGCTCGTACTTCATCTCGGTGGCGTGGACCTCCAGGTTCGGCGACACCGGGCCCTCGACCGCGGGCAGGTCGCTGCCGGGGCTGTCGTCGCCGCACCCGCCGGCCAGGAGGATGATCGCCAGCGCGGCGCCCAGGGCGCCGAGGGCCGGCCGCAGCTTGGGGAAGGGGATGTGGGGCACGCTGGGGTGAAGCTAGGCCCGGTGCACAGCCCGACGGAAGGGGCCAAGGTCCCTTGTCCGGCCGCGATGACTCCCGGCCGCGCGGCGAGTCATAGAGGCGGAATTGCATCCCACCGAGGAGGGCCAGCCATGACCGAGCCGGAGACGCACAAGCTGGAGGCGCCGGGCGCGGTGCTGCACTACGACATCCGGCGCAACGCGGCCGGCGCCGAGCCGGTCCTGCTGATCATCGGGTCGCCGATGGCCGCGAGCGGCTTCGTCACCCTGGCCGGCCACTTCGATGACCGCACGGTCGTGACCTACGACCCCCGCGGGGCGGAGCGCAGCCTGCGCACCGACGATGCGGACGAGTCCACGCCCGAGGAGCACGCGGACGACCTGCACCGCGTGATCGCCGCGCTCGGCGGTGGACCGGTCGACCTCTTCGCCACCAGCGGCGGCGCGGTCAACGCCCTGGTGCTCGTGGCCCAGCACCCCGAGGACGTGCGGACCCTCGTGGCCCACGAGCCGCCGGCCGTGCAGGAGCTGCCGGACCGCGAGGAGCTGCTGGCGACCTGTGTGGCCATCCGTGAGACGTACTACCGCGACGGCTTCGGTCCGGCGATGGCGAAGTTCATCGCCGTCGCCGGCCACGACGGCCCGCTCCCGGCCGGCTATGCCGACCAGCCCGGCCCCGACCCGGCCCTGTTCGGCCTGCCGGCCGAGGACGACGGCTCGCGGGACAACCCGCTGGTGGGGCAGAACATGATCACGTGCACCCACCACCGCCACGACTTCGACGCGCTGCGGGCCGCGCCGACCCGCATCGTCGTCGCCGTGGGCGCCGAATCGGCCGACCAGATGCCGGCCCGCGCCGCGCGGGCCGTGGCCGAGCGGCTCGGGACGGACCCCGTCCCGTTCCCGGGCGACCACGCCGGGTTCCTCGGCGGCGAGTACGGCCAGACCGGCGAGCCCGACGCCTTCGCTGCCACCCTGCGCTCGGTGCTCGCCTCGTAGCCTGGGCTTCGGGCCCAGGGGAGAGGGGAGCCCATGGGCACTCGTCCCAAGGTGATCGCCGCCGTCCTGGTCGCGGCCGCCGTGGTGGCCGCGGCGGTCGGCGCCGTGGTCATCCTGTCGGGGGACCAGGAGACGACCACCACGACGGCCACCACCGAGCCGGCGACGACGTCGACGGCGGCGGGTGGCGACCCGGTGCTGCTGGGGGCGGGTGACATCGCCTCGTGCTCGTCGTCGGGGGACGAGGCCACCGCCGCCCTCCTCGGGGCCAACCCCGGCACGGTGTTCACCACCGGCGACAACGCCTACGACAGCGGGACCGCCGGCGAGTTCGCCGATTGCTACGGCCCCTCGTGGGGGGCCTACAAGGCGAGGACCCGCCCGGCTCCCGGCAACCACGACTACAACTCGTCGGGCGCGAGCGGCTACTTCGGCTTCTTCGGCGCCGCGGCCGGCGATCCGGCCCGGGGCTACTACAGCTACGACCTGGGCGCCTGGCACATCGTCAGCCTCAACTCGAACTGCGGCGTGGTGTCGTGCTCCGCCGGCAGCGCCCAGGAGCAGTGGCTGAGGGCCGACCTCATGGCCCATCCCACCGCCTGCGTGGCGGCCTACTGGCACCACCCCCGCTACTCGTCGGGCACCCACCACGGCTCCAGCGACGCGACCCAGGCGCTGTGGCAGGCTCTCTACGACGCGGACGCCGACCTGATCCTCGCAGGCCACGAGCACAACTACGAGCGGTTCGCGCCCATGACCGCGACCGGGTCGGTGGACGACGCCCGGGGCATCCGCTCCTTCGTGGTCGGGACCGGCGGGCGCAGCCACTACGGCTTCGGCACGCCGGTGACGGGCAGCGAGGTGCGCAACGACACCACCTGGGGTGTCCTGGCGGTGACCTTGCACGCCGACAGCTACGACTGGCAGTTCCTCCCGGTCGCGGGCCAGACGTTCGGCGACTCGGGGACCCAGGCCTGCCACTAGCGAAATTTTCTAAAGCTGGTTTGACACGTCTTTAGGGGGGAAGGTGGGTGCGGCTGTGCCACGCACCTGGTGGTCGTCGCCACGCAGAGTGGTGGGCCTGCGGGTGAGCGGCACGCCGAGTAGACCCGACCAGACGAACGCATGGGGGGTATTCATGCGTACCAGTCGACTCGCGATCGCTGCGGCCGCCGCAGCCATCACGATCCTCGTCCCGACCGTGCCCGCGGGCGCGGTGCCGATCACGCCGGGAGGCTCCACCGAAGTCACGGTGGGCAGCAACGACAACTTGTTCTCGCAGAACAAGCAGAACGAGCCCGGCGTGGCCGTCAACCCGGCCCAGCCCAACATCCTGGCCGCGGGGGCGAACGACAACATCGACCTGGAGGCCTGCAACGCGGGCGACGACCGCACATGCCCGTTCACGCCGGGGGTCGGCGTGTCGGGCATCCAGTTCTCCACCGACTCGGGCCGGACCTGGACCCAGCCGACCTACACGGGCTTCTCGGCCCGGACCACGCCCAGCTGTCTCGGCGCTCCCGACCTGGCCCCAGGCCAGCCGCCGCCCGGGGACACCGGCTGCGTGCCGGACCCGGCCGGACCGATCGGCACGCTGCCGAACTACTTCGAGAACGGCATGGTCTCCAACGGCGACCCGGAGCTGGTCTTCGGGCCGGTGCCGGACGCCAGCGGTGACTTCGCGTGGGACAACGGCCAGCGCCTCTACTACACGAACATCGCCACGCCCTTCCCCGGCAACCCGGGGTTCCCGGGTGCGGCGGCGATCGCAGTGTCCCGCAGCGACGACCTCGCGGGCGCCATCGCCGGCGACAACGACGCGTGGATGGACCCGGTCGTGGTGACCAGGCAGAACTCCGCCCTGTTCTCCGACAAGGAGCAGATCTGGGTCGACAACGCCGAGTCGAGCCCGTTCTTCGGCAACGTCTACATCTGCAACGTCGGCTTCGTGGGCAACGGCGGCGCCGAGCCGGTGCTGTTCGCTGCGTCCACCGACGGGGGCGACACCTGGCGCAACCGCCAGCTCTCGCCCGCGACCAACAACAACCAGACCGGCGGCCGCCAGGGCTGCGCCGTCCGCACCGACAGCACCGGCGTGGTCTACGTCGTGTGGGTCGGGACGGACATCCGGACCCGGCAGGGCGTGTTCTTCCAGGCCCGCTCGTTCAACGGCGGCGCCAACTTCGAGCGCCCGCGGGCCGTCGTGCAGCCGGTCGCCGGCATCGGCCAGTTCGACCCCGCGCAGGGCCGGTTCACGATCGACGGGATCGCGGGTGCCCGCACCTCGTCGTTCCCGAGCGTCGACATCGCCAACGGAGCGCCGTCGGGCAGTGGTGCCACTGACCAGATCGTCATCACGTGGTCCGACGACCGGGCCGGCACCAACAACGAGCGGGCATACGTCGTGACCTCGACCAACGGCGGCGAGAGCTACTCGGCGCCGATCAACGCCAACGACGGCACCGACCGGGCCAACTTCCCGGCCATCGCCATCTCGCCCGACGGCACCGACGCCTGGCTCGTCTACAACGCCTGGCTCGACCCGTGGCGCACCGACACGACGTCGCCACGGCGGGTCTTGGGCGTGGTGCGCCACGCGGAGGTGAACGCGGCCACCGGCGCCATCGGGCCCTTCACGACCCTGCTCCGGGGGGCCGTGGGCGACGGCAGGGCGGCGAGCGCCAACGGGCTCACCTCCGAGTTCCTCGGCGACTACAACTACGCCTTCGCCACCAACGACTTCGGCACCGCTGTCTGGAACGACATGCGCAACGCCGCCGTCTGCCCGGCGATCAACACCTACCGCCAGGCCTTCGTCGAGGACGTCGTGGCGGGCACGACCGAGCCCATGGTCGGCGACGAGGCGGAGGACCGCGAGCAGGCGTCCGAGCTGCCCGCCTCGCACTCGACCGCGCTGCGGCCGGGGCCCAACAACCAGTGCCCGCCGACGTTCGGGAACTCCGACATCTTCGGCGGCACGTTCACGGACGACAGCTGATACCAGCTCGCCCCCAACGGCCGGGGAGGGCGGAGCGCACCGCTCCGCCCTCCCGGGTCCCGTTCAGGCCGCCGGCATCTCGAGCACGATCTTGCCGACGGCCTCGTTCGACCGCATGCGATCGGCCGCGTGCCGGGCTTCACCGAACGGCACGACCGTGTCCACGACGGGGCGGACGCGCCCGTCGGCCACGGTGGGCAGGGCGTCGCGCGTGACCGCGGCGTAGACGTCGGCCCGTTCCTCGGCGCTGCGGATGCTGAACGTGGTGCCCAGCACCCGGAGCCGCCGGAAGGCGAGCTGGTCGAGGTCGACGGTGCCCCGCGGGCCGGCCAGGCGCCCGACGTTGACGATCGTGCCCCGCACCCGGGTGGCCGGGAGCAGGTCGCCGAAGCCCGGGCCCCCGACGTGGTCGATCACCACGTCGGCTCCCGAGCCGCCGGTGGCGGCCAGGACCGCCTCGATCACGCTCCCGGCGGAGGTGTCGATGACCAGGCCGGCGCCGATCGCCGCGAGCGCGCCGACCTTGGCGGCCGAGGTGGTGGTGGCGACGACCAGCCCGGCTCCGAGGGCCTTGGCCAGCTGCACGCCCAGCATCCCCACGCCGGAGGTGGCCCCGACGATGACCACGCGGTCCCCGGCGCCGAACCCGGCCTGCATGAGGGCGTCGTGCTCGGTCGACAGGCCCACCGGCAGCGCCGCGGCGTCGGTCCAAGCCAGCGAGGTGGGCACCGGCATGAGGTGGCGGTGGTCGACCAGCGCGAAGGCGGCGAACGAGCCGAGCGCGGCCGCCATCACCCGGTCGCCCGGCTCGACCCCGTCGACGCCGGGCCCGACGGCCTCGACCTCGCCGGCCAGCTCCAGGCCGGCGGTGAACTCACCGCCGCGCTCCCGGCCGCCGGGTTTGTAGCCGCCCGCCAGCATCCCCAGGTCGGCCCGGTTCACCCCGGCGGCCCGCACCCGCACGAGCACCTGTCCCTCACCCGGCGCCGGGACGGCGACCTCGTGCACCTCCCAGTCCGGGCCGGACCCCCCGACAAGTGCCGGCATGCTTGCGTTCATCGGCGCCTCCCCCCGCTGTGCTCGTGGCCCCAACCTAGGAGAGGCGGCTGCCCGGCGTGCTTGACTCGCGGCGGGAAGGGAGGACGGGGCCATGGGTCTGAGGGCGATGGCGGACCGCTACGTGCGGCCCGACTGGGTGCGGCGGCTCAACGCCATGGGGCCGGCGGCCGGTGGGGCCCGCCGGATGGTGCCGCTCGACGCGGGGGCGATGATCGACGACGCCCGGGCATCGACGGGGATCGCCGACCCCGGCGACCTGGGGGACGGGGACTGGGAGGGCCGGTTCCGGGCCCTGGTGGCCGCGGTGGACGGTGCCGACCTGCACGTGGTGGGGCGGCTGATGACCCGGGAGGAGCTGGCCCGGGGGCTGCGCACCCGCTTCCTGCTCGGCGACGGTCGCCGGCGGGACCCGACCGTGGCTGAGGAGGTCATCGACGCCCCGATCGTGGTCACGGGACCCGCCCGGTCCGGCACCACCATCCTGTTCGAGCTGCTGGGCCTGGACCCTGGGCTGCGCACGCCGGTGGCCACCGAGGTGCTCCACCCGGTGCTGACGCCGGGCACGGACGAGGCCGAGCGCCGGGCCATGACGGAGGCCGAGCAGGAGCTGTGGGCCGACGTGCAGCCCGAGTTCGCCGCCATCCACGAGCTGCGCTCGGACCTGCCGGTCGAGTGCATCACCCTCTGCGCCCCGTCCTTCGCCGGCAACCACTGGTCGATGGCGCTGGCCGAGTGGGGCGAGTGGGTCCCGGACGTGGCGGCGGACCTCGCCTTCCACCGGGCCGTGCTCCAGGCCGTGCAGCACGGGCGGCCACTGCGGCGCTGGCTGCTGAAGACCCCCGGTTACCTGCTGATGCTCGACGACCTATTGGCCGCCTACCCGGACGCGTGCGTGATCTTCACCCACCGCGACCCCGCCAGGACCATGCCGTCCACGGTGAGCACGACCGCGATGGTCCAGTGGCTGCGCACCGACGCCGTGGACCTCGACGCGCTCGCCGCGCTGATCGGGGCGATCTTCTCCGACGCGCTGGCGACCGTGACCCGGCGCCGGGCGGACGGGACGCTGCCCGGCGTGCACGGCGACGTCCGCTTCGCCGACCTGATGTCCGACCCGGTCGGGGCCATCGCGGGCGCGTACGGCGAGATCGGGCGCGAGCTGGGGGACGGCCACCGGCGGGCGATCGGCGAGTACCTGGCGGCCAAGCCCCGGGACAAGCACGGCACCCACGACTACACGGCCGCGGACTGGGGCTTCGACACCGCCACCGTGCGCTCGGAGCTGGCCGGCTACATGGACGCGTTCGGCGTGGTGGCCGAGCCGGGAGCCTGAGGGACTGTGCCCTGCGTCTGAGCGACGGTGTCCCGTACGGCGTCGAGCGGGACGACCTCGGCCGTGGGGGTGTCGATCAAGCCCTCGGGCAGCATGAACCGCCAGAACACCATGCCGAAGGCACGCCGCTCCGTCGCCAGCCAGTGGGCCACGCCGGGGTCACGGTGGGCGATGACCATCGTGGTCGTCCCGTCGGGCCCGGCGGGGGCCTGGGCCCGGTTGAGGCTGACCGGGTTGCGGAGGTAGTCGAAGGTCTGGAGCTGGCGGTTCCACAGGCTGACGTTGGCGCAGCGGCACTCCGGCCAGCGCACCCGCATGACCAGAGCGTCGTCCGGCCCCAGCAGGTATGGCGCCATGCTGTACGCGGCGTCCGCCGCGGCCAGGGCGTGGGCGCCGGGCGTGACCGGCGCGGGGAACACGTGGGGCAGGCGGGACACGAACGCGGGCGGGTCGGCCTCGCCCGGCCGGGCCATGATCTCCAGCGTCCGGCTCCGCACGTAGGTCCCCATCCGCCGGATCGCGGCGGCCACCGTGGCGTCGGTGGGCGCGGCCGGCCCCGCCGGGACGGCGTCCGTCCCATCCACCAGCTCGATGGCGAGGCCGAGGTCGGGCACCGGCGGCTGCCACGGCGAGCGCTCGGCCTCCCAGTAGTGGCGCACGGTCAGCCGCGAGGCGTCGGGCGCCAGCGGCAGCCACGCCCGGTCCCGGGACGGGCCGCCGACGGTGATCTCGAAGCTGCCGTCGCCGCCGACGTCGAAGCCGGTGTCGTTGAGCACCCCGACGGTCCCCGACGGGAACGTCCCGTCGTCGGCTCCGGCCTCCACGGTGAACGACACGTACACCGCCCCGGCCGTCCGGCCCCGCACCCGGTAGGTCCCGGCCGGGTGGACCGGCGCGTCGTGGTAGCGGGCGTCGGCGTTGTCCCCCAGCGCCTTGCGCCACGGGGTGACCATGGCCCGGAACGAAGGGCGGGCCGGGTCCTGCTCGAACTGGGTCTCGATGCCGTTGGCCAGATGGTGGAGCACGACCCGCAGGCCCTCGGCCACGTCGCCGGGCTCGTTCAGTCCCCACTCGCCCCCGGCGTAGCGCTCGCCCACCTCGGCGAGGTCGGCGAGGAGGTCGGCGAAGGCGGCCCGGCTCTCGATCATCACCTGTGTCTAGCCTGGGCCGGCAGACGAAGGAGGCGCCCGTGGAGGTTCAGCCCCGCCAGCCGTCGGCCAAGGGCCCGGCGGACTGGTTCACCGGTGACGTGTGGTTCGACCCGATCGTGCGGGGCGAGGACCCGTCGCGCCTCCGGGCGGTCGCCGTCCACTTCACCCCGGGGGCGCGCACTGCGTGGCACGCCCACGGGCTCGGCCAGACCCTCTACGTCACCGAGGGCGAGGGACGCGTCCAGGCCCGGGGCGGCGAGCGGGTCACCATCCGGCCCGGCGACGTCGTTCACACGCCGCCGGGGGAGTGGCACTGGCACGGCGCCGCACCGGACCGGCTCATGACGCACCTGTCGCTGACCGAGGGTGTCTCGGAGGGCCCGGAGACCGATTGGGGCGAGCACGTGAGCGACGCCGACTACGACGGGTAGCGTCGCTTCACCCGCGAGGGGTGGTGGACGGCTCCCCCTCGTCTGGTAGTCGTCGTCCAGACCCAACCAGCGAGGCAGCACCACCCAGCACCCCCGGGGGAGCGTCGATGGCCAGTGGTGAGAGCAGCGGAGAGCTGCCCGACGGCGGCGTCGAGGCCACCGCCCGGACGCCTTCGATCGTCGACTCCGTCGTGCCGCTGGTCATGCTGGCGGTGCTGATCGGCGGGTCCCTGGCGCTGTTCGGGCTCGATGCCCTGGACGGGCCGATCCAGGTGGCGCTGATCCTGTGCGCCATGGTGGCCGCCCTGATCGCCATGAAGAACGGCCACTCGTACGACGAGGTGGAGCACGCGACCAAGGGGTCGGTCGCCTCGGTGACGAGCGCCATCTTCATCCTGCTGGCGGTGGGCGCCCTCATCGGGGTGTGGAATCTGTCGGGCACCATCCCGACGCTCGTGTACTACGGCATCCAGCTGCTCTCGCCCGGGTGGTTCTACGCGGCCACCGCCATCATCTGCGGGATCGTCGCCATGAGCATCGGCAGCTCGTGGACCACCGCCGGGACCATCGGGGTCGGCCTGGTGGGCATCGCCGTCGCTCTCGACGTCTCGCCCGCCATCACCGCGGGCGCGGTCGTCTCCGGTGCTTACCTCGGGGACAAGCTGTCGCCGCTGTCGGAGACGACCGTCCTGACCTCGCAGCTCGTCGGCGTCAACACCTACGAGCACATCAAGCGCCAGGCCTGGACCTCGGTCCCGGCCTTCATGATCGCGGTGATCGGGTTCACCGTCCTCGGGGTGGTGAAGGGCACCGACGCCCACGTCGTGCCCGACGACATCGAGCTGCGCGCCCTGGCCGACGTCTACCACATCACCCCCCTGAACCTGCTGCCCCTGGTGCTGCTGGCCTTCCTGTCGATCCGCAAGGTGCCGCCGACCTACGCCCTCCTCGCCGCCACCCTGTTCGCCGGCGTCTGGGGCTCGTTCCTCCAGCCCGACGTCGTGCAGGGCTTCGCGGCCGACGGGGGCGGCGCGGTCGTCCAGTCGATCAAGGCCGTGTGGCAGGCGATGGCGACCGGCTTCCAGATGGACTCGGGCGTCGACGAGGTCGACCGGCTGGTGTCCCGCGGCGGCATGGCCTCGATGCTGCCGACCGTCTGGCTGATCCTCGGGGCCGTCACCTTCGGGGCGCTGCTGGAGGAGTTCGGCATGATCGCCCGGCTGGTCGACCCGCTCATCCACGCCGCTCGCACCACCGGGCGGCTGTTCGCCACCGTGTTCGCCTGCGCATTCGGCCTCAACCTGGTGGCCGGCGACCAGTACATCGCCCTCATCCTGCCGACCAAGGTGTTCCGCGCCGAGTTCCAACGCCGCGACCTGGCGCCGACCAACCTCTCGCGCCTGGCCGCCGACAGCGGCACGGTGACGTCGCCGCTCGTGCCGTGGAACTCGTGCGGCGCGTTCATGGGCGCGGTGCTGGGCGTGTCGGCTCTGCAGTACCTGCCCTACGCCATGTTCAACATCGCCAGCCCGGCCCTGAGCGTCCTGTACGGCTTCACCGGCTTCCGGATCGAGCACCTGACGCCCGCGGGCGCCGGCACCACCTCTCCGCCACCCGCCAAGGAGCGAACGTGACCGAGACCGAGTCGCAGACCGAGACCCGACCGGCCGGCGGCCCCGGCGTCGCCCTCACGACGCTCACCGCCATGGTGGTGGGCTCGATGGTGGGGGCCGGGGTCTTCTCGCTGCCGCGGCGCTTCGCCACCGAGACGGCCATCCCCGGAGCCCTGATCGCCTGGCTCATCGCGGGGACCGGCATGCTCATGCTCGCCTTCGTCTTCCAGACCCTGGCCGTGCGCAAGCCGAACCTCGACTCGGGGGTCTACGCCTACGCCAAGGCGGGGTTCGGCGAGTACCTCGGCTTCTTCTCGGGGTTCGGCTACTGGGCGAGCGCCTGCGTGGGCAACGTCACCTACTGGGTGCTGATCGGCTCGACGGTCGGCGCCGTCGTCCCCGCCCTGGGCGAGGGCGACACGCTCCTGTCCGTCGGGCTGTCGTCGATCGGGGTCTGGGCGTTCGCCTTCCTGATCCTGCGCGGCGTGCGGGAGGCGACGACCATCAACACGATCGTCACCGTGGCCAAGGTCATCCCGATCCTGGTCTTCGTCCTCCTCGCCGTGTTCGCGCTCGACGTCGACGTCTTCGTGGACAACCTCACGGCCGGCCCGCAGATCGGGGGCCTCTTCGAGCAGGTGCGGGGCACGATGCTGGCCACGGTGTTCGTGTTCCTCGGCGTGGAGGGGGCGAGCGTCTACTCCCGCCTCGCCCGCCGGCGCGAGGACGTCGGCCGGGCCACCATCCTCGGCTTCGTGAGCGTGCTGGCGGTGTTCGCCAGCGTCACGATCGTGTCCTACGGCATCCTGCCCCGGGCCGAGCTCGCCGAGCTGCGCCAGCCGTCGATGGCGGGCGTGTTGGAGGCGGCGGTGGGCAGCTGGGGCGCGGTCTTCGTCAGCGTGGGCCTGATCGTGTCGGTGCTCGGCGCCTACCTGGCCTGGACGCTGATGGCGGCCGAGGTGCTCTTCGTGGCGGCCCAGGACGACGACATGCCCCGCTTCCTGCGCCGCGAGAACCGGGCGCAGGCCCCGGTGGCGGCGTTGCTGATGACCACGGTGCTGATCCAGATCATGCTGCTCGTCGCGCTGGTGTCCGACAACGCGTTCGACTTCATGCTGAACATGACCAGCGCGCTGACGCTAATCCCGTTCCTGCTGGCGGCGGCCTATGCGCTGAAGCTGGTGCTCAGCCGCGAGACCTACACCGGAGAGGCGGCGGGGGGCCGGACGCGCGACCTGGCCGTCGCCGTGCTGGCCACGCTGTACACCGCGTTCCTGCTGTTCGCCGCGGGACCGAAGTACATGCTCGTCTCGTTCATCATCTACGCCCCCGGCAGCGTGCTGTTCGTCATGGCCCGCCGTGAGCAGGGCCGTCAGCCGTTCTCGCCCACCGAGCTGGTGATCCTCGCCGTGTCGGTGATCGGCGCCGTGATCGGCGTCGTCGCCCTCGTCGCCGGCTGGATCACGGTGTGACGCCCGTTCCCAGAGATCCACGACCCAGGGAGAGCCCGATGTCCGACACCGCTGATGCCCAGCCGGCCCTCGGCGTGCACTCGGAGGTGGGCCGGCTCCGCAAGGTGCTGGTCTGCTCGCCGGGCCTGGCGCACCGGCGCCTCACGCCCACCAACTGCGACGAGCTGCTGTTCGACGACGTGATGTGGGTGGACCGGGCCATGGAGGACCACCGCGACTTCGTCGCGACCCTGCGCGACCGGGGCGTCGAGGTGGTCGAGCTGCACGAGATGCTGGCCGAGATCATGGCCGAGCCCGAGGCCAAGGCGTGGCTGCTCGACCGCAAGATCGTGCCCAACGAGGTCGGGATCGGGCTGGTGAACGAGACCCGCTCCTTCCTCGACGGGCTCGACGAGGCGACCCTGGCCGCCTTCCTCATCGGCGGGATGGCCACCACCGACCTGCCCGACGACCTGCGGCCCGGGTACGTGGCCCTGGCCCGGGACCACTCGGGCGCCCGGGACTACCTCATGCCGCCGCTGCCCAACACGCTCTACACCCGGGACACGACCTGCTGGATCTACGGCGGCGTCACTCTGAACCCGCTCTACTGGCCGGCGCGCCACGACGAGACGCTGATCATGAAGGCGCTCTACCAGTTCCACCCCGACCTGTCCGGTGCCAGCACCTGGTGGGGCGACCCCGAGCTCGACTGGGGCTTCGCCACGCTGGAGGGCGGCGACGTCATGCCGCCGGGCAACGGCGCCGTGCTCATCGGCATGAGCGAGCGCACGTCCCGGCAGGCCATCACACAGGTGGCGCGGGCGCTGTTCGACCAGGGCGCGGCCACCCGGGTCGTGGTGGCGGGCATGCCCAGCCTCCGGGCCGCCATGCACCTCGACACCGTGTTCACGTTCGCGGACCGCGACGTGGTCACGCTCTTCCCCGACATCGTCGACAGCATCGAGACGTTCTCGCTGCGCCCCGACGACAGGGGCAAGAGCGTCGACGTCACGGTCGAGTCCAAGTCGTTCGTCGACGTCGTGGCCGACGCGCTCGGCCTGTCCCGGCTCCGGATCATCGAGACCGGCGGCGACGTGTACGCCAGCCAGCGCCAGCAGTGGGACAGCGGCAACAACGTCGTCGCGCTGGAGCCGGGGGTCGTGTTCGCCTACGACCGCAACACCACGACCAACGAGGCACTGGAGCAGGCCGGCATCGAGATCATCCCCATCGTGGGCGCCGAGCTCGGCCGGGGCCGCGGTGGCGGCCACTGCATGACGTGCCCGCTGAGCCGCGACGCGGTGGACTTCTGATGCGACCGGCCCCGAGGCTCGCAGCCGTCGCCGGTCTCCTGGGCCTGGTGGCTGCCGGGTGCGGGTGGCAGAACAGCGTCGACGACCGCGCCGCCACCGCGGGCCTGCCGTCGACCCAGGCCGACATCGAGGCGCGTGACTGGGTGCTCGACCCGGAGGCCAGCTCCCTCCAGTTCACCACCGCCCACACCACGATCACCCTCGACGTCGAGGGCGACCACGTCTCGGGCCAGGCCCCGTGCAACGTCTACGGAGGCACGTTCGATCTCTCCTCCGACGGCTCGGTCGAGATCCGTGACGTCCTCACCACGCAGATGGCGTGCATCGAGGGGGTGCAGCGGGCCGAGGACGAGTTCCTCGCCGCCCTGCAGGCCGTCGACCACGTCAAGGTCGACGTGGACGAGGAGGGCCGCGACGACCACGACCGGCTGATCCTCAAGGGGCCCGACGACCTGAGGCTGGAGTTCACGTCCTACGACGCCGAGGACCTGCTGGTGGGGAAGTGGGACGTGACCGGCGTGAACACCGGCGACGCCATCGAGACCCCGATCGCGGGGACCGAGCCGGCGCTGACGTTCGACGAGGACGGCACGCTCTCGGTGACCACGGGGTGCAACGACGGCACCGGCGACTGGGAGCTCGACGGCCACGACATCACGATCGGCCCCGTCGCCCACACCCTGCGGGAGTGCGCCACCCCGCGCGGGGTCATGGACCAGGAGACCGCCATCTACGCGGGACTGGAGGCCGCAGTCGGCATCCAGATCGCGCCCCACCTGCTCACCCTGGTGGACGAGGACGGGCGGACCCTGGTCGAAGCCGTGAAGTGACCGTCACCCGCTCCCGGGCGCGGCGAGCACGTACTCCCAGCCCGGCTGCCAGGCGAAGTCCTCGGCGGCCAGAGTCTCCAGCGCGATGTCCCCGACGAGATGGTCGAGGCCCCAGCGTGTGGCCACGTGGCCGATGACCAGCACGCGCCGGCCCTGCCATCGCAACGGGAGATCGTCGAGGAAGCGCCCGACCCGGGCGACCGCCTGCCGCCAGCTCTCCCCGCCGGGGTAGGGGGTGTCCAGATAGCGCACCCGGTCCCGGACGTGTTCGACCGCGGGCCCGCGGGTGAGCTCGCCGTAATCGCACTCGCGCAGCCGCCAGTCCAGCAGCAGGGGCACGCCGGATCCCTCGAACGCCACCTCAGCGGTCTCCGCCGCCCGGTGCAGGTCCGAGGAGAACACCGCGACGAGGCCGTCGTGGCGGCGCCGCTCGCCCAGCGCGCGTGCCGACCGCCGACCCTCGGCCGACAGGCGGCTGTGCGCCCAGCCGGAGGCGACGCCCCGCTCGTTGTCCTCGCTGAAGCAGTGCGTCTCGAACACGACCTCGATCACGGCCGCCACGACAGCACAGACTTGACGTCAGGGTTAGCCTGACGACGGATCTATGTCAGGCATAGCCTGACACGCGCTGACACGCCCTGACCCGCCCCAGGAAGGCGCGACGTGCCGAGGAGACGGCGCATGACGACGACGGAACTGCCGAGCGGGCTCCACTGCTCGTTCTGCGGCAAGCACCAGGACGACATCCAGAAGCTCATCGCCGGGCCCGGCGTCTACATCTGCGACGAGTGCGTGGCCCTGTGCCAGCAGATCATCGCCGAGGAACTGTCCCGCGAGGAGGTGCGCAAACGGATCGAGCGCTCCGGTGGCGACGTCTCCGCCATCACCGACGATCTCGACACCGTGAGCGTGGCGGACCTGATCGACCTCCTGGTGCGGATCCACCAGTCCCACGAGAGCGTGGACCGCACCGTCCAGCGCGTCGTGGACGCGCTGCGCGAGCGCGAGGTCTCGTGGGCGCGCATCGGCGAGGCCCTGGGCATGACCCGCCAGTCGGCCTGGGAGCGGTTCTCGGGCGAGGAGTAGCAGGGCACGCGCCTCCGGGGCTGCCGAGAACCGCTGCACCCAGGCTCACCGGCGTAATCGTTCGCCAGGGCCGATGGGTGGCGCCAGACTCGGCCGCCATCATGCGCTTCGGCCTGCTGTGCACTGCGGACGTCGACACGACGCAGGCGATCCGCGACCACGTGGAGCTCAACGTCGAGGCCGAGGCGCTGGGCTTCGTGTCCTCGTTCCTGGTCGAGCACCACTTCAGCGGCTGGAACCAGGTGGCGGCCACGTTGATGGTGCAGACCTGCGTCGCCACCGCCACGTCGAGCCTGCGGCTCGGCACCGGCGTGATGGTCCTGCCCTGGCACAACCCGGTCCTGCTGGCCGAGCAGGCGGCGACGCTGGACGTGATCTCGGGCGGCCGCCTGGACCTCGGGGTCGGCAAGGGCTACCGCCACTCCGAGTTCCGCGGCTTCAACGTGGACCCGGGCGATGCCGACGCCCGCTTCACCGAGGCCCTCGACGTGCTGCTCCGAGCCTGGACGACCCGCGAGCGGTTCTCGTACCACGGCCCGCACTGGGACTTCGACGACATCGTGGTCGAGCCGCCGCCGCTCCAGTCGCCCCACCCGCCGATCTGGGTCGCGGCCGCCAGCGAGGGGTCCGTCCGGCGGGCGGCGAGCCAGGGCCACCGCCTGCTGCTCGACCAGTACGCCTCGGTGGACCAGATCGCCGAGCGCATCGGCTGGTTCGGCGCCGGCGAGGTCGCGGTGGCCCGGCAGGTCTTCGTCGCCCACAGCCGGGCTGAGGCCGAGGAGGCCCTGGCCCGCCAGGCCGCGTTCACCCGCCGGACCGTCGAGGTGTCGAGGGCGCCGTCTGCAGCCGGCGGCTCGCACGTCCTCGGTTATGCCGACACCGAGCGCGATGCCCTGTTCGGCACGCCGGACGAGGTCGGCGAGGGCTTGGCTGCGCTGGCCGGAGCCGGTGCCGACTACGTGCTGGTCCAGCTGGCCGGCGGCCGCGGTCAGGTGCGGCGCTTCGCGCGCCACGTTCTGCCGGCGGCGTCAGTCGTCGCCGTCGACCATCAGCCCGATCTGCTCGAACACCCCTAGCTCGTCCCAGTACTGCCGCAGCGAGCAGATCCGGTCGCCGCGGAACTCGGCGACGGTGGCGCCGTTGACGGTGATGCGCGCCCCGGTCGGCTCCACGACCTCGCCGCCGGCCAGCGTGAGCGGCCCGGAGTGGGTCATCGTGACGGACCACTCGGCGCAGGCGTAGTCGCCGCCCACGTCGAGGGGCGCCACCTCCACGTCGACCTCGGAGAAGGCCTGGTCCCGGCGCTCGGCCTCGGCCACCAGGTCGCCGATCGACGAGGCCGAGCGCGAGGGGGTCCACGCCTTGACGTCCTCGGTGTACAGGTCGCGCAGCGCGTCACCGTCGCCCACGATGCCGGCCCGCAGGGCCCGCGCCAGCATGGTGGCGCGGGCCGCGTTGGAGGTCACGTGCCGTCCTCGTCCTCGTCGAGGCCCAGCAGCTTGGCCTTGGCCGCCGAGAACTCGTCGTCGGTGAGGGCCCCGGAGTCGTGGAGCTGGGCCAGATCCTTCAGCCGGGCCACGGGGTCGTCAGCCGGCGCGGGACCCTGCGGTGCGGCCGCGGGCGTGTACGCCGGGACCTGACGGGTCGCGGAGAACGCCTGCTGCATCTGGTAGTTGTACAGGTCCTGGTCCGTGCGGGGCCGGGGCCGGCGGAAGGGCATGTAGGTCTGCCGGGGCCGGTACAGGAAGAGCATGGCGGCCTCCCAGCAGCGTCACTGCGCGAGGAGCTTGGCCTTCTGGGCGTCGAACTCCGCTTCGGTGAGGATGCCCTGATCCTTGAGCTGGGCGAGCTCCTTGAGCTGCTCGATCATGTCGGGCGCGGGGGCCGCGGCGGCCGGTTGCGGGGCCGGTGCCGCCTGCACGTACTGCGGCTGCGGCTGCTGCTGTTGCTGGCTGTAGTACTGCTGCTCTTCCTGGGCCGACCAGCGGTTGGCCTGCCGCCGGGAGACCCGGTTCGACACTGCGGTCGCGGTCCCCGCGACCACGGCCGTGCGGGCGACGCCTCGTAGGAGTCCGGGCATGGTGCTCGTCCTTTCTTTGGGATCAGCCCTCGGCTGCTTCAATGGCATCGAGCGACGCCGCGATGGCGTCGAGCGGGACATAGCCGGCGGCGACCAGCTCGGCGCCGCCGCGGCGCAGGGCCTGGGTGAACGGTGCGGCCCAGCGGTTCTCGAACAGCAGGATGGCGGCGGACGAGCCGGGCTCGACCACCGACGCCGCGTCGGCGAGGTCGCTCTCGTCGAGCAGGCCCGAAGCGGCCCCCTCGAAGATCGTCAGGTCGAGCTCGCCGTCGCCGTCGATGTCGCTCAGCTCGGCGGCCACCAGCGACCCGTCCTCGCCCCGCGTCACGAACAGGAGGTCCAGGATCCGTATGAGGCCCTGATCGACCAGGTCGACGAGGATCGGCAGGCCTTCGCCCGTCATCTTGCTGCCAGGGAACTCCACGATCAGGTAGCTGACCGGTCCGATCGCCTCGACGTCGTCTGACATACCTTCCACCATCCTTGAGCCGCCTATGGGGCTTGCGCGGCCCGCAGTATCGCGCAGCGCTCACCGGCAGTGGGCATCTGGCTTTCAGGCGGGCAGCACGCGCGCCTCGCCCGGCGGGAGGGTGGGCCACCAGCGCCCGTAGCGGCCGCCGTAGGGGGCGGGGCCACGGGCGGCCAGGAAGGCGAGGAGGTCGCGGGCCTCGGCGGCGAGGCCGTCCCAGGCGTCGTCGGGGAGCGGGTGGAAGGCCCGCGCCTCGACGGCGCCGTCGACGGGCCGCCACACCCCGGCGACGTGCCCGTCGACCAGCAGGGTGGGGAGCACGTCGCCGTTGCGGCGGATCACCAGCGGGCGGTACTCCTGGGGGATGACCCGGCTGCGGTCGGCGTAGGCCAGCAGGATGCTGTCCCACATGGCCATCAGCCGGGGCGGGGCCGGCGTGTCCCCGCCCGGGAGCGGCGCCCCGGGGACGTCGAACAGCTCGCGTCCGCCGGGGCCCTCCAAGGTGGTGAGCGTGGCGGCCATGGCCGCCAGGGCTCCGCGGACGGTGGTGCGCTTGTGCAGGGCGAACTGGGCGAAGTCCTCCGCCGAGGCGGGCCCGAACCCCTCCAGGTAGCGGCGGATCAGGCTCTGGAGCGCCTCGCTCGGATCGGTCCCCGGTGGCTTCGCGGGCGCGGCCACGTACGACGGCCGCGGGCCGAACGACCACGGCCCGCCGGTCGGGGCATGGGCCAGCGGGGCGAAGGCTCGCAGCGCCCACCAGACACCGGGTTCGGGCGCCGCGCCGAGGCGCTCCGCCAGCATCGCCTCCACCTCCGCGTTGCGGCGGGGCTCGGACGCGAAGGCGACGACCTCGGGGACCAGGGCGTCCAGGTCGGCGGTGGACAGGCCGGTGGAGGTGAAGCGGCGGTCGAACAGGCGCGAGGCCCGCAGCGTCGGGACCATGGCGTCGTGGACCATCGGGTACTCGCGGGCGTCCACCGCGTGCAGGGTGATGCGCATGAGCGTGGCCTTCACCACCGCCTGGTTGGCGAACGCGGTGTCGAGGGCGGCGGGGTCGAACGGAGCGAGCCGGTTCCACAGGGCGACGTAGGGCGACGGCGGCTCCTGGGCCTGGATGGCGACGATCCGGCGGACCGCGTCCACGACGTCGAGCCGCTCGCGCCGCAGCAGCAGCTGGCGGGCCAGCGTGGCCCGGTTGAGGTCCCGCAGCGTGAGGGCCATCGGGTGGCTCAGCCCGGGGCGTGGTGGTCGACGACGCGGGTCAGCAGGTGGACGAGCTGCCGGCGCTCGGCGGGGGAGAGCGGCGCGAGCAGGTCGTCCTGGGCCCGGTCGAGGAGCCGGTCGAGCTTGTGGAGCTGGCGGCGGCCGGCGGCGGTGAGCGTGATGACGTTGCGGCGGCGGTCGCCGGGGTCGGGCGAGCGTTCCACCAACCCGCGCTCGGCCAGCTCGTTGAGGGCCGCCACGATGTCGCTGCGGTCGATGGTGGTGCGCCGGCTGAGGTCGGCCTGGCTGGCCGGCCCGCCCTCGTCGAGCGCCGCGAGCAGCACGTAGTGGTGACGGCGGCCGTCCGCCGCGGCCAGCTCCGCGGCCACCAGCCGGTTGGCGGGCAGGGCGGCCTGGTTGAGCAGCCAGCTGGTCTTGGCCCGCACCCGGGCGGGAGCAGCGCGGGTCATCGGCCTGCGAACGTAGCAACAAATCGTTGGTATTGCCAATGATTGTGACTATCGTTGGTCGCGTCAACGTTGGATCGACCAACGTTCTGCGACCATGCGGAGGAATCATGAGCCCCACCCCCGAATTGCAGCAGCTCACCGACCGGGCGGAGATCGCCGACCTGGTCGCCCGGCTGTGCGTCTGCCTGGACGAGTCCGGCTTCGATGACATGGCCGGCCTGCTGGCCGGCGAGGCCACGGTGCGCACCGTCCGCGGCGAGGTCGTGGGGAGCGACGCCGTCGTGGAGCAGGCCCGGCGGACCCATCCGGCGGACCAGCGCTTCCAGCACGTGATCACCAACCTCCTGGTCGACCTGGACGGCGATCGGGCCACGGCCCGGGCCAACCTGGAGGTCCACATCACCGTCCCGGGCGACGGCCCCGCCGGTGATGGCTCCCCGGCCCCGGCGCCCCGCGCCAGCCTCGGCAACGTGTACCGCTTCGGGCTGGCCCGCAGCGAGGCCGGCTGGCGCTTCGCCCGGGTCGAGATCGAGCCGGTGTGGGTGTCCGGCACGCTCCCGCCCACGGTTCTGCCTGCGGCCGTGTGACAGGCGGCACTCGGGGCGCTGGGCCGGACCTCGTATCCTGTGGACGCACATGGCGAGGAGTGCGCAGGTCAGCGTGCTGGGGCCGGTGCGGCTGCTCTTGGACGGGCGGGACTGCACCCCTGGTGGCGCGCTGCAGCGCCGGCTCCTGTGCGCCCTCGCGCTGCAGGGCGCCGGGTCCGGCCCTGGCGGGGACCTGGCCGGCCTGATGTGGCCCGAGGGGCTGCCGGCCGACCACCGGGCCGCCCTCCAGACCCACGTCTTCCGCCTGCGCCGGCTGCTGCCCGAGGGCGCCATCAGCACCACGGCGGGCGGCAGCTACCGGCTCGACCTGGGCCCCGGGGCGCTCGACGCCGCCCGCTTCGAGGCCGTCGTCTACGACGCCGCCGCCTTGCGGGCCCAGGACCCCGAGGCGGCGGTGGCGCAGTTGGAGGAGGCTCTCGGCTGGTGGCGAGGCACGCCCTACGACGAGCTGGCCGAGGTCGACGACGCCCGCATCGAGGCCGCCCGCCTGGCCGAGCTGGGCATCCGGGCCCGGGAGGAGCGTTTCGACTGCCTGCTGGACCTGGGCCGCCACCGCGAGGCGCTGGCCGACCTGGAGGCGCTGGCGGCGCACGAGGCCCTGCGCGAGCGGCCGCAAGCCCTGCTCATGGTGGCCCTGCACCGCAGCGGGCGCCGGGCCGACGCGCTGGCGACCTACGACCGCTTCCGCCGGGCCCTGGCCGAGGACCTGGGCATCGACCCGTCGGCCGCGCTCAGGAACCTCCACGACGCCATCGTCATCGACGAGGTGCAGTCTCCCGCGGCGCCGTCGCCTCGTCCGTCGCGGGCCGGGTCCGGCGGCGTGCCCCGGTTCAGCTCGCGCCTGATCGGGCGGGACCCGCTCGTCGCCGAGGTCGTCGCCCTCCTGGACGAGGAGCGGCTGGTCACGCTGCTCGGGACGGGCGGCATCGGCAAGACCCGGGTCGCGGCAGAGGTGGCGCGGCGCGCCGGCGGCGACGTCTGGTTCTGCGAGCTGGCGGCAGCGGAGGAGACCAGCGTCGTCGCCACCGTGGCCAGCGCCACCGGCGTGGACCTGACGGCGGGCGTCGGCCTGCTGGAGCGGATCGTCGACCTGCTGGCGGACCGCCGCGGCCTGCTGGTGCTGGACAACTGCGAGCACGTGCTCGACGCGGTGGCCAAGGTCGCCGAGGCGGTGCTGGCCGAGGCCCCGGCCGTCCGCATCCTGGCCACCAGCCGGGAGCGGCTGGCGCTCGACGGGGAGCACCTGTCCCCCGTCCCCCTGCTGCCTCCAGCCGCCGGCGACAGGGACGAGCCCGCCGTGCGCCTGTTCGTGGACCGCGCCCGGGCCGTCCAGCCGGCCTGGTCGCCGAGCGACGCCGAGGTCGCGCTGATCGCCGAGGTGTGCCGCCGGCTGGACGGGCTGCCGCTCGCCATCGAGCTCGCCGCGGCCCGGCTGCACACGCTCACCCTGGACGAGGTGGCGACGGGCCTGGCGACCCGCTTCCGGTTGCTGACCGGGGGCCGGCGCACCACGGCCCGGCACCGGTCCCTCGCCGCCGCCGTGGCCTGGTCGTACGACCTGCTCGGCCCCCAGGAGCAGGAGCTGTTCGACGCCGTCGCGCTGTTCCAGTCGGGGTTCCGGGCCGAGGCCGCCGGTGACCTGGTCGGATGGGACGCGGCGGACGCCACCGACGTGCTGAGCCGGTTGGTGGAGCGGTCGCTGCTGCACCGTTCGGGCGGGCGCTACGGGATGCTGGAGAGCCTCCGCCACTTCGGCGCCGCCCGCCTGGACGAGCGCGGCCTCACCACTGAGCTGCGCCGGCGCCACGCCCTGCACCACGTGGCGTTCGCCGAGGCGTGCTGCGAGCGGCTGCGCCGGCCCGGTCAGGTCGACGTGTTCGACGAGCTCGACGCCTCGCTGCCCGACCTGCGGGCCGCGCAGCGCCACCTGCGGGAGGCCGGCGACCACGACGCGCTGCTGCGGTTGGTGCTGGCGCTGCGTGACTACGGCTACTACCGGCTCCGCCCCGAAGTGCTGCGATGGGCCGCGGCGGCCGCCGAGCTGGCGGAGCAGGCCGGGGGCGACCCGCGGGTGGCGGACGCTTACGCCATCGCCGCCCACGAGGCGTGGCACCGCGGCGAGCACGGCCGCGGCGCGGAGCTGGTGCAGCGCGGCCACGCCGCCATGGACGGGGAGGGCGAGCGGCCCTACTACCTGCTGGCGATCCTGGCCTTCCAGGCGCTGCACCGGGGGGACCTGGCGGCGGCGCAGGCGTGGGCCGACGTCGGGCTGCGCAGCGACGAGGGCGACGAGGACGTGGTGCACCGGATCGAGTCCCACGGTGGCCGCGCCCTGGTCCGCGCCTACGCGGGCGACCCGGACACCGCGGCGGACGTGGCCGGCCTCCTGGCCGCCCTCGACGAAGGCACGCCGGAAGTGCCTGCCGCGTGGGCGTGGTACGTGGCGGGCGAGTCGGTCATCCACGACGACCCCCCACTGGCCGCCGAGCGGCTCCGCCGGTCGATGGAGGAGGCCCGGCGCTGCGGTGCCTCGTTCCTGCTCGGCATCGCGGGTGCCTCGGCCGCCTCGATCGAGGCCCGCTACGGCGATCCCGCCGAGGCGGTGGCCCAGTACCGCTGGCTGCTGGACCACTGGCAGCGGGCCGGGATCCGGGTGATCCAGTGGAACATGCTGCGGGCGGTCGACGAGCTGCTGGTCCGCACGGGCAGCCTGCGGGCGGCGACCGTGCTGCTCGGGGCGCTGACCTCGACCGAGGCCGGCCATGCCGTCTTCGGCGACGACGCCCGCCGGCTGGCGGCGATCGCCGATGCCGTGCGGGTCGGGCTCGACCCCGACGAGCACGACGCCGCCCTGGCGGAAGGGAGCGGCCTGGACGACGACGGGGCGGTGGCCGTGGCGCTGGCCGCCTTCGACGCCCTGTGAGCCGGCGCGAGCGGCCCGCGAGTGCGGCCCGCGACGGTGCCGGCATGACCATCACCAGCACCTCCATCGCAGGCGGCTCTCCGACCCAGAGGGTGCACGACCAGCACGGGCTGGACGTCACTGCTCCGGCCGAGGCGGTCGAAAAATACGACAGCGCGGTCGACCGGCTGCTGCGCTTCCATCCCGACGTGGTCCCCCAGGCCACCCAGCTCTTCGAGCAGCACGGGGACACGGCCATCGCCAACGCGCTGGCCGCGTACCTCTACCTCACGACCACCGGCCGCGGCGAGGTCGACATCGTCCAGTTCGCCTGGGAGGCGATGGCGGGCACGCCCATGGGCCCCCGCGAGCGGGCCCACCACGCCGCCATCGGCGCCTGGGCGGGCGGCGACTGGTACGGCGCCTCCCGCATCCTCGACGACCTGCTCGAACGCTGGCCCACCGACGTCCTGGCCCTGTGGGCCGGGCACGCGCTCGACTTCTTCGTGGGCGACGCAGCCAACCTGCGGGACCGGCCCGGTCGCTCGCTGAGCGCCCTCGACCCCGACCATCCCCACACCGCCTTCGTGCGCGGCATGCAGGCCTTCGGGCTGGAGGAGTCCGGCCACTACGAGGCCGCCGAGGACGCGGGCCAGGCCGCGATCGCCGTCAACGCCGACGACGTGTGGGCCATCCACGCCGTGACCCACACCTACGAGATGCGGGGACGGGTCGCCACCGGGGTCGACTTCCTCACCCGCCGCGAGGCGGACTGGGGGACCGGCAACCTGTTCACGGTGCACAACTGGTGGCACCTGGCGCTGTTCCAGCTCGAGCTGGGCGACCCGGCGGCCGCGCTGTCCATCTACGACCGCGAGATCCACCACGACGGCACGGACGGCACCATGCTCAACCTGGTCGACGCCTCCGCCATGCTGTGGCGGCTGCACCTCGACCGGGTCGACGCCGGCGCCCGCTTCGCCAAGCTGGCCGACTCCTGGGCCGCGGCCCTCGACGACCGCCCGTGGTACGCCTTCAACGACGTGCACGCCACGATGGCCTACGTCGGTGCCGGGCGAGAGGACGAGGCGGATCGCCTGGTCGAGCGGCTCGGTGACTACGTGAACGGCGAGCCGGCGGGGTCCAACGCGGCCATGACCGCGGAGATCGGCCTGCCCGCCGCCCAGGCGCTGGTGGCCTTCGGGCAGGGCCGGTGGTCCGACGTGGTCACCACGCTGGTGCCCATCCGGCGCCGGCTCCAGCTGTTCGGCGGCTCCCACGCCCAGCGCGACGTCCTCCAGCGGACCCTGCTGGAGGCCGCCCTGCGGGACGGCCGCCGGGACCTGGCCCGGGCCCTGATCGCCGAGCGCCTGGCGGTCCGGCCCAACAGCGCCTACGCGGCCCATCAGCTGGACCGGCTGGAGGCATCCTCCGCCAGCTGAGAAGGACACATCTCCCCGCAGATGTACAGCTTCTCTTGTACGCAAATGTCGTTTCCGATACGGTCGGTGGCGGTGGCAGCACAGCGAGCCGCCGGCACCGACCGTCCGGGTCCGGCGTGGTGCTGCCCTCCGTCGAAGGAGGGGAACCGATGGGTGTCCGTCGTCGTGTCCGCCGGGCCGCGCTGGCCGTGATCTCCTGTGTGGGCATCCTCGCCCCGATGGTCGGGGCCGACGCCGCCGGCGCCGCCGCAGCGAGCCCCATCGTCACCACCGCCACCGGCGGGCGCGGCGTCCCGGTGGTCCCCGGGTTCACGCAGTTCGACCTCGCCACGGTGGGCTACCGGCAGTCCGAGGTGTTCCTCTCGGGGACCGCCCATGCCTACGCGCCGGCCTCGCCGCTGGGGACGGACGGGAAGTTCAGCGTGGCCGAGTCGGCCGCCGCGCCCTACACGACCCGCGCCGTGGTCGTCCGCCCCACCCAGAAGTACCGGTTCAACGGGACCGTGATCGTCGAGTGGCTCAACGTGTCCGGTGGCGCCGACGCCGGCCCGGACTGGATCCTGGCCCACAACCAGCTCGTGCGCGAAGGGTTCGTGTGGGTCGGCGTGTCGGCCCAGAAGGTGGGCGTGGACGCCCTCCGCTCGAACGACCCGCTGCGGGGCGACGCGGTCCGCTACGCCGGCCTGTCCCATCCCGGTGACAGCTTCTCCTACGACATCTTCTCCCAGGCCGGGCAGGCCATCCGCGACAACCCGAGCGCCGTCCTCGGCGGGCTGAAGGCCCAGCACGTCCTGGCCGTGGGGGAGTCACAGTCGGCCGGCCGTCTGGTCACCTACATCGACGCGGTCCATCCGGTCGCCCAGGTCTACGACGGCTTCCTTGTGCACAGCCGCGCCGCCGGGGGCGCCCCGCTGGCCCAGCCGCCCCAGACCACTGTGCCGGTCCCGGCGCCGACGCCCATCCGGGACGACCTCGGCGTGCCGGTGCTCGTGTTCCAGACCGAGACCGACGTGCTGTTCTCCAACCTGGGCGCCCGCCAGCCCGACAGCGACCGCTACCGGCTGTGGGAGGTGGCGGGGACGGCCCACTTCGACTTCTACGGCCTGAGCATCGGCATGACCGACATCGGCGACGGCCAGGGTGCGGTGCGGATGCTGGACTCGATGCAGCACCCGACCAACCACCCCAACCCCGCGTTCACCTGCGACGCGCCGATCAGCACCGGGCCCGCCCACTTCGTGCTCGACGCCGCCTTCCACCGCCTCGACCGCTGGGTGTCGGCCGGCGTGCTGCCCCCGGTGGCACCCCGGCTGGAGACCACCGGTGTGAGCCCGGTCACCTTCGCCAAGGATGCGAACGGCAACGTCCTGGGCGGCATCCGCACGCCCGCGGTGGACGCCCCCGTCGCCACGCTGAGCGGCAGCCCCACGGGGGGCAGCCAGTTCTGCTTCCTGTTCGGGACGACGGCGCCGTTCACCGCGGACCAACTGGCCGCGCTCTACCCCGACCACGCCGCGTTCGTGGGCGCCTCGACCGATGCCGCCGAGGCGTCGCACGCGGCCGGGTTCCTCGTCGCTGCGGACACCCGCGAGCTCATCGCCGCCGCGGCGGCGTCGACCATCCCGGGCTGAGCCTCACTCAGTCGAACACGACCGTGCGGCGCCCGAAGATCAGCGTCCGGTGCTCGACGTGGGCCCGCACCGCCCGGGCCAGCACCGCGACCTCGAGGTCGCGGCCCTTGCGGCGCAGGTCGTCGACGTCGTCGCGGTGGCTGACCCGGAGCACGTCCTGGTCGATGATCGGCCCGTCGTCGAGGACCGCCGTGGCGTAGTGGGCCGTGACGCCGATGAGCTTCACGCCCCGCTCGTGGGCCTGGTGGTAGGGCCGGGCGCCCTGGAACGAGGGCAGGAACGAGTGGTGGATGTTGATGATGCGCCCGGCCCACTCGTCGCAGAACCCGGGGGAGAGGATCTGCATGTAGCGGGCCAGCACGACCAGGTCGACGTCGTGGGAGCGCAGCACCGCCCGCACCTGCGCCTCCTGTGCGGCCTTGTCTCCGTCGACGATCGGCAGGTGGTGGTGCTCGACCCCGAACCAGGCGGCCGCGCCCTCGTGGTCGGGGTGGTTGCTGACCAGCACGGGGATGTCCACGGCCAGCTCGCCCTCGCGCCAGCGGTGGAGCAGGTCGTGGACACAATGGGCCTGCCGGGACGCCAGTAGCCCCAGGCGGAGACGCTGGTCCGAGAAGCCCACGGTGGTCCGCATGGCGAAGCGCTCGGACAGGGGTGCGAACGCTCCGACGATGTCCTCGCGGGGCAGGTCGAACCCGTCGAGCTCGAACTCCAGCCGCAGGAAGAACGCCTGGTCGGTGTGGTCGGTGTGCTGCTGGAGGTCGATGACGTTGCCGCCGTGCCCGGCGACGAAGGCGGTGGCGGCGGCGATGATGCCCGGCCGGTCGGGGCACGAGGCCAGCAGCCGTGCGGTCGGTCCGTTCGCCACGGACGTAAGCCTCGCACCGCGTGCGGTCCCGAGACCGGTTGCAATCGGAACGATGTTCCGATTAAGTGGCCCTGTGCGAGTGACACGACTGCGCCAGGCCGTGGTGGCGGCCGCCGATCGCGACGAGGTGGTGGCGGCGTGGACCGGGGAGCTGGGCCTCGGCGAGCCGTTCCACGATCCAGGGGTCGACACGTTCGGGCTGCACAACGCCGTCCTCCCGGTGGGCGACACGTTCCTGGAGGTGGTCTCGCCCCTGGTGGCCGGTGACGGCTGCCCGGCCGAGCGGTTCATGCAGCGGATGGGCGGCGACTGCGGCTACATGGCCATCTTCCAGGTCGAGGACATGGACGACGCCCGTGCGCACGTCGACCGCTGCGGGCTGCGGCGGGTCCTCGACATCGACCTCGACGACATCCGTGCCAGCCACGTGCACCCGGCGGACATGGGCGCCGCCATCGTCTCCTTCGACCAGCCCACGCCCGCGGCGTCGTGGCGCTGGGCCGGTCCGGGATGGGCCGGCCAGGTCCGCAGCGAGGTCGTGACCGGCCTGGCCGGCCTCCGCCTGGCGGCCGAGGACCCGGACGCGCTGGCCGAGCGCTGGGGCGAGGCCCTGGCCGTCACGCCCCGCGACCGCACGCTGGCGCTGCCCGATGGCACCCGCATCGAGGTGGTCGCGGCCGCGGCGGGGGAGCGGACCGGCCTCGTCGGGATCGACCTCCGGGCCGCGCCGGACGTCGAGGCCCGCACGTTCGAGCTCGCGGGCGTGGCCTTCCGCCTCGTGACGCCGGAGCCGGCATGAGGCGCCTCGTGCTCGACGGCCCCGGAGCCGTCCGCTGGGAGGACGTCGACGAGCCGTCCCTGGGCAGCGACGAGGCCGCGCTGGTCCGCCCGCTCACCGTGGCGACCTGCGACATCGACGTGGGCGTGCTCCGCGGCGCCTACCCGGCCCCGGGCCCGCCCTACGCGTTGGGGCACGAGGGCGTGGCCGAGGTGGTCGAAGTCGGCGACGCGGTGCGGACCGTCGCTCCCGGCGACCGCGTCGTCGTGCCGTTCCAGATCTCGTGCGGCCGCTGCGATCCGTGCCGGGCCGGGCGGACGGGCAACTGCGCCGCCCATCCGCTGATGTCGACCTTCGGGTTGGGGGCCATGGGCGGGCAGGAGTGGGGCGGGCTCCTGGCCGACCTCGCGCTCGTCCCCCACGCCGACGCCATGCTGGTCCCGGTGCCCGACGGCGTGGACCCTGTGGCCATCGCCAGCTCCAGCGACAACATCCCCGACGGCTGGCGCACGGTCGGCCCGCAGCTGGCGGCCACGCCCGGGGCCGACGTGCTGGTGATGGGCGGACCGGGCGGCCCGCACTCGATCGGGCTCTACGCCGCAGGCCTCGCGGTCGCCCTCGGCGCCGGCCGCGTCGTGTACCGCGACGAGGACCCGACCCGGCTCGGCATCGCCGCCGCGCTGGGGGCCGAGACCCAGGACGGACCGCCCCCGCGCAAGGTCGGCGCCTTCCCGGTCACGGTCAACGCCTCGGGCACCGAGGACGGGTTCCGCTGCGCCCTGAACAGCACCGCGGTCGACGGGGTGTGCACCAACGTGTCCGTCTACTTGGAGGACCCGGCCCTGCCCCTGCTGGCCATGTACTCGCGCTGCTGCACGCTCCACACCGGCCGGGTCCACGCCCGTCCCGCCGTCCCCGAGGTGCTCGACCTCGTGGGGCGGGGCTTCGATCCGGCGCTGGTCACGTCCGCGGTCGTGGGCTGGGACGACGCGGCTGAAGCCCTGGCGGACCCGCCGATGAAGCTGGTCGTCAGCCGCCTGCCGGGCTGAGCGGCGGCGACGCGGCCAGCCCGTCCAGCGCGGTGCGCACGGCCAGGGCCCAGCGCCGGTCGCGCGATGCCCCGGACGTCCCCAGCCAGCCCGCGCTCTCCTGGGCGGCCAGGCCCTGGGCCAGGGCCAGCAGGACGTGGGCGATGTCGGTCTCGTCCCCCCGGAACAGGCCGGCCTCGACGCCCCGTCGCACCCGCCGCACCACGAACTCGCGCGTCGCCGCCCCGGCGGCCAGCTCGCTCGGGCCGGGGTCGAAGTCGGCGAACGGGCGGGAGAACATCACCTGGGCGAGGGTGGGGTTGGCCGCCACGAAGCCGCGGAAGGCCAGGAACGTCGCCTCCAGGTCCGCCCGGGCGTCGCCCGTGTCGCCCGCCTCGGCCAGGTGCCGGTCCAGCAGCCGGAAGCCGCCGAAGAACACCTCGCGGACGAGCCCGGCCTTGTCGCCGAACAGCTCGTACACCGCGGGCAGCGACGTCTCCGCCTCCCGGGCGATGCGGCGGGTGGTGAAGCCCTCCACCCCGTCGCTGACCAGCACCGCGACCGCCGCGTCGAGCACCCGGTCACGTAGCTCCGGGGTCCTCTGCTTGGGGCGCGGCACCGGACAAAGGTATCGGAACGACGTTACGAAGGCGCGGCAGCCAGCGCCCGCCGGCGGAAGTCGGCGGAGTCGGCGTCGAGGGCTTGACGCAGCGCCCGCAGCGCCGGCTCCCTGGCGCGCAGCTTGCTGGCGGCGTGGGCGGCCAGGTCGAGCTGGGCCAGCCGCGCCGCGGCGTCCCGGGCGGCGGCGTGCAGATCGGCGGGGCCGACCGCCCGGTCGAGGAAGCCGGCGTCGACCGCGGCCTCGGGCCCGGTGACAGCAGCAGGAACACACCCATGGCCACGGCGAGGTCGAACCCGGCGGAGAAGACGCCCTCCCGTCCGGTGAGCAGGACCACCTGGCGCTCG
>JBKPRS010000062.1:0-11048 GCA_046734695.1 Actinomycetota bacterium | reverse complement strand
CCGCAAGCCCTACCTGAGCGACGAAGAGCTGGAGACCAAGAAGCTCGACCGCACGCTGCGCTGGGCGCTGATCCTGCTGATCGTCATCGCCGTGGGCCTGCCGCTGTACTGGCTGGCCGAGCCCAGCCGCATGTCGGGCGCCGTGGAGAACTTCCAGACCACCTTCGAGGCCCGCGGCGAGCAGACATACGTCGAGGGCTCGCAGTGCCAGAACTGCCACGGCCCCGAGGGCACGGGCGGCCAGGCCACCTACACGATCCTCGACGCCGACGGGAACTTCGTCGCCACGGTGAACTGGCGGGCGCCCGCGCTCAACACGGTGCTGCTGCGCTTCTCCCGTGAAGAGGTCGAGTACATCATCAACTACGGCCGGCCGTTCTCGCCCATGCCGGGCTGGGGCGCGTCGGTCAACAAGGGCCCGCTCAACGAGCAGCAGATCTCCAACGTCATCGACTACCTGGCCTCCATCCAGCTCACGCCGAAGGAGGCACAGCACGAGGCCCAGGTCGCGCTGGCCGAGGACCTCGGGCTGGTCCAGGAGGGGATGAGCGACGAGGAGATCGACGACGCCATCGCCAAGATCGACTACGACGACCCGGCCACCGGCAAGGCCCTGTTCAACCAGGACGCCGCGGGCGGCGCCTACGCCTGCGCCCGCTGCCACACCCGGGGTTGGTCGATCATCACCGAGGGCGAGGACGCCATCAACCCGCCGGACGCCGACCTCAGCGACTACGTGGGCTTCCCCGACGGCAGCGGGGCATTCGGCCCCAACCTGACCGGCGGGCTCATCCCGCGGCAGTTCGCCAGCTACACCCAGCTGGCCGACTTCGTCACCACCGGCAGCATCAACGGCGAGGCCTACGGCCGCAACGGCATCGGCAGTGGCCGCATGCCCGGCTTCGGCGACAACCCCAACACCCCCGACGTCGAGGGCGACGGCATGCTCACCCCGGACATGATCGCGGCGATCGCCCGCTACGAGGCCACCCTGCCGAACGCGGAGACACCGGCCGCTCCCGAGCAGGCTCCGTCGGTCGGCGACATCACATCCGCACAGGAACAGGAGGGGGGCTGACCATGGCCGCCGTCGTCCCCATCCTCGCCGGCATCGCCTGGGACCCCCAGATCCGCGGCATCCTCTCGGTCCTGGTCGGCGTCGTCGTCCTCATGGGCTCCATCTACCTGCTGCTGTCCACCAACGTGGCCAGCCGGCTCGGGTTCCTGCTGGCCCTCACCGCCTTCTTCGGCTGGATGACCATCCACGGCATGGTGTGGTGGATCTACCCGCCGGGCCAGGGCCCGTCCGGCCGCATCCCCGGCTGGGACGTGCAGGAGATCGTCTACGGCGACCTCAGCCAGTCGCTCAACTCCAAGGTCCACGACATCGACACGTCCGGGCTGCCCGACTCCGTCGACCTCAACAAGGCCACCCCCGAGGACGTGGCCAAGGTGAGCGAGGAGAACGCGGACAAGCTCAACGAGTGGACGCTGCTGCCGGCGTCGGACGCCTCCCGGGGCGAGGCGCAGACTGCGCTGGAGGCGCTGCTGGTGGCAGGCGAGGTGCCGGGCCTGGAGGACCCCTCCACCCGGGTGTTCACCTACACGTTCGAGACCGGCGGCAAGCCGGAGCGCCAGAGCGATGGCGTGTGGGACCGGATCACCAACCGGGTGACGAACACGCTGCGGATCAAGAACCCGACGCACTACGCCGTCGTGCAGTTCGTGCCGGCCAAGCCGCAGGTGGCGGTGGCCGGTCAGCCGCCGCCCGTGCCGGCGCCGGATCCCGACGCGCAGGTGATCTCGGCCGTGCTGGTGCGGGACATCGGCCAGCGCCGGCTGCCGGCAGCTTTGATCACCACCGCTTCGGCGACCATGCTCGGGCTGTTGTGCTACATGCTTCATGTGCGTGATCGCCGGGTCGCCGAGCACCGCTCGGCCCCGGTGCCGGCCACGACCGGAGGTTGACGACCATGGGCCAGTACCTACCCGTCGTCGCGATGGCGGTGCTCGCCACTGCGTTCGCGGCGATCAGCCTGCTGATGTCGAGGCTGCTGGCCCCCCGCCGGAAGACCAGTGCGAAGTACGCGCCCTACGAGTCGGGCATCCTGCCGTCCCGGGACGTGCCCCAGCGCTTCCCGGTGACGTTCTACCTGGTGGCGATGATCTTCATCGTCTTCGACATCGAGATCATCTTCCTGTACCCGTGGGCGGTCATCTACCGGGACCTCGGCGCCTTCGGGCTGTGGGAGATCCTGACCTTCGCGGTGGTCGTGTTCGGGAGCTTCGTCTACCTCATCTCCGCCGGCGCCCTCGACTGGGGGCCGCTGCAGCGGGCCCGGCGCCAGTCGCCGCTCGTGTCCGACGAGCGCACGCTGAGCACCACGATCCGCCGGGTCGGCCTGGAGGGCCGTGACGAGCGGGAGCGGGAGCCGGAGCCGGCGAAGGCCGAGGCCGAGGCCGAGCACGAGGAGGTGGGGGCCTGATGGGCTGGGACATGTCCAAGGGGTTCGAGGGCATCGACCACAACTTCCTCACCGCCAAGGTCGAGGACCTGATCCAGTGGTCGCGCTCCAAGTCCTCGTGGCCGGTCACCTTCGGCCTGGCCTGCTGCGCCCTGGAGATGATGGGCGCAGGCGGCGCCCACTACGACCTGGCCCGCTTCGGCATGGAGGTGTTCCGGGCCTCGCCCCGGCAGGCCGACATCATGATCGTGGCCGGGCGCCTGTCCCAGAAGATGGCCCCGGTGCTGCGTCAGATCCACGACCAGATGATGGAGCCCAAGTGGGTCATCTCCATGGGTGTGTGCGCCAGCACCGGCGGCATGTTCAACAACTACGCGCTGGTGCAGGGCGTCGACCAGATCGTCCCGGTCGACGTCTACGCCCCGGGCTGCCCGCCGGGCCCCGAGACGCTGATCCACGCCATCGAGACCCTGCGCGACACCATCGAGTCGGGTGAGCTGCTGCGCCGCCGCCAGCAGACCGGCGCCGGCGCCGGCCTGGTCGTCGAGCAGCGTGACGGCGTACCCGAACCTGCGGTCGCCGCCTCCACCGGGAGCCGCTGACCATGAGCGATCCGG
Organism: Actinomycetota bacterium; assembly: GCA_046734695.1. GTDB lineage: Bacteria > Actinomycetota > Acidimicrobiia > Acidimicrobiales > VFJN01 > ZC4RG19. Next base: position 7,966 of record JBKPRS010000062.1, on the reverse strand, counting down.
ATCAGGACACGGGCGCCGAGGGGCCCGCAACCGAGGGTGCCGAGGCACCGGCCACGCGCTACGGCATGCCGCTCACGGAGAGTCGCGGCCAGACGGTGCTGCACCCGTCGCGGGACCAGCTCGTCGACCTGGTGCGCACCCTGCGCGACGACGAGGGCTTCCTCGTCTGCGTGGACGTGACCGCGGTCGACTACATCGCCTACGGCGGCCGCCGCGACCTGCCCGAGGGCATCGAGCCCGGGCGCTACGAGGTCGTCGTCGGGCTGCTGTCCCACGCCACGGCGCAGCGGCTGCGCCTGCGGGTCCAGGTGCCGGCGGACGATCCCACGTGCCCGTCGCTGTTCGACGTCCACCCGGGCACCGAGGCGCTCGAGCGCGAGGTGTTCGACATGTTCGGGATCGCCTTCGAGGGCCATCCCGACCTGACCCGCATCCTCATGCCCGAGGAGTGGGAGGGTTACCCGCTCCGCAAGGACAACCCCGTGGGCGCAATACCGGTCCAGTTCAAGGGCGTCCAGAACGCCCGGTGACGGGAGCCGCACGATGACTGCCACCGACCTGACCAGAACCGGCGAGGGCATCCAGGAGATGGCGCCCCGCAAGGGCGCGGGCGCGGCCGAGCTGCTGCGCGAGCTGGGCGCCGTGCTGCGCATGTCCGAGGCGGACGCGGCGGCGCTGGCCGAGCAGGAGCCCGGCGACGAGGACCACACGATGATCCTCAACATGGGCCCGCAGCACCCCTCCACCCACGGCGTGCTGCGCCTCATGCTCGAGCTGGACGGCGAGACCGTGCTGCGCACCAAGCCGATCATCGGCTACCTGCACACGGGCATGGAGAAGACGGCCGAGACCCTCACCTACCTCCAGGGCCCGACCAACGTCACCCGTATGGACTACGCGGCCCCGCTGTTCAACGAGCTGGTGTTCTCACTTGCCACCGAGACGCTGCTGGGCATCGAGGAGGAGATCCCGTCCCGGGCGCAGTGGATCCGCATGCTGCTGTGCGAGCTGAACCGGATGTCCTCGCACCTGCTGTTCCTGGCCACCAACGGCTTGGACATGGGCGCGGTGTCGATGATGATCTACGGCTGGCGCGAGCGGGAAGAGACGCTGCGGCTGCTGGAGATGATCACGGGCCTGCGGATGAACCACAACTTCATCCGGCCCGGGGGCGTGGCGGCCGACCTGCCCGACGGCTGGCGCGACGCCACGCTGCGGGTGCTCGACCTCGTCGAGCCGCGGCTGGCCGAGTACGAGGTGCTCATGACCGGCCAGCCCATCTGGCGGGAGCGCCTGCAGGGAGTCGGCATGATCACCGCCGCTGAGGCACTGGCGCTGGGCGCCACCGGTCCGATCCTGCGCTCGACCGGCGTGCCCTGGGACCTCCGCAAGGCGGCGCCGTACCTGTACTACGACCAGGTCGACTTCGGCGTCGTCGTGGGGAGCTACGGCGATTGCTTCGACCGCTACGCCATCCGGCTCAACGAGGTGCGCGAGTCGATGGCCATCGTGCGCCAGATCCTGGAGAAGCTGCCGGCAGGCGACTACCGGATACAGGACCGCAAGGTGACGCCGCCGCCCCGGGCCCGCATCGACGAGTCGATGGAGGCCCTGATCCACCACTTCAAGATCTTCACCGAGGGGTTCAAGGTCCCCGAGGGCGAGGTCTACCGGGCCATCGAGAGCCCGCGGGGCGAGCTCGGGTGCTACATCGTGTCCGACGGCTCGGCCCGGCCCTACCGCATGCACATCCGGGGGCCGTCGTTCGTGAACCTGCAGTCGATGCCGCACATGCTGCGCGGCGGCTTCATCGCCGACGCGGTAGCCGTCATATCCTCGGTCGACCCGATCATGGGGGAGGTCGACCGGTGAGGACGACCTTGGGAGTCCGCGGCCCGAGCGGCCCGTCGGATCTGCCGACAAGAGCGGGAAACAACTGATGGCTCGTTTCACGGCGGAGAACACCGCGCTCGCTGAAGACATCATCGGCCGGTACCCGGTCAAGCGCTCGGCGCTGATCCCGCTGCTGCACCTGGCCCAGGAGCAGGACGGCTACCTCAGCGAGGACGCCATGGCGCACGTGGCCGAGCTGGTCGGCGTGACCACGGCCCAGGTGCTGGGCACGGCCTCGTTCTACGAGATGTTCAAGCGTGAGCCGGTCGGCGATTACGTCGTCAACGTGTGCACCAACATCTCCTGCATGCTGCGGGGCGGCGAGGACCTGCTGGAGCACCTCGAGTCCCGCCTGGGCATCCACGCCGGCAGCACGACCGCCGACGGCAAGTTCACGCTCGAGGACGTCGAGTGCATCGCCGCCTGCACCGAGGCGCCGTGCATGCAGGTGAACTACCGCTACTTCCACCAGGTCACCCACGAGCAGGTGGACGAGCTGCTCGACGACCTGCGCGCGGGCAAGCGGGCCCACGACGTGCCCCGCCACGGCACGCTGAGCCGCGTCCGCCAGCAGATCCCCGAGGACCGCCGTGCCGGCGTGGCCCCGCCCGACCGCAACGTCGAGCCGGTCTGGCTCGCCCGCAACACCACCGCCACGGAGGCTGGGTCGTGACCGACGGCGCTGGAGCCAACGGCAAGGAGATCCCGCGCATCGTCACCTCGCGCTGGGACCTGGCCGACGGCCACACCCTGGAGCGCTACCTGGACACCGGGGGCTACGGCGCGCTGCGCAAGGCGCTGGAGTCGATGACGCCGGCCCAGGTGCACGAGGACGTCAAGGCGGCCAGCCTGCTCGGCCGGGGCGGCGCCGGCTTCCCCTGCGGGGTCAAGTGGGGTTTCTGCCCGCCCGGCGTGTTCCCGCGCTACCTGGTGGTGAACGGCGACGAGTCCGAGCCGGGCACCTACAAGGACCGCATCCTCATGGAGCGCGATCCCCACCAGCTGATCGAGGGGATGCTCATCGCCTGCTACGCCATCGGCGTGAGCCAGGCCTTCCTCTACGTCCGGGGCGAGATGGCGCTGGCCCAGGAGCGGCTGGCCCAGGCGCTCAACGACGCCTACGCCGCCGGCTACGTGGGCAAGAACATCCTCGACAGCGACTACTCGGTCGACATCGTCCTGCACTGGGGCGCGGGCGCCTACATCGTGGGCGAGGAGACCGCGCTCATCGAGTCGCTGGAGGGCGAGCGGGGCATGCCCCGGCTCAAGCCGCCGTTCTTCCCCGCGGCCAAGGGCCTCTACATGCAGCCCACGGTGGTCAACAACGTGGAGACGCTGTCCAACCTGCCGTGGATCATCGAGCACGGCGGCGCCGCGTTCACGGATCTCGGGGCCGAGAGCTCGCGGGGCACCCGGCTGTTCGCCGTCTCCGGCCACGTCAACCGGCCGGGCGTGTACGAGGTCGAGTTCGGCACCACCACGTTCCGGGACCTGATCTACAACGCCGAGTACTGCGACGGCATCGTGGACGGCAACCGGCTCAAGGCGTTCATCCCCGGAGGCGCCTCGGCGCCATGGTTCTTCGAGGAGCACCTCGACCTGCCGTTGGAGGCGGGTGCCGTCGGCGCGGCCGGGTCCATGCTGGGCTCGGGCGCCATCGTGGTCATGGACGAGACGACGGACGCGGTCAAGGCCGCCTGGCGGGTCGTGCGCTTCTTCGCACGCGAGTCGTGCGGCAAGTGCACGCCGTGCCGCGAGGGCACCGCCTGGCTGGAGAAGATCCTGCGGCGCATGCTCGACGGCCAGGGGCGCCCCTCAGACGTCAACAAGCTGCTCGACATCTGCGACAACATCAGCCCGGCCATCACCTGGCCGCCCAAGCAGACGACGATCTGCCCGCTGGGCCCGTCCGCCGTGTCGCCCATCGCCTCGGCCCTCATCCGCTTCCAGGACGAGTTCTTCGCCTACTGCGGCGGTGAGCCGGTCGAGATCACCGTGCCCGTGGCCGGCAAGGCGTACATTGCTGCACCGCCGACCGTCGGAGCCCCGTCGTGACCGATACCGCCGCGCCCGCCACCGTGAACGTCACGGTCGACGGCCAGACGATCGAAGCCCGCAAGGGCGAGCTGGTCATCGACGCGGCCGAGCGCCACGGCGTCTACATCCCGCGCTTCTGCTACCACTCGCGGATGCCGTCGGTCGGCATGTGCCGGATGTGCATCGTCGAGATCGACACCGGCCGCGGCCCGGCCCTGCAGCCCTCCTGCATGATCGAGTGCAGCGACGGCATGGTCGTGTCGACCGACTCGCCGGTGACGGCCAAGGCGCAGGAGGGCGTGCTCGAGTTCCTGCTCGTGAACCACCCGCTCGACTGCCCCGTGTGCGACAAGGGCGGCGAGTGCCCGCTGCAGGACCAGACCATGTCCTACGGCCCGGGCGAGTCGCGCTTCGTCGAGGAGAAGCGCCACTTCGAAAAGCCCATCCCGGTCAGCGACCTGGTGCTGCTCGACCGCGAGCGCTGCATCCTGTGCGACCGCTGCACCCGCTTCGCCGACGAGGTGGCGGGCGACCCGCTGATCCACTTCATGGAGCGGGGTAGCCAGACCGAGGTCAACACCTTCCCCGACCACCCGTTCGCCAGCTACTTCAGCGGCAACACGGTGCAGATCTGCCCAGTCGGGGCGCTCACCGCCACGCCCTACCGGTTCAAGGCCCGGCCCTGGGACCTGGAGCAGGTCGAGTCGACGTGCACGTCGTGCTCGGTCGGCTGCCGGGTGGTGGTGCAGTCGAGCCGCAACCGGGTGCTGCGCTACCTGGGCGTGGACGTCGACGCCGTGAACTGGTCGTGGCTGTGCGACAAGGGCCGGTTCGACTTCGAGGCCGTCAACAGCGAGGAGCGCCTCGGCAGCCCGCTGGTGCGCGACGAGGGCCTGCTGCTCAAGCCGGCCACCTGGAACGACGCGCTGCGCCGGGCGGCGTCGGGCATCCGGACCGGGCTGGAGCGCTCCGGCCCCGGCGGCTTCGCCGTGATCGGCGGCTCCCGGCTGACCAACGAGTCCCAGTACGCCTGGACCAAGCTGGCCAAGGGCGTCATCGGGTCCGACCACGTCGACGCCCAGCTGGGCGACGGCCTGCCCGCCGAGGCAGTGCTGGGGCTGCCCCGGGCCACCATCGACGACGCCTGCCGCCCCGGCGGGACCGTGCTGCTGCTCGGGCCCGACGTGAAGGAGGAGCTGCCGGTCCTGTTCCTGCGGCTGCGCCACGCCGTCCGCAACGACGGGGTCAAGGTCGTGGAGCTGGCTTCCACCCGCACGTCGGTCACCGGCGAGCTGGCCACCGAGTCGCTGCGCTACCGGCCCGGCCACGCGCTGCCGGTCGTGCGGGCGCTGCTGGCAGGTGAGACCGACGACGAGGTGGGCGGCGTGCCGCCCGAGCGCATCCGGGCCGCGGCGGCGCTGCTGCGCGACACCCCGGTCACGGTGGTGATGGGCCGGGCCAACCTGGCCGAGTCGGCCCGCTCGATCGCCGCGGCTGCGGCGGCCGTGCACCACTCGCACGCCGACGTGCGCTTCCTGTCCGGGCTGCGCCGGTCCAACGTCCACGGCGCGCTGGAGCTCGGCATGTCGCCGGGCCTGCTGCCCGGCCGCGTCACCCTCGACTCGGGACGGGACTGGTTCGGCGAGCGCTGGCCGGGCCTGCCCAGGTCCCGCGGCATGGACGCCGCCGGGATCCTGCGGGCCGCGGCCGACGGCAAGATCGACACGCTGGTGCTGCTGGGCGCCGACCCGCTGGCCGACTTTCCCGACCGGGACCTGGCCGAGCGGGGCCTGGCCGGAGCCCGCACTGTCATCGCCTGCGACCAGTTCCTCACCGAGTCGGTCAAGCAGGCCGACGTGGTGCTGCCCGCGGCCGGCTACGCCGAGGTCGAGGGCACGACGACCAACCTCGAGGGCCGGGTCACCACCCTGTCCCGCAAGGTCACCCCGCCGGGGACCGCTCAGCCCGACTGGGTGATCGCCGCCGACATCGCGTACCGCCTGGGCACCGACCTGGGCTTGGAGTCCCCGGCGCAGATCGCCGCGGAGATCGCCGCCGTCGCCCCGGCGTTCGCTGGCCTGGTCCACGACGTGCTGCGCACCGCTGCCGGCCAGGACGGCGTGCTGGTCGGGCTCCCCGCCCGCCGCAACGGCGACGAGCCCACCGACGAGCCCACCGGGGACGTCGAGGACGCCGTCCCCGGCTCCGAGTCCGCCAAGTCCGAGGCCACCACGGCGGAGGCGACCGAGCCCGGGCCCGTCACGCCCGAGGCCGCCACCGCCACGGTCGAGTCCGGCTCGGCGACCGGTGAGCCCGGTCCCGCGGGTTCCGTCACCACCGGCGCCGGTGCCGGGGTGTCCGGGTCGGGCGAGCCCGGACGTGACCCGTCCCCCGTGTCCGCCGAGGCCGTGTCCGGGGTCCCCCCGGCCGACGCGCCGGCCAGCGACGCCGAAGCTCCCGCCGGGTCCACCGAGCCCGCCGGGCCGCAGCCGCCGGCCGTGGGCGTGCCGCTGCCGGTGTGGACGATCATCGACCCGCCCCTGCTGGACGCCTATTCGCTGCGCCTGGTGGTGTCCCGCAAGCTGTACGACCGGGGCACGCTGATCCGCAGCTCCCCGTCGCTGGCCGACCTGGCCGAGCCGGCCACGCTGCGCCTGAACCCGTCGGACTTCGACCGCCTGGGCGTGGCCGTGGGTGACGACGTGCGGGTCACGTCCAACCGCGGCAACGTCACGGTCCCGACCGTGCCCGAGCCCGGCGTGCCCCGGGGCATCGCCCTGATCCACGCCAACCAGGCCGGCGGGCGGGCCAACGTGCTGATCGACGGCAACGCCCCGGTCACCGACGTGCGGGTGGAACGGCCGTGACGTTCCTCAACGACCCGCTGCTGTCCGGCGGCATCGGCCTCGCCGAGGTCCTGATCGTCCTGGCCAAGACGCTCATCGCGTTCGGCCTGCTGCTCGTGGCCGTGATCCTCATGATCTGGTTCGAGCGGAAGCTGATCTCCGACTTCCAGAACCGGGTGGGCCCCAACAAGGCCGGGCCGTGGGGCCTGTTCCAGACCCTGGCCGACGGGCTCAAGCTGATCATGAAGGAGGACCTGATCCCGGCCAAGGCCGACCGGCGGGTCTTCATCCTGGCCCCGTTCCTCTCGGCCGTGCCCGCCTTCGTGGTGTTCTCGGTCGTACCGATCGGCGGCGCCTTCGACGGCGACTCGAACGGCACCATCACGGTGTTCGGGCACACGACCTACATGCAGCTGGCGGATCCGCCCATCGGGGTGCTGCTGATCCTGGCCCTGTCGTCGATCGCGGTCTACGGCGTGATGCTGGCCGGCTGGTCCTCGGGCTCGAAGTACTCGCTGCTCGGTGCGGTGCGGGGCACGGCCCAGATGGTGAGCTACGAGGCCGCCCTGGGCCTGTCGGTGGTGGCCGTGGTCATGCTGGCCGGCTCGCTGTCGACCCACGAGATCGTGCTGACCCAGTCGGGCAGCGGCTACCAGCTCTTCGGCGACTTCGGCATCCCACGCTGGAACGTGATCGCCACCGGCGTCGTCCCGTTCATCGTGTTCCTCATCGCCGCGACCGCCGAGCTGAACCGGCCGCCGTTCGACCTTGTGGAGGCCGAGCAGGAGCTGGTCGGCGGCTTCCACACCGAGTACTCGTCGTTCCGCTTCGCGCTCTTCTACCTGGCCGAGTTCATGAACACGATCACGATGTCGGCCATCATCGTGACCCTGTTCCTGGGCGGCCCGGCCGGCCCGACCTACATCGGGCCCGGATGGCTGTGGGGCGTGATCTGGTTTTCGCTCAAGCTGTTCGTGTTCCTGTTCGCCTTCGTGTGGGCGCGGGCCACGCTGCCCCGCTTCCGCTACGACCAGCTCATGAACATCGGCTGGAAGGCGATGATCCCGCTGGCGCTGGGCTGGATCCTGCTGCTCGCCGCCATCAACATCGGGCGGGACGAGGACTGGCCCATGGTCGCCGTGGTCGGCGTGTCGTTCCTGGTGCTGGTGGTCGGGTGGGGCACCCTGTCC
>JBKPRS010000061.1:0-1897 GCA_046734695.1 Actinomycetota bacterium | reverse complement strand
CTGGCCCTGGCGGCCGACGTCGGTGGGCCCGAGGACGGGACCCCGGTCGTGCTGACCCACGGCGGCGGCCAGACCCGCCACTCGTGGGCCGGGACCTGGCGGGTGCTGGTCGAGGCCGGCTACCGGGCGCTGTCGGTGGACCTGCGGGGCCACGGGGACAGCGCCTGGCCGGACGACGGCGACTACTCCTTCGACGCGTTCGCCGGGGACGTGAGGGCCGTGGCGGACACGTTGACCACCCCACCGATCCTCATCGGTGCGTCGCTCGGGGGCCTGGCCTCGCTCATGGCCGTGGGCGAAGCCCCGGACCAGCCGGCCGTGGCCCGGGCCCTGGTGCTGGTGGACGTGGCCCACCGCATCGAGGAGGAAGGCCGGGACCGCATCGGCGAGTTCATGAACGGCAGCCTCGACGGCTTCGCCTCCCTGGAGGAGGCGGCCGACGCCATCGCCGCCTACAACCCCCACCGGCCCCGTCCCAAGGACCTGTCGGGCCTGGCCAAGAACCTGCGGCAGCGGCCCGACGGGCGCTGGGTCTGGCACTGGGACCCCCGCTTCCTGACCGGCCGCTTCGGCTCGGCTGACGAGACCCGCGCCTCCCTGCTCGACCCCGGCCGGCTGGAGCGGGCGGTGGACAACCTCAAGGTCCCCACCCTCCTGGTCCGCGGTCGCAGCAGCGACCTGCTCAGCGAGGAGGGCGCGCAGGACTTCCTCCGCCGCGCCCCCCACGCCGAGTTCGCCGACGTGGCCGGTGCCGGCCACATGGTGGTCGGCGACCGCAACGAGATCTTCAACCGCGCCATCCTCGACTTCGTCGCCCGCCACCGGGCCTGAGGCCGGCGCCTACGGCGCTGCGATCGTGAACGACGCCAAGGCCTTCCCGTGGTCGTTGCCCGCTGCGGCCGTGACCGCCACTGTCCAGGTCCCGGCCACCCACTGGCCGCCGGCGGCCGGGATGACCTCGATCAGGTAACAGCCGGGAGAGTTCTCCCAATAGCCGTGCGGGTTGGGGTTCCACTCGATGGCGTAGCCGCCGGGGCCCACCATCAGCCCGTCGAAGGTCACCTGTTGCTTGGTCAGTCCGGTCCGGGCCTGGCCCGAGCGCGTGATGCATGTCTGGATGTAGACGAACTCCTGATTGCCCACCTGCGCGTTCGCGATGTTGGTCGACGTCGTGATCGTGAGAGCCGCCACTGTGATCCTCCCGGCTAGCTGTAGCAGACGTCGTCGATCCAGAGCTCCTGCCCGCCGATGGAGAAGGACGTGATCGTCCCGGCCAGCACGAGGCTGCCGATCTCGCCGGTGGGGAAGGTGGTCGGGGTGACCGTACTCGTGACGGAGACGCCGCCGAGCGAGGTGCCCGGCAGCTTGGAGAAGTCGTCGAAGTTCCAGAGCGCGCCGTTGACCTCGAGATTGATGTTGCCGCCGTACTCCCCCAGCGCGCACTTGATCGCAGTGACCGGGCCGCCGAAGTCGAAGCTCACGGTGGCGTTGTTCAGCCGCAGGTCCTGTCCCGAGCCGCCCGCCGCGCCGCCCCCGTCGACCTCGGCGTAGCCGTTCCAGGTCCAGATGCCGTTGAGCCACTGGACGGGCCCTACCTTCATGACGACCGCACCTTCGGTGAACGCCGCTCCGGCCGTGTAGACCGAGCCCAGCGGCAGCGGGTCGAACACCACGCAGCCCGGCGTGGCGGGCGCGGCCTGCCGCCGCAGCACCTCGGCCCATCGGTCCACGCTGATCAGCAGCGCCCGGAGCACGCTCTCGTCGAGCGGCTCCGCCACGGCCTGGTCGATGCGGCGCATCGCCTGGCGCAGCGTCGTTTCCTTCTGTCGATTCGCTGTCTGGGTGCTCATGCTGTCGAGAGCGCGCCGGGCCAAGCCCTGATACGACTTCCTCAGAC
>JBKPRS010000060.1:0-31604 GCA_046734695.1 Actinomycetota bacterium | reverse complement strand
GGCCGGGCTCGCGCTGCGGGGCGTGTGGGCTGGCACGACGCCGCTGCTCGCGCTGGCCGGCGCCGCCCTGTTCCTGGCGGGCCTCGACGCCACCGAGGCCATGGGCCAGGAGCTCGACCACCCGAGCCTGACCGAGTCGGTGCCGGTGGAGGCGTCGTCCCTGCGGGTGCGCCACCTGCCGGTGGCGGTGGCCGTCATGGCGTTGGTGGCCGCGGTGGGCGTCGTCGCCGCGGTGCTGGTCGAGCCCGGGTCCCAAGCTCTGGCGGTGGCGCTCGTCTGCGCCCCCGCCGCGGCGCTGGGCGGACTGGCCGGCGCGGGCGCCAGCCTGATCTCGACGCCCGATCCCGTGGAGGCGCTGCTGATGCCGCCCGAGGTGACCGGGGCGTACCAGGCGTTCCGGATCGCCCGGCCGCTCGTGCTCGCCATCGGCGGCACGCTGCCGGTGCTGGCCGCCCGGGCCGCGGCCAACGGCGGTGGTCAGGCCGTGGCGGCCGCGACGTCGGCCACCGTGGTGGTGTTGGGCGCGTTCGGCGTGTTCGTGGTGTGGCTGCGGAACCGGGAGGTCCTGCAACTGATGCTCCAGACCGCCGTCAACCCGAGGAAGGAGGATCGCCCGTGACCGAGCCGTCCGATCCCCGCCGGCGCTCGCGCGACAAGGCCAAGCGCCGCGCCCGGCCCGCCCAGGCCCAGCCGCCGGCCCTCTCGGGCGTCCTGGTCGCCCGGCGCGCCTCGAAGTCATACTCCGACCTCGTCGCCCTGGCGCCCCTGGACCTCGCGGTGGCGCCCGGCGAGCGCGTAGCGCTGGTCGGCCACAACGGCTCGGGCAAGTCGACCTTCCTGCGGCTGGCGGCCGGCCTGCTCGAGCTGACCTCGGGCGAGATCGAGGTCGCGGGCCACCCGGTCGGGGCGCCCGAGGCCCGGGCCGCGCTGTCGTTCGTGCCGGACAACCCGGTGCTGTACGACGACCTCAGCGTGCGCGAGCACCTCGCGTACATCGCCAGCCTCCACGGGGTGGAGGCGTCCGAGGAGCAGCTCGACGAGCTGATCGCGTCCATCGGGCTGGCGGACCGGGCCGACGACCTGCCGGCCCGCTTCAGCCGGGGGCTGCGCCAGAAGGCCGCGCTCGCGGTAGGGCTGGTCCGGCCGTTCCAGGTGCTGCTGGTGGACGAGCCGTTCGTCGGGCTCGACGTCCCCGGCCGCCAGGCCCTCCTCGACCTGCTCGACGAGGCGCACGCCGCGGGAGCGGCAATCGTGGTGGCCACCCACGAGCCCTCGTACGTGGAGCGGGTCGACCGGTGCCTGGCCCTGCGGGACGGCAGGCTCATCCACGACGGCCCGACCACGCCCGACGAGGTGATCCGGCTGGTCGGCGACCAGTCCTACGCCTCCGGGCGCTGATCCCCGGTCACGGCTCGCTACGCCGCGGGCGAGGCCCGCTACAGTCGGAAGCGTCCGCCAGACCGGGCGATGGGGTGACCAAACGGGGGCCTGCAATGAGCGACGGACGGGGGACAGCGAACGGGCGCGAGGGAGTCGGCCTGATCGACAGCGCTGTTCCCCACGCCGCCCGGGTGTACGACTACATGCTCGGTGGGGTGACCAACTTCGAGGTCGACCGGGCCGCCGCCGAGCAGGCCGCGGCCCTGGTGGGCGGCATGGAGCGGATCCGCTGCGAGGTGCGGGCCAACCGGGCCTTCCTGGGCCGGGCGGTGCGCTGGCTGATCCACGACGCGGGCATCCGCCAGTTCCTCGACATCGGCACAGGCATCCCCAACGACGACAACGTGCACGCGGTGGCCCTGCGGGAGGCGCCCGACGCCCGAGTCGTTTACGTCGACCATGATCCGATCGTCCTGGCCCACGCCCACCTCATGCTGAAGGACGCGCCCGCCGGCTCCGTCACCTATCTCCAGGCCGACTTCCGGGACCCCGAGGACATCGTCGAGCGCGCCCGGCCGCAGCTGGACCTCTCCCGGCCGGTGGCGGTCATGCTGGTCGGCCTGCTGCACCACTTCCGGGACTCCGACGAGCCGGGCGCGCTGGTCGCCCGGCTGCTGCGGCAGGTGCCCAGCGGCAGCTACGTGGTGGTGTCGCACCTGGCTGCCGACATCCAGGCCGAGGAGTACGTCGAAGCGGGCGAGGCCCTCGACGACGCCATGGCGGAGCCGCTGGTCCTGCGCACCCACGACCAGGTGGCCGCGTTCCTGGCCGGCTGCGAGCTGGTCGAGCCCGGACTGGTGCAGGTGGACGAATGGCATCCGCCGGACGATCCGGCTCCCGGGCTCGAGGGCTGGACCAACCCGCTCTACGCCGGAGTCGGTCGGGTTCCGTAGAGGAGGAGACGTGGCAGAGCTTTCGCGCCGGAACGTGCTCAAGGGCATCGTCGCCGGGGTCACCGTCGTGGGGTGGAGCGCCCTCGACCGGGCGTGGATCCCGGCCGGGGCCAGCGAGGCGGCCCGGGCCGGCGCCACGCCGCTGCCGCCCCTGGACGGCACCCTCGAGCTGTCCCCGGCGGCGCTGGCCGCCTTCTCCGGCGACTTCGGGCGCCTGGTCACCGGCACGCCGATGGCGGTGCTGCGGCCCGGGTCGGTCAAGGACATCGTGAAGATGGTCCGCTACGCCCGGAGCAACGGGCTGACCATCGCCATGAACGGCCAGAGCGGCACGGACGACGAGTTCGAGTCGCACTCCAACTTCGGCCAGGCGCTGGTGCCCGGGGGCATCGCCATCGACGCTCGCAGCCTGCGGACCATCCACCGCGTCGACAACCGGTGCGCCGACGTGGACGCGGGCGTGACCTGGTCCGAGCTCGACGCGGCCGCCGCAGCCGTCGGCCTGACCCCGCCGATGCTGACCGACTTCGTCCACCTGTCGATCGGCGGGACGTTGAGCGTGGGCGGCACGGGCGGGACGATGCAGAAGGTCGGGGCGCAGGTCGACACCGTCCAGTCGCTCGAGGTGGTGACCGGCGAGGGCAAGCGGGTCGAGTGCTCGCCGGACCACAAGGCCGACGTGTTCAACGCCGTGCTCGCCGGCGCCGGCCAGTGCGCGGTCATCGTCCGGGCCAAGCTGTCGCTGGCCCCTCGGCAGACCCAGGCGCTCGTCTTCAACCTGTTCTACGACGACCTCGCCACCTACCTCGCCGACCAGCTCACCGTGCTGGGCGACGGGCGCTTCACCTACCAGGAGGGCCAGATCGTCCGCCGGCCCGACGACACGGGCTGGCGCTACATGCTGGAGGCGGCGTCGTACTTCACGCCGCCCGCGGTGCCGGACCAGGCGGCGCTGCTGGCCGGGCTGTCCGACAACCGGTCCGAGGCGGTGATCACGACCGTGACCTACGAGGAGTGGGTCCACCGGGTCGACCCCGCGGTCGTGGCCCTCAAGGCGGCAGGCTTCTGGGCCCAGCCCCACGCGTGGGTCAGCGTGTTCGTGCCCGCCTCCCGGGCGGCCGAGTTCGCCACCTTCGTGACCTCGCAGCTCACCCCGCCCGACATCGGGGCCGGGCTGGCGATCTACTTCCCCATCGCCCCCGCCCGGCTCACCCGGCCGCTCATGATCGTGCCCCGCAGCGAGCCGGCGGCCTTCCAGTTCAGCCTGCTGCGCTTCCCGTTCCCCTTCCCCGGCCAGCCGAGCAACGAGGCGATGCTGGCCCAGAACCGGGCCTTCTTCGACAAGGCCGTCGAGCTGGGCGGCAACCGCTACATCATCGGCGCGGTCCCGAACATGTCGCCCGCCGACTGGCAGCACCACTACGGCGACGTGTTCCCGTTCTTCCAGCAGGCCAAGGCGGCCAACGACCCCGACGGGGTCCTCACCCCGGGCCAGCACATCTTCGGCTGACGCGGGCTACGGCAGGTCGAGGGCCCGGAGCCGCTCCCGCGCCAGGTCGAACTCGCCGCGGTAGTACGGCTCGGCGAACTGGGCGACGCGGGCGAGGTTCTCGGCCGGGCCGACGAGCTTGGCCATGCCCACGAAGATCTCCTGCCGGAGCGCATCGAACCCGTCGGGCAACGGCGGGCGCAGGGCGTCGCGCTCCGGCAGGGACGGGAACGGGGCGTGCGGCTCGGTCTGGTACCAGTAGGCGACCGACGAGTAGTCGTTGGCGAAGTTGTTGGCGTGGCCGTGCTCGATCGTCCATCGCAGGGACCGGTCGAAGCGGATCGGGTCGGCCACGTACCACCGGTACATGCCCACCAGGCCCTGGTAGTCCCGGTGCTCGACGAGGTGGAAGCCGCTGTACGGGCGGGAGTACTCGCGCAGCACGCACGCCCCCGCGCCGAAGACCTCCTCGTGGCCGGTGCCGTGGATGCGGGGTGGCCAGGCGTCGCCGTCGACGAACACCATGTCGTCGCCCTCGCCGTACCAGCCCCCTGCGATGTTCCCGACCTCGAGGACGAGCCCGACCATCTGGCCCTTGCCCTCGGCCTCCAGCGCCACGTAGTTGTGCTCGCCGTCGAGGTTCACGCCGGGGTGGAGCTGGGTGTCACGGGGCTCCATCGCCGGTGTCGTCGGCCGCTCCTGGCGGTACTGGGCGTGGAAGCGCAGCACGTCGTCGGCCGGCGGCTCGGCGAACGTCTCGTACTCGATGTGGAACCACACCATGCCGAGCGGGCCGCCGAGGAAAGCGTCGGCGCGGTTCTCGATCTCGATGCGTGCCCCCGTGGCGAACGGCATGGGAAAGTAGGCGTTCATCCCGGGGGAGGCGCCCATGCCGGGGTTCACCGTGGTGAAGAAGGACGAGTACTCGCGGACCCGCCCGTGGGTGACGCCGTAGAAGTCGCCGAGCGGCACCTCCACCGACGGCGTGGCCTCGCCGTCCCACCAGCACCGCAGGATCCCGTCCCGCAGGTCGGTCAGCTCGTAGGCGGCCAGCGCCACGTAGATGCGGGTGACGCAGCCCGGGCCGGCCACGTCGAGCAAGGTGGTCGTGCCGCCCGGGGCGACCCGCACGTAGTCGTCGTTGCCGCCGGTGCGGTCCCACGACGAGACCCGCCGGGTGCCCGAGCGCGGGGCCCGGAACAGCGAGCGCAGCGGATGGTCGTCGAGCGGGTGCACGCCGTAATGCTGACACGTGCGTCACGAGCCGGGATCAGGGCGTGGCGCCGACGCGGCCTCGGCGGCTTGCCGATGGTGCCGTCGATCCCCTTGGTGCTGTCGCCGAACAGCTCGACGGGCTCGCCGGTGGCCCGGGCGACGACCTTGGCCTGGGCGCTTTCCGGGCCGGACGGCCCGGACTTGTTGAAGCGGATGCGCAAGCGGGGCCGCGGGCCGTGGCGGCGATTCGCGATTCGTTAGCGGTGCAGGCGCACGTTCCGAGGCCACCCGGCGACCGCCGGGACGGGCCGGCGGATCGGCCCCGACGACACCCATGAGAGGAACCCCCCATGCCTACGAAGCACGTCTCCATCCAGGACAGCACGACCACCTTCCCGGACGGCCTCGACAACGACATCATCAAGACCTTCGACGCGCCGGGCCTGAACACCCACACCCGTCCGTTCCTGTCGTACACGGTCGAGCCGTCCGGCTCCGTGACCCTCCAGATGGAGCTGAACGGCACGCTGGTGGTCGACACGACGTTCGGCTCCGACGTCACCCGCTCGCTCAACGAGATCATCGACAACGGCACAGCGGTCGAGACCGACAACGAGCTGGTCATCCGGCGTCAGGCCGGGCCCGGGACCCTCAAGGTCTCCGACCTCATCTTCGTGTATTCGGCTGACGATTGAGCCAGGAGCGTCCCCGTCTGGCTCGGTGAGCCGGCCAGGCGGGTCGCGCTCCGGGAGCAGGTGGCCGGCGGTGTCGGGCGGCGCATCTCCAGCCGATCTCCAGATCGTGTCCATGCGACCGCCAGCAGCTCCGGCGCACAGTCGGAGACATGCCTGCCACACTCATCGCCGAGCGGACCGGGACCACCGGCCACGGCCGCGACTACCGGGCCGGCGTGCGGGCGATGGTCCCCTGGATGTTCGGGATCGGCCCCTACGGCCTCGTCATCGGGATCAGCGCCGCCAACGCCCACATCCCGACGTTCGCCGGCTGGCTGACCGGCCCGGCCATCTTCTCGGGCAGCGCGCAGCTGGCCACGATCCAGCTGCTCGACGCCGGGGCCGCCCCGCTGGTCGTGATCGCCACCGTCCTGGCCATCAACGCCCGCCTGATCGTCTACTCGGGGGCGATGGCCGCTAAGTGGCGGGGAACGCCCCTCTGGTGGCGGGCGCTCGCCGCCTACCTGCTGGTCGACCCGGCTTTCGCCGTCGGGATGGACCGCTACGAGCAGCCGGGCGATCGCGCCGCCGCCCACCGCCACTACCTCGGCGGCGCCCTCGCCCTGTGGGTCATGTGGCTCGTGGCCATCGCGGTCGGGGCCACCGTCGGGGCCCAGCTCCCCGCCGGCCTCCACCTCGAGTTCGTGGCCCCGCTGTTCCTGCTCGGCGAGGTCACGGTCCGGCTCACGACCCCGGCCATGCGCCGGGCCGCCCTCACGGGTGCGGCCGTGGCGGTTGTCGCCTACTCCGCCCCGCTGCACCTCGGCCCGGTTGTCGCCGTCGTCGCCGGCCTCACCGCGGGCCTGCTCACCCCGGAGGGAGAACGATGAGCATCTGGCTGGTCATCCTGATCGTCGGCGTCGGTACCTACCTGTTCCGGGTGAGCATGCTCGCCCTGGTCGGCCGACGGGCGCCCTCGCCGCTGTTCGAGCGGGCCTCGAAGCTGGTCGTGCCGGCCGCGTTCTCGGCGCTCGCCGCCGGCGGCATCACCGCCGCCTGGGCCAACGGCGGCGGCGGCTCAGTTGCCGTCGCTCCGCTGGGGGCTGCGGCCGTCGCCGGGGTGGCTGCCCACCGCACCGGCTCGGCCCGCGTCGCCATCCTCGTCGGGATGCCCACCCTCTGGGTCCTCAACGCGCTCGCCGGGGCCTGAGAGGTCGAAGAACCTCCGGATGAACGCGGACCGCCGGGGCAGGATGCGGACCACGGGCAGGGCGAAGACGACCTGGGAGATCGAGCCGAAGCGCTCGTAGACGGCGGCGTTGACGGCCATGCCCAGCACGATCGCCCGTCCCGCGAAGAAGAACCAGCCGAGCGTGACGATCGTGGCGCCGATGGCGCCGTACAGCTGCGAGGCGCGGCCCATGTGGCTGGGAAGGTAGAGCTGGCTGACCGCCTGCATGCCCGTGATCGTCAACCCGACGATGGCGCTGCCGGGGAGCAGCGCAGCGGGATCGCTCGTCGCCCGCGGCAGCACCAGGGACACCGCCAGCCAGGCGACCGCGTAGACCATGAACACGGCCAGGAACGAGAACCCGGCCGCGGCGAGGCCGAGGTCGTCCCGCACCCGGTTGACGATGGCCGTCACCAGGCCGATGCCGACGATCACCCCGACGACGCCGCCGATGACCCGCAGGGGCGCCCTGGTCCGCACGGGAAGCCGCCAGTTGAGGCAGCTCGCCACCGTCAGCACCTTGCTCAACGACCGGCCCGTGAGGGCGACGCCGACCAGGCCGACGATCAGCGCCCCCCAGCGCGAGGTCTCCGGTTGCGACAGCGCGGTGCTGATCTGGGAGGCGAGGCCCCCGCTGACGCCCGCCTGCTGGCTGAGCTGGTCGGCGTCCACCCAACGGGTGAAGAACCCGGCGATCCCCACCACGACCAGGAGCAGCGGGACGAAGAACAGGAACATCCGGAACGCGACGGCCGCCCCGACCACGCCGCCCGCCGCCTCCCGGTCCCGCTGATAGATCCCCAGGCCGAGATCGACCACGGGCCGGTCGCCATAGCGCTCGCGCAGGTCCGCGACCCGGCGCTGGCCCGCGGCCCGCCCGTGCGCGACGAGGCGCTCGACGGCAGACCCCTCGTCGGGCTCCTGGTCTGTCACGAACGTCACCCCCCGCTCGTTGTCGGCTCCCCGCTGCAGGCGACGATACGCGGTGTCGCCTAGCCCGGGGCGAGCCGGGCCAGGGCTCCCAGGGTCATCTCCACGTACGTGTCGAGCAGGAACTCGCGCTGCGCCGGTCCGGGGCGGGACCGCATCTGGGACAGGAGCGACCGGATGCCCGAGAACAGCACAGCGATGACCGAGCGGGCGGTCCGCAGGTCGATGCCGAAGTCCTCGGCGGCGAGCTGGGCGAAGTACCCGACCGTGCGGCGGTCCCAGCCCCGCTGGTCCCCCCGGGTCGTGTCGCCGGCGCCCGCCTCACGCAGCGGGGTGAAGAACGGGGCGTGCTCCTCGACCGCGTCGAGGGTGGCGCCGATGAAGGCCCTGAGCTTGGGCTCGAAGCCGTCGGGCGCGGCGACGACCTGGGCTCGGATCGCCCGGTCGAGTCGCTCGGCCTCGCGCCGATAGAGCGCCCGCAGGATGTGGTCCCGGTTGGCGAAGTGCTTGTAGACCAGCGCGCGGGTCACCCCGGCCCGCTCGGCGACCAGGCCCATGGTCACCGCGCCGGGCCCGCCCGCGCTGACCAGCACCTTGGTCACGTCGAGGAGCGTGGTGCGCCGATCGTCGGCGGACATGCCCGATGGTCGCACGCGCACTGGTTGCACTTTGTCACCGCCGTGTGGTGGAGTGGGCCTTGCGGTTACACATTGTCACCACGGGGGACGAGCACGCCATGAGCTACACCGGGTCACGCCCGACGCTGGATGCCGACAGCCACCTGATGGAGCTGCCGGGGTTCCTCGATCCCTTCATCGAGGAGTCGATGCGCGACCGGCTGCGGGGTCGCACCATGGCGCGGCTGGCGCCGGTACTCGACGCGGCCACGGCGGCGGCCGACCGTCGCCGCCAGGATCCCGACTTCCGGGCCCAGGCGGAGGACCGCCTGCTGCGGGACAAGGGCTGGAACGCCATGGGCGCGTTCGACCCGTCCGAGCGCAGCCACGTGGTGGACCTGCTCGGCGTCGACGCCCAGCTGGTGTTCGCCACGTTCGCGACCGCGATGTTCATGGGCGGGGACCGCGATCTCCTCCACGCCGGCAGTGCCGCGCACAACCGGGCGGTGGCCGCGTTCTGCGAGGACGACCCGCGGCTGCTCCCCGTGGCTTTCGTGCCCCTGCCCGACACGCAGGCGGCGGTGAGGCTGGTCACGGAGGCCCTCGACCTCGGTTGCGCGGCGGTGCACGTGCCCTCGACCGCGGCCGGCGATCGCTCACCCACGCATCCCGACCTCGACCCGTTCTGGTCCGTGCTGAACGACCGGGGCGTCCCGTTCGTGCTCCACGTCGGGGGCGGCGGGCGGCTCCTCGACCGGGCGTTCCACAACAACGGGCGGCCGGTCACCGACCACCTCGGCGGGGGCGAGAACATCCGGTCCAAGGACTTCCTGGCCATCTCCAACTCCCCGGCGCTGTTCCTCGGCACGCTGATCCTCGACGGCCTCTTCGACCGGTTCCCGAACCTGCGGGGCGGCGTCATCGAGGAGGGCGCCGGTTGGGTGGTGTCCTGGATGCACCAGATCGACTACGCCCAGCGTGCCTTCCGCCGCACCGAGGCTCCCCTCACCGAGCTGGCGCAGAAGCCGTCGGAGTACGTCCACCAGCACCTGTGGTTCACGCCGTTCGCGGGCGAGCCGGTGGGTTGGATGATCGAGCAGGCAGGGGACGACCTGTTCATGTTCTCGACCGACTACCCCCACCCCGAGGGCGGTCGCGACCCGCTGGCCAAGTTCGAGGAGGCGATGCCGGACGTCTCCGAGGAGGCGGAGCGGCGCTTCTACTACCAGAACATGGCCGATCTGCTCGGCCCCGCCTTCACACCTGCGTAGGGCGGCGCTGGTCATACCGTCACCCAGGGGGAAGGATTCTCGGCGGGTCGGCTAACCCGGTGACCCGGTCAGGCGTCCTAGGTGATGAGGCTGCCATGGCAGGTGACCATGACTTCGCAGAGGACCTCGATCGGCTGGTCGAGCACGACTACGTGCGGCTCGTGCGGGCGGTCGCCCTGTTCTCGGGGACGACCGAAGGTGCAGAGGACGCGGTGCAGGAGGCATTGGCGCGCGCCATGGAGCAGGTCCGCAAGGGTCGCCGCATCGAGCACCTGGGGCCCTGGGTCGTGACCACAGCGTTCAACCAGCGCCGGAGCCACGCGCGCCGGGCCGCCCGCCAGCGCGAGCGGGGCGGCGCTCTCGCCGGCCGGCGCCCCGATGCCGAAGGGCCCGACGCCGACGCGCTGGGCTCGCAGCTGCTCGACCTGCGGGCCGCGGTCCGGTCGTTGCCTTCCCGGCAGCGCCAGGTCGTCGTCCTGCACTACTACCTAGACCAGCCCGTCAGGTCGATCGGCGATGTGCTGGGCATCAAGGAGAGCGCGGTCAAGAACGCCCTCCACAAGGCGCGGGGGAGTCTCCTGGCCGCGCTGACCATGGACAACACACCGAGGAGCGCACAGTGAGCGACGCCGACTCCCTCCTTCGTGAGCGCCTCGCTGCAGCCGCCGCGTTCGACGTCGAGGCCGACCCCCACCGGGTGCGGGAGGACGTGGTCCGGCGGCAGCGTCGCCGGCGCCGCCGGCGCCGGGGCACGGTCGCGCTCGGGGTGCTGGCGGTGGCCGCCCTGGCCGGTGGGGCGGTGCTCCTGGCCGGCGACAGCTCCGGCAAGCAGCCTGACGTGCGGGCGTCCACCGCCGAGCCCGACGACGCCGCCTCCCCGTACTTCGCGTCCGCCTCCGGCTGGGAGACGGTGCAGACGGCTGCGGTGGCGACGGCGGCCAACGTGGCGCTCGGCCCGGACACCCAGGCCGGGAACGTGCCCTGGGACACGGTGACGACGCTCCGGGACGGAGACGTCGTGCTGTTCGCCATGGTGAGCCCGGCGACCGATGTGTCGCGGGCCAACGGCAACTTCCCCACGGGGGAGCTCCCGCTCAGCCTCGACGACGCGCAGCCCGGCGGTCTGGAGGGCCAGCCGGACGGCGTGTACGCCGAGCGGCTCGCCGCTGAGGTCGACGGCTGGAACATCGACCTGCTGGCCTTCTTCGGAGGCGGCGTGGCACCGAGCGCCGACACCCGGGCGGTGGCCCAGAGCGAGCTCGACCGCCTGATCGTGCCGGCCCAGGCCGCGGCCGGGCTCGGCCGCACGGCCGCCGGCACGTGCCTGCCCTCCGATCTCCAGGCCGAGGTGACGCTGGCCGAGAGCAGCGGCGCCCTGGCCGGCACCCTCACCGTTCGCAACGTGGGCGCCGTGGCCTGCACGCTGTCGGGCGCGCCGATGGTCGAGCCGGTCGACACGGCCGCGGCGCCGCTCCCCGCGACGACCGCCCAGGCCGATCCCGCCTGGCGGCGGACGAACGGGGCGGCGCCCGCCGGCTGGCCGGCCGTCCAGGTTGCGCCGGGTGCGGAAGCCCAGGCCGTCCTGCACATCGAAAACTGGTGCGGCGCGTTCGACAACCGCCTCTACTTCGTGGTCACCCTGCCCGGTCATCCCGATCGCATCGGCGGCGAGGCACCCTCGGTCCAGGCCGCGCCACTGTGCACGGGCGCCCAGGAGCCGATGGGGGTCGCGGTCGGCCCGTTCGAGCCGCCCAGCGCCGCCGGCTGATCAGAGCGGGGCGAGCAGCAGCACGGCCAGGACGCACGCGGCGGCGGCCACGTCGGTCGCGCGCCCCAGCTTGGTGGCGACCGGCTCGTAGCGCACGATCAGGTGGGAGAGGCGCTGCAGGTCGGGCGGGCGCCGGACCAGGCCGCCGGGCGCGGCGGTCAGGCCGCGCAGGGCGCCGTAGACGACCCCGGCCACGATCAACGCCGGCCACGCCGCCCCGAGCAGCGCGCACAGGAACAGCAGGTAGAGGGCGAACGAGGGGATGCGGGTCATGACCCCGGTGCCGAGCTGGAAGCCGAACCCGGCGCCGACGACCCAGCCCCGGAACTCGTCCAGCCAGCGATGGTCGACCTGCCGCTCCAGCGAGGGCGGGGTGCGGCCCAGGGCGGCCGCCGCCACCAGCACGGTGGCGGCCACCACCCCGACCGCCAGGGCGGCGCCCGCCGGGAGCAGGCTGCCCAGCGCCCGGACGGCGACGAGCGCGGCGGCCAGGACCACCCCGCCCGCGAGCGCGCCGATGACGAACCAGGCATATGTCACCACCCAGTGGCGGCCGCGGCTTCGCTCCCCGAGCGAGGTGATGCTTCCCAGCATCGACTGCCCTCACGGCGACCAGGAGGCGCGCACGGCGGCCAGCACCGCGAGGGCGAGCGCGGTCGCGGCCAGGACCTGGCGGGCCTGGTCCACCTCAGACGCCGTCGGGGAAGGCGGCCCGGTGCGCGGCCCGCTCCTCCGGCGTCATGTGCGGCTCGGCGATCTCGTACAGCTGCCGGCGCACCTCCTTGTGGATGCGCACCGCCTCGCTGGAGCTGAAGTACTGCTCCAACCGGTTGCCCCGGGGCCCGGGCGCGGCGTCGATCCGCACCGTGGCGAGGATGCCCTCGACCTCGCGGACCAGCCGGAACGGGGCCGGGTGCACGCCGAAGAAGGCGACCAGGTCGAACAGCCGCTCGCCGACGAGGATCGTCTTGCGCAGGCTCGACCTGTCAGGGCCGAGGCCCTCGAAGGTGGCGTCGCCGGCGTCGAGCAGGTCCCAGCCGCGGTTCGGGCTCACCCGCTCGCCGCCCATGGCGACGAGGTGGGGGAGCGAGGGCATGTTCCACACGCAGACGATGGCGTCGCCCGGGCGCATGGTCTGGCGCGCCGGGCCGGCGTACCCGGACCGCTCGCCGAGGATGAGCGGCGAGTTGGCGAAGTGGACGATCGGCCCGCTGTCGTCCACCCCGTCGGTGGTGCGGAAGATCTCCCCGTACCAGCCCTGCGGCAGCGTCAGCTCGATGCCGAAGTCCGACAGCGTCGTGCTCATCGTCCGGGCTCCCGGGGGCTCCGCATCGGCGGCGCGTGGAGGCTGGGATGGCCGGGGTAGATCCCCGCGCGCCGCAGCTCCTCGTCCTCCTGCTCGATGATGCTGCGGTAGCCGCGCCGCCCGTTCGACTGCGGGTCGCGGGCGAAGGCGATCTCCAGCATGCCGTCGGTGGCCAGCGACCGGAGCTGCGCCCAGCCCTGGGCCGAGCCGGCCCCGACGACGCGCTGGTCGCCCGTGGCCAGGAGGGCGAAGTACGGCGAACCGGGCACCTCGAGCTCGGTCCAGGCCCGACCGGAGAACACGACGGGCACCGGGGTCGCCGCGGCCAGCGCCGTGGCCTTGGCGAGGCTCTCGTACTCCCGGCCCTTGAGCACGATCATGACCGAGGCGACGTCGTCGCCGGCCACGACCCGCTTGGCGTCCTCACCGGCATCGATGATGTCCCGCCAGATGTCCAGGCAGGTGAGACAGGTCGTGCTGAGGAACGCCAGCAGCAGGTAGGACGTCGGGACGTCGCCGATGTCCACCCGGTAGGGCTCCAACGCCGCGTCCTCGCCCTCGATCGCAGCCACTGTCGGCCGGGCGATCGTGTCCGGTGTGGGCACGACACCGGGCGCCAGCGTCCGGGACGAGCGTTCGAGCTCGGCCACCCGCCGCATCAGGTCGCCCTGGGCTCGCAGGAGGCCCAGCACGAACAGGGTCAGCACCCCGGCCAGGATCGTGAGCGCGGCGGCGACCCAGACCATCAGACGCACTTGCTCCCGCCGACGCAGTCGTTCCCGTGGCTGCAGGTGTTCTGGTCGGCCGTGCCCGTGGCGGTGCACTCCGGCCACAGCAGGGAGGGGTTCGTGTCACAGCGCACGATCCGGCAGTGCAGGAGACCGCCCCGCCCGCAGTTCGTGTACCCGTTGTTGCAACAGACGCGGGAGCCCTGATAGCACTCGCATGCGCCGCAGTCCTCGCGGCAGTAGCCGACGCAGTCGAGGTAGAACCGCTTCCCGGTGGCGCAGGTGAACGTCGAGACGTCGGCGTACCACCAGCCGCCCACCGCGGTGCCGTCCGGGCAGTCGTTGTTGCCGAACTTGTTGAGCGAGCAGCAGAAGACGCTGTAGCCGCCGCATCCCCCCGGTCCGGGGCAGCTCGCCGAGGCGGGCTCGGGGCGCAGCAGGGACTGCAGCGGCCGGGCGGCGAAGGCCGCGCCGAACACCGCCACCCGGGTCAGGAAGTCGCGTCGGGTGCTGTCGTCGCCGGCGAGCGCCCCGGCTGCGGCCTCGGTCGCCCGCTGCGGGAAGTCGAACGGCCTCATCGCTCGCCCCGCGGCTCTCCGCCGACCAGGCGGAACGTAGGGGTCGCCGCCTCCGGCCCACGCGTTCCGGTCGACCAGCCGAGCAACGCCCCGAGGGTCAGGGCCAGCAGCACGAGCAGCAGCACGGCTTCGGGCGCGGGCACCTCGCCGAGGACGGACACCAGCGGACCACGGCCGATAAGCGCCGCGCCCGTGGTGGCGATCATCGCCACGAGCAGCGCCGCGGCATGGGGCAGCAGCGGGACCTCCGCCATGCCGCCGAAGCACCCGCACGACACCGTCCGCTCCCCGGTCCGCAGGTGGTAGCGGGTCAGCGAGGCGAGGAAGGCAACGTAGAGCGCGACGGCGGCGGCCAGCACCGCGGCACCGCCGAGCACCAGCACCCCGGCGCCCACCAGGATCTCGACCACGGCCACGGCCCGGACGGCCGGCGGGGTCGCCGGCAGCCCCAGCCGCCGGACGAACAGCGCGGCCGGGACCGGGCGTCGCAGCTTCAGCGCTCCGGCGGCGACGAGGACGGCGGCACCGAGCCAGACCACCACGTCGACGAGCGCTGGGAGCATGCGCGGATCCTCGGGCGTTGCGTCAGGGGCCCCGGGGGGACCGGGTACGGGGGACGGTACCCCATCCGAGTGATCGCGGAACCTGACCCGCTACGGTCGGTCCGAGGCAGTCCCAGGGAGGTGTCCGAGCGCCTGGTGGGCTCCCTCGCCTTCAAAGCGAGTGGCCGCAGCGATCCTGCGGCGGCGGGTTCGATTCCCGTCCACCTCCGCTCTGCGCCGGCCGGCGCCCGGCCACCCGGACGTCACCGTGGCGCCGGGTGACGCCGATCGAGTCCAGCTGGGCCAGCAGCGGCACGGCGTAGCGGCGGGTGGTGCCGAGGGCGGCACGGGCCTGGGCGACCGTGAACCCGTCGGGATGGGCCCGCAGCAGGCCGGCGACGACCTGGCCGGCCTGGTCGACGGCGGCGGCGGCGAAGTGCACCCCCTGGCGCTCGACTATCCACCCCTGCCGGATCAGCTCCGCCAGCTCGGCGGCCGCGACGCCGGTCGGGGGTGGCGGCTCGAACGGCGCGGCCTCCAGGGCGGCGAGATAGGGGTGCCCGACCGCCGGTCGGGCGGCCGCCCCGCGGGCCCGGGCCCGCCCGAGGTCGACGGTCACGTCGTCCAGCGTGGCGAGGACGGCGCGGCGGCGGTCGTCGAGCCGGGCCACCTCCAGCCCGGGCTGCCCGGCCTCGGTCACCGCGTCGCGCAGGGCCGCGATCGTGGCGGCCAGCGCGTCGGGCGACACGACCCAGTGACCCACCGTCGGCACCCGCCGCACCCCGGTGGTCGCAGCGAGGTCGTCGACGTCGACCCAGCCCCGCTCGGCGATCACGGCGTCGATGTCCCCGGTCGGCCTGGCCTGCGACGCGGGCAGCACGGGGGCGACGTCGAGGATCGCGCCGCCGCCGACGGTCTCCCACCGGCCGTCCTCGCGCAGCACGTAGCGGTCCCCGGCCACCAGCGGCAGGGGCACGGGCAGCCGGAGGCGCACGCAGCCCCGCTCGCCCGGCGCCAGCGCCGCGGCGCCGAGCACCCGCAGGGTGACCCTGTGCTCGCCGCTGCCCAGGTAGGCGGCGTAGGAGCCGCGCCGGCCCACCTCGTGGCCGAGGGAGGCGAGGACGTCCAGCGAGGCGTCCACCATCTGGGTGGGCCGCCACTGCTCGGCGCGGACCAGGGCCTGGCCCCGGCCGACGTGGGCCAGGGAGGCGCCGGTGAGGTTGACCGCCACCCGGCTTCCGGGCGGGACCTCGTTCCGCTTGCGCTTGAGCGACTCCAGGCCCCGGACCCGGAGCGGGCGGTCGCCGGGCACGACCGTCAGCCGGTCACCGGTCCGCAGGGATCCGCCGGTCAGCGTGCCGGTGACGACGGTGCCGGAGCCGCGGGCGACGAACGCCCGGTCGATCCACAGGCGGGGACGATCGGCCTCGACCGCCGAGCGGGCCGGCGGCAGCGCCTGAAGGGCGGCGCGAAGGTCGGCGACCCCGATGCCCGACGGGGCGTCGACGACGACGATGGGGGCGCCGGCGAGGAACGTCCCGGCCACGCGCTCGGCGACCTCGGCCCGGGCGGCCTCGCGCCGGTGGTCGTCGACCAGGCCGACCTTGGTCAGTGCGATGACGCCGTGAGCCACCCCGACGAGGTCGAGGATCCGCAGGTGCTCCTCGGACTGGGGCTTCCAGCCCTCGCCGGCGTCCACGACGAACAGGCAGGCGTCGACCGTCCCGACCCCCGCGAGCATGTTCTTGACGAAGCGGGCGTGGCCGGGCACGTCCACGAACGCCAGGTCCTCCCCGGACGGCAGTGCCGTCCAGGCGAAGCCGAGGTCGACGGTCAGGCCGCGGGCCTTCTCCTCGGCCAGGCGGTCGGGGTCCATGCCGGTGAGTGCCTGGACCAGGGTCGACTTGCCGTGGTCGACGTGCCCGGCGGTGGCGACGACCCGCACGCTGCTATCCGGCGACGGCCGCGAGCGCGGCGGCCACCGCGGGATCGTCCTCGGGCGCCACGGTGCGCAGGTCCAGCAGGGTGTCGCCGTGCTGGACCCGGGCGATGATCGGCCGGGGGGCGGCCCGGAGCGCGTCCCGACGATCCCCGGGCAGCGCCAACCCCCACGACGGGATGTCCACGCCCGGCAGCGCCCCGCCGCCCGCCACGGACGAGCAGGTCACGGCCTCGGCCCCCGCCACCGACCCGGCGATCGCCTCGGCCCGTTCCCGCAACCCGGACAGGGGTGCGGTGGCCATCCGCCAGAACGGCAGCTCGTGCGCCCGGCGGTCGAGGTAGGCGAGCGCGACGTCCTGGAGCGCGGCGAGCACCAGGCCGCCCGGGCGCGCCACCCGGTAGAGCGGATGGGACGCGCACGCGTCGATCAGGTCCCGCCGCCCGGCGACGATGCCCGCCTGCGGTCCGCCCAGGAGCTTGTCGCCCGAGAAGGTGACGAGCGCGGCGCCCGCGTCCAGGGTCTGGCGCACGGCCGGCTCCGAGGCGAGCCAGGCGGGCGGGCCGTCCGCCAGCCAGGGGCAGGCCGCGTCGAGCAGGCCCGAGCCGAGGTCCACCACCACCGGGGGGCCGAGGGGAGCCAGCTCGGCGACGCCGGTCGTGGCGGTGAAGCCCTCGATGCGGTAGTTCGACGTGTGGACCTTGAGCAGCAGCGCCGCCTCCGGCGCCGCGTTCCGGTAGTCGTCGACGCGGGTCCGGTTGGTCGTCCCGACCTCCAGGAGCCTGCTGCCGGACAGCGCCATGATCTCGGGGAGCCGGAAGCCGCCGCCGATCTCGATCAGCTCACCGCGCGACACGGCGGTCGGCCGCCCGGCCGCCAGCGCGGCGAGGACGACGAGGAGCGCGGCCGCCCCGTTGTTGACCACCAGCGCGGCCTCGGCCCCGGCCGCCCGGGCCAGCAGCGAGCCCACGTGGTCCCGGCGCGAGCCGCGGCGGCCGGTGGTCAGGTCCAGCTCCAGGTTGGTATAGCTCGCGGGCTGGCTCGCCTCCAGCGGGGAGCGCCCCAGGTTCGTGTGCAGCAGCACGCCGGTGGCGTTGACGACCGGTTGCAGCAGCCGGGCGCGGGCGAGCTCGATCTCCTCCCCGGCGAGCTCGGGGGCGCCCCGGGCCACAGCCGCCCGGGCAGCGTCGACCCGCAGGGGGTGGGGCAGGCCCGATCCGGCCAGCGAGCGGGCCACGGCATCGACCGACGGCGGCCGCGGCGGGGGCTCGGATGCCTGCGTCAACGCAGCGAGACCATGGCCGGCCCGGCCGTGACCCGGCCGACGGGGACGAAGCCCGCAGCGCCGAGCCGCCCCACGGTGGCCGGCTCGACCGCGGCGAGCAGCCCGCCCGAGGTCTGGGGATCGAAGCCGAGCGCGGCCGCCGCGCCGTCCGGCCCCAGGTCGACGTGGCCGGCGACGTAGT
Organism: Actinomycetota bacterium; assembly: GCA_046734695.1. Lineage (GTDB taxonomy): Bacteria > Actinomycetota > Acidimicrobiia > Acidimicrobiales > VFJN01 > ZC4RG19. Next base: position 13,517 of record JBKPRS010000060.1, on the reverse strand, counting down.
CGCGGTTGCGGCTGTCCCCGCCGGTGCGGACCCCGGCCCGGGCGGCGCTGAGGACGCCGTCCAGCACCGGCAGGAGGCCGGCAGCGAAGGCCAGGTGGGCGCCCGACCGGTCCGCCATCTCCCAGCCGTGGCCCAGCAGGCCGAAGCCGGTGACGTCGGTGACGGCATGGACCGCCGTCCCCTGGGCCCGCAGGGCACGGGCTGCGTCCCGGTTCAGCCGGCGCATGCTCGCCACGGCGGCCGCGACGGCGGCCTCGTCGCCGGACGCGAGGGCCAGGCCGGTCCCCAGCGGCTTGGACAGCACGAGGGCGTCGCCCGGCCGGGCCCCGCCCTTGGTGAATTGGGCGCCGGGGCGGACCAGGCCCTGGACGGCCAGCCCGAAGATCGGTTCGGGCGAGCGGATCGTGTGCCCGCCGGCGATCACGCCCCCCGCCTCCGCCACTACTTCGGCAGCACCCCGGAAGATCTCCTGGATGACCTCGGGCGGCAGCGTCTCGGGGAACGCGGCGATGTTGAGCGCCACCAGGACGTCCCCGCCCATGGCGAACACGTCACTGCACGCGTTCGCCGCCGCGATGGCGCCGTAGTCCCCGGGGTCGTCCACCAGCGGCGGGAAGAAGTCGGTGGTCGAGACCAGCGCCACGCCGGGGGCGACCTCGACCACGGCGGCATCGTCCGACGGGGCGAGTCCCACCAGCAGCCCGTCCCCGTTCCCGTCCCGGCCGGCGGCGAGACCGGCCACCAGCTCCCCCAGGAGCGATGCCCCCCACTTGGCGGCGCAGCCGCCGCACGACGTCAGCTCGGTGAGCCGGACGGACCGGCTGGCATCGACAGTCACGCGACCTCCACCACCTACACTCGACCGACCGCGCCGACGAGAGTAGGTCACGATGGACAGCACGGATGTGGGGGGCGGCGGCCCGGCGGTCCACAGCCCGTCCCTCGAGGGCAGCCGGGTCTACCTCCGGCCCGTGACCGAAGCCGACTACGGGTTCCTGTTCGCGCTGTCGACCGACGAGGCGACCGGCTACCGCTGGCGCTTCCGGGGCGAGACCCCCAGCCCCGAGGGCTTCACCCACGCCATCTGGCACAACACGATCGCCCAGTTCATCGTCTGCTCGAACGCGAGCGACGAGCCGGTCGGCCACGTCGTGGGGTTCAACGCGAACATGCGGCACCGCCACGCCCACGTCGCCATGGTGGTGAGGCCGGACCGCGCCGGCCGCAGCTGGGCGCTCGAAGGCGCCGCGCTGTTCATCGACTACCTCTTCGCCAACTGGGACTTCCGCAAGCTGTATGCCGAGGTGGTCGACTTCAACCTCACCCAGTTCGCCAGCATCACGGACCTGCCCGCGTTCGCGGTCGAGGGCCGGCTCACCGAGCACGAGTACTACGGCGAGCGGTACTGGGACGTCGTGGTCGTCGCACTGCGGCGCGAGGGTTGGCAGGAGTTCATGGCGGAGACCCGGGCCCGCCGGGCGGCTCGCCGGGAACGGGCCGGCCGGCTGCTCGCGGCGGTGGAAGGCTGAGCCGATGGCGCCGCGTGTGTCACTGGAGACGTTCCTCGGCTACGTCGCCGGCGAGATGTCGTGGGAGCAGCCTCTGTCGGAGTCGACGGAGCTGGACGACGACCTCTGCGTCGACTCCGTCGCCCGCTACGAGCTGCTGTGCGTGGTCGAGGACCTGGGCGTCGTGCTGGACGAGGCCCGCCTGGGGGAGTGGCAGACGGTGGGTGACCTGTACCGCGCCTACGCCGCGGCGCCGTCATCCGGTCCCGGGGGCGGCTAGCTCGCCGAGCAGGTGGCGCCGGACGGCGCCGTCCGGGGTCAGCGGCAGGGCGTCCACGAACTGCACGCGCTGAGGCGTCAGCGGAGGGCCGAGCTCGCGGCGCACGTGCCGGCGCAGGTCGCCCGCGGCCGTGGGGGCCCGGGCGACGACGAGCGCGACGACGTCCTGCTCGCCCGCCACCCGGCTGGGGACGCCGGTCACCCCGGCCCGCTCGACGGCGTCGTGGGTCTCCAGGGCGGACTCGATCAGCGCCGGGTCGACCCGCCGGGCGCCGCGCAGGATCGTGTGGTCGGCGCGGCCGTGGAGCCGGAGGTTGCCGTCGGGGTCGAGCGAGGCCAGGTCGCCGGTGTCCAGCCACTCGCCGGGAGCGTGGACGTGCCCGCCGTCCACCAACCCCAGCATGGCGGACGGTGTCCGGCAGGCCAGCCGGCCCGCACCGGCTTCGTCCCGATCCGGGTCGAGTCGTACCTCGACCGACGGGAGCGGACGGCCCACCGTGGTGGCGCGCACCTCCATCGGTGCCAGGGGATCGCCCATGGCGACGGCGCCGCCGGTCTCGGTGGACCCGTACCCGATCGTGACCAGGCAGCCGAGCCGCTGCTCGGCCTCGACTGCGAGGTCCGCCGGCACGTGCGCCCCGCCGAGCCCCACGTGCAGGAGCCCGTCGATCCGGAGCTGGTCGTGGCGCACCTGGCGCACAAGGGCCCGCGCCATGAACGGCGCGAGCGCCAGGTTGTTCACGGGACCGGCCTGGGCGAGGTTGCCCAAGTCCTGCAGGTCGAACATCCCAGCGTGGGCGACGAGAGTGTCCCCCAGCAGGAGCGCCCGGTGCAGCACCGTGATGCCCGACATCGTGTCCCATGGCATGCCGGTGTAGAAGGCCATCGGCTCGCGGGCCGAGACCCGGCTGCGCAGGTCGGCGTCGAGGGCGGCGGTCGTGCCCGGGAGCGGGGCCGGGGTGCCGAGGACGCGGTCGGCGATGCTGGCGGTGTTCCACAAGGCCCACGCCAGCCCCGCGTGGCTGTGGACGATCGCCTTCGGCCGCCCGGTCGTTCCCGCGGTCAGCAGGACGAGCGCGGGTCGGTCCGCGACCTCGCCGACCCATCCGGGGGCCGGCCCCCGCCGCTCGGCCCGCCCCTCGTGCACGACGACGTTGGCCCCGGCCACATCCGGGGCATGACCCACCGGCACGACGACGGCCTCGCAGCCGAGCACGGCCCAGTAGGACACGATGAAGTCGAGGCTGCCCGCGGCCTGGACGGCCACGACGTCGCCGGGCAGGACATCTCGGGCGAGGTCCCGCCGCCGGGCTTCGACGGCGGCCAGCAGATCCGCATAGGTCCACTCGCCGCCGGCCCACCGCAGCGCGACCCCGCCCTTACGTTCGTGTGCCGCGTGCGCCAGCAGGCCGTAGATGCGGCCCAGAGTACGTGCCGCTCACCGGGCGGTCACCACCTCTACGAGCACGCTGCCGATGTCGGTAGCGCTCGGCGCCGCCAGCGTCGCCTGCTGCTGTTCGGCCGCCGCCGCTCGCAGGGACGGGTCCTCCAGCGCCGCAGTCACCTCCGCGGCCAGGGCGTGGCTGGTCGTGCCCATGTCGAGCTCGCGGGCCAGCCCGAGCCGGGCACAGCAGCGGGCGTTGTAGAGCTGCTCGCCGAACTGGGGCACCACCAGCATCGGGCACCCGGCGGTGACCGCCTCCCGCACGCTGTTGAAGCCCGCATGGTTCACGAACAGCCGGCAGCCCGGCAGCACCGCCGTCTGGTCCACGAACCCGACGATCCGCACGTTGCCCGGAGCGATGGCCGGCCGGTCCCGGAAGTGCTCGTGCAGCCAACCGACCGCGATCACCGACGGCCGTCCCACCTCGCCGAGCGCCCGGGCCAGCTTCACGATGGCCTTGACCGGGCGCGCAATGGTCCCGAACGACACCAGGACCTCGGTCCCGTCGGGCTCCCCACGGATGCTCCCGGGATCGAGCTCCACCCGCCGCTGCACGACCGCGGGCACCTCGTCCTCGTAGAAGGCGGCAGGCAGGAAGCTGAGGTTGCGCACGGGCGAGAGCACGTCCCCGGTGTCGGCCAGTCCCGCCCTCCGCTGAACGGCCCTGAACGCTTCCCGCGCGCCCTGCGTGGTCGCCTCCGGGTTGAGGATGACGGACACCTCGGGCACGCCCACCCTGGCCGCCGCCACCGCCGCCAGGAAGTGGTGGCAGTCCCGCACGACGACGTCCGCCCGGAACCGCTCCAGCACCCCCACGATGTCCGCCACCAGCTCGACCGGCCGCCCACCGGCCAGGATCGACGCGACAGCCTCGACGTCCCCCCGGACCACACCCGGCGGCATCGCCCCGAACGCGGCCGCATCGATCCCGCCGTCGACGGCAAAGGTCGGAAAGTCCCATGGCACGACGCCCCGCACGGCCTCGTACCCCGTGCCGGTCAGGATCGCGACCGAGTGACCTTCCCGGGACAGATAGGTCGCCAGCTGGATCGGGATCCGCAGGTGCCCCACATAGGGATGGGCCGCAACCACGACGCGCAAGCGCAGCGGAACGTACCACCCACTTCATCCGACCTTCCCCGAGAAGAGAAATTATTCTTGGCGCCATGACCGCCATCGCAACGTCCGCGGCCGTTGGGGTCGATCCTGTCGACGAGCTGCGGGACTGGCTCGAGGAGAACTGGGATCCGGACCTGACCGTGGGGGAGTGGTGGGAGCGGCTCGGGCTGGCCGGGTGGGCCAATCCGATCCTGCCTCCCGACTGCTTCGGGCGGGGGCTCGCCCGGGGGGATGTCGTGCGGGTGGCCGGTGAGATCGCCCGGTTCGGGGCGCTCGGGGCGCCCGCGGGGATCGGGCTGAACCTGGCGGCGCCGACCATCGCCACCCACGGGACCCCCGAGCAGATCGACGGCTTCCTGCGGGACATCGTCACCGGGCAGCGGGCCTGGTGCCAGCTGTTCAGCGAGCCGGGGGCGGGCTCGGACCTCGCGGGGCTATCGACCCGGGCGGTCAAGGACGGCGACGAGTGGATCGTCAACGGCCAGAAGGTCTGGACCTCCGGCGGCCACCGGGCCGACCTGGGGATGCTGCTGGCGCGCACCAACCCCGAGGCGCCCAAGCACCAGGGCATCACCTGGTTCGTCCTCGACATGCACCAGCCCGGGGTCGAGGTCCGCCCGCTGAAGGAGATGACCGGCCAGACCGCGTTCAGCGAAGTGTTCTTCACCGACGCCGTGGTGCCCGACACCTCCCGCATCGGCGACCTGAACAACGGCTGGACCGTGGCCAACACGACCCTGGCGTTCGAGCGCTCGGGCATGGGGGCCGGAGGGCAGAACCGGCGCGGCATGCTGGCCGCCTGGCCGGGCACCGTGGCCGGTGACCTGGGCAAGCGGGTCGGTGACGTCGTGCCCCGGTCGGGCCGGGCGCGTGTGGCGCGGGCCGGGCGGACGTCGCCCGCCCAGCAGTTCATCAACCTCGCCCGGGAGAACGGCCGCAACGCGGAACCTGCCATCCGCCAGCGGCTGGTCCAGGCGCACATCCTCGGGACGCTCACCCGGCTGACCGCCGAGCGCCACAAGGCGGTGCGGGCTGCCGGGGGTGACATCGCCGGGGTCGCCAACTTCTCGAAGCTGCTGATGGCGCACATCCTCCGGCACAACCGCGACCTCGGGATGGAGCTGCTCGGCGCCCGGGGCATGCTCCACGCCTACGACCCGGCGGGCCGGGCCCAGCTGGCCGAGGAGGTCGGGGGCGTGGCCGCGGGGGAGATCACGGCCCAGGCGCTGGGCGCACAGGCGCTGCCCATCTTCGGCGGCACCGACCAGATCCAGCGCAACATCATCGGCGAGCGCGTCCTCGGGCTGCCCAAGGAGCCGGGCGACCTGGCGCAGGTGCCGTTCAACCAGCTCCCGAAGAACGGCTGACGCGGGCGCGGAAGCTGTCCCGGCCGTCGCTGATGTGGGCGGCGGAGGTGGCGGCGTGGATCCCGAGCCAGCGCAGGGGCTCGCGCTCCCAGGGACGTGAGCGGTGGCCCACCCAGGGCAGGCGGACCAGGTCGCTGTCGACCCCGCGGATCAGGTCGGCGAGGCCGCGCCCGGCGGCGTTGGCGGCGGCGACGCCCTGGCCGAAGTAGCCGCCGGCCCAGGCGAAGCCGCTGGCGCGGTCATAGCCGATGCCGGGCAGGAGGTCGCGCGGCACGCCCATCACGCCGCCCCAGTCATGGCTGAACCCGATGCCGTCCAGGGCGGGGAACAGCCGGAGCAGGGTCTTCCGCAGCCGGGAGACGATCCGCCCGTTGTGCATGGGCGACGGCGGCACCCGGCCGCCCCACCCGGTGGTGGCAGCCTGTCCGCCCCAGGCGATGCGCCCGTCGGCCGTGCGCTGGCCGTAGCCGAGCATGACCGCGCTCAGCTCGAACAGCTCCCGGTTGGCGAGGCCGATGCCGGCCCACGTCCCGTCGTCGATCGGCTCGGTGGCCACCATGAAGTTGGCCAGCGGGAGCAGCTCCCGCTCGTGGCCCTCCAGGCTGGCGGTGTAGCCCTCGGTCGCCCGGACGACCACGTCGGCGCGGACGGTGCCGCGGTCGGTGCGCACCACCCGGTCGCCGATCGAGCGGGCCCCGGTCCGCTCGTGGATGGTCCCACCGAGCCGCTCGACCTCCGTCGCGAGCCCACGGGCCAGCCGGGCCGGGTGCACCGCGGCCGCGTGCGGGGTGAAGAGCGCGCCGAGGATGCCGGGCACGTCGACGATCGCCGCCGCCTGGTCCGCGTCGAGCAGGTCCCAGGCATCGGCGAACCCGTGCCGCTCCTTTTCGGCATGGAGGCCCCGGATGCGGCGTAGCTGTCCGTCGTTGACCGCGAAGTAGATGGCGCCGCTCTTCTGGAACCCGCAGTCGATGCCCGCCGCGGCCACCACGGAGCCCACCTCGTCCACGCTGCGGTGCATCTCGCGGGCCATCGCCTCGACGGACCCCGGCCCGCCGTCCTTCTCGACCGCGCCCACGGCGCCGCCGTAGTCGCCGACGCACCACCCGCCGTTGCGACCCGAGGCGCCGAACCCGGCCACCTCCCGCTCGAGCACCACCACCCGCAGGCTCGGGTCGGCCCGCAGGAGCGAGTGGGCGGTCCACAGGCCGGTGAAGCCGGCGCCGACGATGGCGACGTCGGCGTCGCGGTCGCCGGGGAGCGCCGGTCGGGGCGTCAGGTCGTCCCCCTCGACCAGTGAGTCGAGCCAGTACGAGTGCGGAGCCGTGGCCATAAAGTAGACACTATGTCTCGATTGGCGCCGGCGCGGGTGCGGGCAGGGGGGCGGAGCGAGCGGGTGCGCCGGCGGGTCGCCGACGCCTGCCTGGCGTTCCTGGCCGCCGGGGAGGTCGACTTCGGGCCCGTCGACGTCGCCCGCCGCTCCGGGGTCAGCCGGGCGACCATCTACCGGTGGTGGCCGGCCAAGGCCGACCTGCTGCGCGAGGCCCTGACCCGCCACACCCGCGACCTGGCGGCGCCGGACACCGGCTCGTGGGAGCGCGACGTGCGTGCGTTCGCCGCCACGCTGGCGGCGTTCTTCAGCGACCCGGTGGAGGTCAGCCAGAACGCTCTGATGGCCACGGGCAGCCACCCCGACTACACCGCCGCGGTGCTCGAGCACTACGCCTCGATATTCGACGACTGGCGGGCCATGCTTGCCCGCGCCCGGGACCGGGGGGAGGTGGCCGCCGGCATCGACGCCGACACCGTCCTGCTCACCCTGGTGTCCCCGCTCGTCGTCGTGCCGCTGCTGTTCCGCCGCCGGCTCTCGCCGGACGAGATCGACGCGGTCGTGGATCTGGTCCTCCGGGGTAGCGTTCCGTAGACCATCGAGGGGGGAACCAGGTGGCTTGGATCAGAGCTGGTGAGACGGACGTGCACGTCATCGAGGAGGGCACGGGCCAGCCCCTGCTCTTCCTCCACGGCTTCGGATCGTGTGCCGAGGCGTGGCACCGGCAGCTGGCGACGTTCTCGTCGCGCTGCCGCGTGATCGCCTACGACAGCGTCAACCACGGGCACTCCTCCGTCTCGCCCGAGAGCGAGCCCGAGCCCGACCGGGCCGACGAGCTGGAGGCCGTGCTGGAGGCGCTCGGCATCGACAACCCGATCGTGGCCGGCAACTCGATGGGGGCGCTGACCACGCTGCGGTGGGCGACCCGCCATCCCGACCGGGCGCGGGGGCTGATCCCCTCGGGCATGGGCGTGGCCCCGCCGGACAGCGGCGACTCGGCGGCCGAGACGGCCCGCCGGGCCCGGATGTTCGCGCCCATCGACCACGCGACGCTGTTCATCCCGGCCGAGGGCGGGTTCACCCCTGAGTTCCCGAAGACGAACCCGGTCGAGTACGAGCGCTACATCCGGCTGCGCTCGACCGCGACCCGCATCGAGGCGTCCCGCCGCCCGCGTCGACCGACGATGGCCGAGCCGGCCCGGGACGAGCTGGCGGATCGGGTGGGAAAGATCTCGTCGCCCATGCAGATCATCGTGGGCGAGCGCGACTGGCTCCGCGACCGGGCCCGCCACCTGCACGACCTGGTGCCGGGGTCGCTCCTCGCGGAGATCCCCGGGGCGCCGCACAACGTGTACTACGAGACCTACGACGCCTACAACGCAGTGGTCTCGGAGTTCCTCGACACGCTCGGCGTGTAGGTCACGACGAGCACGCCGCTGGGCGCCGGCTTCGCCTCGACGAGCTCGAACGCCGTGGGCGGGCCGGCGGCGAAGAGCCGGCGGCCACGGCCCAGCACCAGCGGGTGGACGATCAGGAGGAACTCATCGACGAGCTGGTGCTGCATCAGCGTGCCGATCAGCTCACCGCTGCCCATGATGGTCAGCTCCCGGCCCGGCCGGGCCTTGAGCTCGGTCACGGCTGCGATCACGTCGGGCCCCAGCAGCGTCGATTTGGGCCAGGGGAGCGGTTCGCTGAGTGTGGTCGACGCCACGTACTTCCGGGCGTTGTTGAGCGCGTCCTTGAAGGGCCCGCCCCGCTCGTTCCAGGAGCCGAGCATGTCCTCGTAGCTGAACCGCCCCAGCACGAGGCCGTCGCTCTGGGCCATGTGGGCGCCCATCGCCTCGCTGACGACGGGGTCGGGCGATCCGCTCCCGTCATCGGCCCAGCCCCCGAGATCGAACCCGTCGCGGGTGTCCTCGTCGGGACGGCCCGGCCCCTGCATCACGCCGTCGAGGGTCAGGTGGTTGATGACCACGAGTCGCATCGCTCTGTTCACCTTCGATCAAACTAGACGGTACAGTCTAGTTTGATGGCTACCCGCGGAGAGCGCAAGCGGGCCGCGATCCTCGACGCGGCCGGCGAGGTCTTCCTGGCCAACGGCTACGTCGGCACGAGCATGGACGAGATCGCAGCCGTTGCTGCCGTGTCCAAGCAGACCGTCTACCAGCACTTCCGCGACAAAGAGACGCTGTTCCACGAGCTGATCACGGCCACCGTGCTCCAGGGCGCCGAGCGGGTGGCCGAGGCACCCCTCCTCCCGGGTGTGCGGCCGCTGGCCGAGGAGCTGCGGGCGTTCGCCCGGCTCCTGCTGCACGGCGTCATGCAGCCCCGGGTCCTGCGGCTGCGGCGGGTCGTCATCGCCGAGGCGACCCGCTTCCCCGGGTTGGGCCGCAGCTTCTACGACCTGGGCCTGGCCCGGACCGTCGCCCTGCTCGCCCCGGCTCTGTCCGCCCTGGACGACCCCGAGCTGGCGGCCGAGCACTTCGTCTGGCTCGTGCTGTCGATCCCGCTCAACCGCGCCATGCTGCTCGGCGACGACCACGGGATCGGGCCCGAGGACCTCGACCGCTACGCCGATGCGGGCGTCGACGCCTTCCTCGCCGCCTACGCCCCCTGACGGCTACGAGGCGCGGATTGCGGGTAGCCGCGTGCCGACGACCGTCCAGACCAGGAGGCCAAGGATGAGCGACGGCAAGTTCGACAAGGCCAAGGGCCGCGCCAAGGAAGCCGCCGGCGACCTGACCGGCGACGACGACCTCAAGCGCGAGGGCAAGGTCGACCGGGCCAGCGGCTCGATGAAGGACAAGCTCGACCGGGCCATGGACAAGATCAGGGACCTGGTCGGCCGCCGGTGACCCTGCCGGCCGCCTAGGACGGCGCCCAGGTGCCGTCGGGTCCTTGGATGTACGTCGCGGTCGCCGACGCTCGGCCCGCACGGGTGGCCAGCTCGGCGACCGCGTCGACCGCGAGGTCGATGTCGCTGGTGGTCGTGTAGGCGCCGAAGCTGAGGCGGACCATGCCGGGGACGCCGCCGGCCTCGGCCAGGCTGATGACCTCGGCGGCCGTGAGGTCGAGCAGGTGGGCGATGTAGGGCTGGGCGCAGAAACAGCCGCTGCGCACGCCGATCCCGTGCTCGTAGCCCAGCACGGCGGCGACCACGCCCGGGTCCAGGCCGTCGAGCGTGAACGGGACCACACCGACCTTGGACGCCGCCGCGCCGTCGCCTACCGGGCCGTACAGGCGGACACCCGGGATGCGGCCCAGGCGGTCCTGGGCGTAGGCGGCCAGCGCCTGGTCGTGGAGGGCGATGCGGTCGAGGCCGGCCTCGGCCAGGCGGGACACGGCCGCGGCCAGGGCCACCGCGCCCACGACGTTGGGGCTGCCGCCCTCCTCGCGGTCCGGCAGGTCGGCCCAGAGGACATGGTCGGTCGTGACCGCCCGCACGGTGCCGCCGCCCGGTAGGTGCGGCCGGGTCAGGAACGCGTCGCGCCGGCCGATCAGCGCCCCGGTGCCGAACGGGGCATAGGCCTTGTGGCCGGACAGGGCGACGAAGTCGAGGTGCCCGGGGTCGTCGTGGGGGCGCATGTCGATCGGGCGGTGGGCCGCGAGCTGGGCCGCGTCGACCAGGATGCGCCCGCCGGCGGCGTGGACCCGGGCCGCCAGGTCGTGGATCGGCGGCACCACGCCGGTCACGTTGGAGGCACCGGTGACGGCCAGCAGCGCCACCCGCCCGGCGTGGCGGGCGAGCAGGCGGTCGAGGTCGTCGGTGTCCAGCGTGCCGTCCGGGCGGGCGGCCACCGCCACCACCCGGCCGCGGGCCCGGGCCCGCCAGGGCAGGTCGTTGGAGTGGTGCTCCAGCCGGGTCGTGAGCACGATCGCGTCGGGCGCCATCGCCAGGGACCCCGCGAGCAGGTTGACCGCGTCGGTGGTGTGCCGCCCGAACACGACGGCGTCACGGTCGGCGTCCGCGCCCACGAAGTCGCCGACCACCCGCCTGGCCCCCTCGTAGGCCGCGGTGCTGGCCCGCGACTTGTAGCCCGTGCCCCGGTGCACGCTCGAGTACAGCGGCAGGAACGCCGTCACCGCGTCCGTCACCGCACGCAGGGCCGGCGTGGTCGCCGCGTTGTCGAGGTTCACATAGGGGACCCAACCGCCGCCGGGGACCGGGGCGGGCTCGTCGTCGCCGACGACCTCGTCCCACGGGATCGGACACACCTGCGCCGGTCGGACGAGCAAGCCCGCCCCGGCCCCACCTGCCAGGGGATGTTCCATGCCGCCAGCGTGGGCCGCCGCCGTGAACGAAGCGCTACCCGGACGGTGACGCTGGTGTCGCGGCGGCGCGGTTGCATGCGATCCTGTGCGTAGCGAGGAAGCCCATGGCGCTCACTGACTCACCGCCGAACATCGCGCACGCCGTGGTGCGCTCGGGCGTGCTCGGCCGGCTCGATGCCCGGTGGGACCGGTCCGTCACCACGGTCGTGGCCGGCGCCGGGTTCGGCAAGTCGGTCGCCCTCGGGCAGGCCCTGCGGGCCAACCGGGCCCGGCCGCGGGGGATCGAGGGCTGGCTGTCGTGCCGGTCCGGGTGCGAGAGCCCCGAGCGGCTGGCGGCCGCGGTCGAGGCCGCGTTCGGGGCGGGCCCCGGGCAGGGCCCGCCCCTGGCCCGGCTGTTCGGCATCGTCACCGATTGCGCCCCGCTCCACGTCTCGCTCGTGCTCGACGACGTCGAGCTGCTGCCCGCCAACGCCGCCGCGCTGATCGACGAGCTGCTGCGGAGGGCGCCCGCCAACCTCCACCTGGTGCTGTGCGGGCGCCGGCTGCCGGGACTGGCCCTGACCCGCTACCGCGCCGCCGGCGACATCGTGGAGCTCGACGCCGACGTCCTGCGCTTCGACGACTCCGAGATCACGGCGCTGGCCGGCAACCTCGGCGGCTCCGTGCCCGGGCTCGACCTGGCCGGCTGGCCCGCCCTGGTGCGGCTGGCGCTGGTGTCGCCCCGGCGGTCGGTCGACGAGTACCTGTGGGAGGAGGTGATCCGCGCCCTGGAGCCCGCCGACCGCGGTGCGCTGCTGGCGCTGTGCCTGCTCGGCCCGTCGACGCTCGACGAGGTCGAGGCCGTGATCGAGCGGCCCTTCGACCACGACGGCTTCCTGGCCCGGGTCCCGCTCGTGCACCGGGTGGGCGAGCGCGTGGTGGCGCACGACCTGTGGTCCCCCTACCTCGAGGCGCTGGGGACGGCGTTCGACGTCGCCGCCATGTCGCAGCGGGTGATCGCCACCGTGGCCGCCCGCGGGGACCCGATCGCGACGGGGGCCATCGCCCTGCGCCTGGGCGACGACGAGGCGGTGGACCGGGCCACCGTCGAGCTGGTGCGGACCACGCTCGGGAGCCTGCCGGTCGACGTGGCCGAGGCGTGGCTGGCGGCCCGGCGTCCGCCTGGGCCCGGCGGCGAGGTCTCGCCGGCGGCCGAGCTGCTCGAGTGCGCGGTGGCCCACACCCGGGTGGCGTCCGAGCCGCCGGCCACGCGGCTCGACGCGGTGGCCGACCGCTTCCACGCCGGCGGTGACCGCGTGGGCGAGGGCGTCGTGATCGCGCTGGCTGCGCTGGCCGCCAACGCCAGGGACGACTTCGGGCATCTGCTCACGCTCGCCGTCCGGGCCCGGGACCTGGCCGAGCAGGCAGGCGAGCCCGTCCTCGACCTGCTCGTCGCGGCGGTCGACGCCGCCGCGGCCCGCTTCGAGGGCGACATCGACCGGGCCCTGGCGCTGCTGGCCCGGCCGATCCCGGGGCTGGTGCCCGCCACGGCCCCGTCGGCGGTCACCCGCTTCCACTGGCATCTGCTGCTGCTCGCCGGGCGGGCCGGAGACGCGGCCGCCCTGATGGCGGACCGCGACCCGGTGCGGGGCATCGACGTCGCACAGGAGCTGCACGGCGTGGCCCGCTGGCTCGACGGCGACCCTTCGGGGCTGATGGCCCTGGGCGGCGACACCACCCGCTCCCTCCCGCTCAGCGAGCGCGACCGCTTCGAGCGGGCCGCTCTCACTGCGGTGCTGGCGGCCTCGGCCGGTGAGGTGGACATGGTCCATGCGGCACTCGCCGAGCTCTCCATCTCGCCCTTCGCCGGGGGGAACGGACCGGATGGAGCGGTCGTGGCCGTGGCCCGGGCCTGCGGAGCGGTGGTGGACCACGACGACCGCCGCGCCGAAGCCGAGATCGCGGCCTTCCTGGCCTGCGGGCCCCGGGACCGGGTGACGGACACGTTCCTGCGCCGGACCCCGGCCGTGCCCTATGCCAGCTCGCCTGACCTGCGCCGGGATTGGGACGCCGCCGACCTCGGACCGTCGCAGGCCCGGGCGCTCGCCGCCGCTCGCCTGCTGGTCGACGCCCGGGCCGGTCGGGTGGCCGCCCGGCCCGACGTGGCGCTGCCCGCCCTGGCCGCGGCGCTCCCGCTGCCGTGGTCGGTCGAGCTGGCC
>JBKPRS010000059.1:0-4463 GCA_046734695.1 Actinomycetota bacterium | reverse complement strand
GGTGGTCTACGGATCGGTGGCGCTCGCCCTGGTCCTCATCTTCCGCACCACCGGGGTCCTCAACTTCGCCCAGGGGGAGATGGCGCTGTTCGCCACCTTCATCTCCTGGAAGCTGACCCAGCAGGGCCTGCCGGTGGTGGGCGCCATCGCCATCTCCATGGCCATAGCGTTCGTCAGCGGGGCGATCATCGAGCGGGTGCTGATACGCCCGGTGGAGACCGGGCGCAGCCCGCTCAACGTCGTGATCGTGACGCTGGGGATGTTCCTGGCGCTGAACTCGCTGGTGCAGCTCATCTTCGGCACCGACCCGCAGTTCATGCCCTCGGCCTTCCCCAAGGGCGGCATCAAGCTGTTCGAGAGCGGCGGCCGTACCGCCACGCTGCAGAAGGGCACGCTGGGCCTAGTCCTCGTGCTCATCGCCGAGTGCATCGTGCTGTGGGCCATCCTGAACCACACCCGCCTCGGGCTGAAGCTGCGGGCGGTGGCGGCCAACCCCGACTCTGCCCGCCTCCACGGCATCAAGGCCGGCTCCATGCTGATGCTCGGCTGGGCCATGTCGGCCGCCATCGGGGCGCTGGCCGGGTCGATGGTCGCCGCCCAGCGCACCGGCTTCGACTCCAACCTGATGCAGACAGTGCTCGTCTACGCGCTCGCGGCCGCGGCGCTCGGCGGGTTCGACAGCCTGTGGGGCGCGGTGATCTGCGGGATCATCGTCGGCGTGGCCGACGCCTTGACGATCCAGTACGTCGACCCGCTCAACGGCATCGAGGTGGTGATGCCGCTGGCCTTCATCCTGGTGGTGCTGATGGTGATGCCGCACGGCCTGTTCGGCAAGCGCACCGTGGAGCGCGTCTGATGACGACCGACCAGACCGGCGCGGCCGTCGAGCCGATGCTCGGCGCCGCCCCGCTCGAGCTCGAGGACGCGCCCGCCACCGGAAGCCAGACGCTGTGGCCGCAGATCCCGCGGCCCGTGTTCATCGCCCGGGTGATCATCGGCACGGCCATGGCCGCCGCCGCCCTGTACGCGCCGTTCTACTTCGACCCGGTCTACAACCGGCTGCTCTCCCAGGCGATCTACCTGGCGATCGCGGCAATGGGCCTCAACCTGCTGACCGGCTTCAACGGCCAGGTCTCCATCGGCCACGGGTTCTTCTACGGCGTCGGCGCCTTCACGTCGGCCCTCCTCATCGTCGACCACGGCTGGACCTTCGAGGCGACCATCCCGATCGCGCTCCTGCTCAACCTGGTCATCGGCGTCCTGGTGGGCCTACCGGCGTTGAGGGTGCGAGGGCTCTACCTGGCGCTGGTCACCCTCGGCCTGGCCGTCCTGTTCCCACAACTGGCCTCCAAATACGTAGACGGCGTGGGCGGCGTGGCCCTCGTGCGCCCCCCGGCGAGCGACTTCTCGTCGCTGATCGAGGGCCTCGACAACGACCAGTGGGCCTACTTCCTCAGCCTGTTCATCATGGTCGTGCTGTTCCTGCTGGCCTGGAACCTGGTCCGGGGCCGGATCGGCCGGTCGATGATCGCCGTGCGCGACCAGGAGATCGCCGCCACCACAGTGGGTGTGAACCTGGCGGGCACGAAGGTGACGACGTTCGCCATCAGCGCCGCCTACGCCGGCGTGGCCGGGTCGCTGTCGGTCATGGTCGACCACGTGGCCGCGGCCACCAACCCCATCTTCTATTTCCAGCGCTCCGTCGAGTTCCTGGTCGCCATGACCATCGGCGGAGCGGCCACGATCATGGGGCCCGCCGTCGGGGCCCTGGCCCTCGTGCTGCTGCGCCGCAACACCGAGGACCTGATCGAGGGTAAGGAGATCCTCGCGCCCGCGCTCTACGGCGCCGCCCTGATCGCGATCGTGTTCGTGCTGCCCGAGGGTCTGGTGGGAGGCGTCCGTCGCTTCCTCGCCTGGCTCGGTCGGCGCTCGTCGGCGAAGGGAAGGCCGCCGACCCATCCCATCCCTGACGACAGCCAATGACTAGGAGGGCCACAACCTATGTTGAAAGGTAGAAAGTTCCGCATCGCCGGCTCGTTGCTGGTGCTCGCGCTGGTGGGGGCGGCGTGCAGCTCACGTGACGACAACAACGCGTCCACAGACAACGGTGGCGGTTCGGGCGACAGCGGCGGCGCCAGCGAATCGAGCATCGACACGGCCAACTGCACAGCCGATCCCACTGCCGAGATCGAGGGCAACGAGATCAAGCTGGCGTCGAGCTTCCCGCAGTCGGGTGCCACCGCGGCGTTCTCGCAGATCGCCAAGGGCTGGAAGTCCTACATCCAGATGATCAACGACGAGGGCGGCGTCGAGATCGACGGCAAGACCTACACGATCACGACCACGGACAAGGACGACCAGTACAACCCGCAGAACACGGTGGCCAACATCGACGAGCTCGTCGGTGAGGACGGCTCGAACGCCTTCGCGACGTTCAGCGTCGTCGGCACGGCCAACAACCTCGCCATCCGTCAGCAGCTCGGTGACCTGTGCGTGCCCAACCTGTTCGCGGCCACCGGCTCGCCCGCCTGGGGCGACCCGAGCTTCCCGTGGACGCTGGGCTCGACCCTGTCGCCCTACTCGCTCGAGGGCAAGGCCTTCGCCGACCTCCTCGGTGACGAGAAGCCGGACGCCAAGATCGCGGTGCTGGTCCAGGACGACGACTTCGGCAAGGCATACGAGGAGGGCCTCAAGAAGGCCATCGAGGGCACCGACCTCGAGATCGTCAAGACGGAGAAGTACGCGACCGGCGCCACCGAGGTGTCGGCCCAGATCACCAGCCTGGCGGCCTCCGGGGCCGACGCCTTCTTCGACGGCGCCACCCTGCTGGCGTGCCCGGACGCGCTGACCAAGGCCGCGGCCGCGGGGTGGACCCCGATCACCTGGGTGTCCGCCACGTGCACGTCGAAGACGCTCATGGGCGTCGCCGGCGCCAACGCCAACAACGCCTACAGCTACACCAACCTCAAGGACCCGCTGAACCCGGATTGGGACGACGATCCGGCGATGATGGAGTACCGCGAGAAGGTGGGCCAGTACCAGCCCGACGCCGACGTCAACAACGGCATCGTCGGCTACGGATGGACCCAGGGCGCCCTGCTGGTCGAGGCGCTGAAGGCCGCCGAGGCGCCGACCCGGCTCGCCGTCATGGAGTCCATGCACAACTTCTCGGCTTCGGACGTGGGCCTGCTCCTTCCGGGCGTCACCGTCAAGACGGGTCCGGACGACCCGTACCTGGGCGAGGCGTTCAACGTCATGAAGTACGAGTTCACCGCTCCCGACGCCCGCAACCACTTCGTCCTGGTGGGTGACATCAACGACGTCGAGGGCCAGACCGCCGACTTCACGCCCGAGTCCCTGATCTCCTCGGGCTGACATCTCGGCTCAATCCTGTGCTCCGTTCGGGGAGGGGTGTCCGCGGATGCCCCTCCCCGTTCGCGTCTATGGGTCGGGGCCGGTCCGGTCGTAGCATCGGGGTGTGGCTTTTCCTCAGCGCCGGCTGCGCCGGCTCCGTCGCACGCCGGCCCTGCGCCGGCTGGTCGCCGAGACCCGGCTGTCGGTCGACGACCTGATCGTCCCGCTGTTCGTGCGCGAGAACATCGACGCGCCCCAGGCCATCAGCTCGCTGCCGGGCGTGATGCAGCACACCCGCGACTCGCTCCGCAAGGAGGTGCACGAGCTGGCGCAGGAGGGCGTGCCGGCCGTGATCCTCTTCGGGCTGCCCGCGGTCAAGGACGCCGAGGGGAGCCAGGCGTGGCACCCCGACGGCATCGTCCAGGTGGCGCTGCGTGACCTGCGGGCCGACATGGGCGACGACCTCGTGCTCATGGCCGACCTCTGCCTCGACGAGTACACCGACCACGGCCACTGCGGCGTGATCGACGAGCGGGGCGGTGTCGACAACGACGCCACCATCGACCTGTACGCCCAGGTGGCGGTGGCCCAGGCCGAGGCCGGGGCCGACGTGGTGGCGCCCAGCGGGATGATGGACGGCCAGGTGGCCGCCATCCGCGACGCCCTCGACGACGCGGGCGCCGAGCAGGTGGCCATCCTCGCCTACGCGGCCAAGTACGCCTCGGCGCTGTACGGGCCGTTCCGGGAGGCGGTGGACGTCACCATCGCCGGCGGTGGCGACCGGAAGGCCTATCAGCAGGACCCGCGCAACGGCCGCGAGGCGCTGGAGGAGATCCGCGCCGACCTGGCCGAGGGCGCCGACATGGTCATGGTCAAGCCCGCCCTGGCCTACCTCGACGTGCTCGCCACCGTGCGGCCCGAGGTGGACGTCCCGCTGGCGGCGTATCACGTGTCCGGCGAGTACGCCATGGTGAAGGCCGCGGCCGAGCGGGGCTGGATCGACGGCCCCGCGGTCATGCTCGAGCACCTCACGGCCATCCGCCGCGCCGGCGCCGACATGATCCTCACCTACGCGGCCCGCGACGTCATCGACCGCATCGACCGCTAGC
>JBKPRS010000058.1:0-7850 GCA_046734695.1 Actinomycetota bacterium | reverse complement strand
TCGTCCTTGGACTTCTCCAGCGACGCCGCCACCGGGTCGGCGGTGAAGGTGAGGTTGCCCCAGGCGCCGGTGATGATGCTGTCCGCCAGGCGCTTGGTGGTGATCTTCTCGATGCCGTCGTTGGTGGTGGCCTGGGCGGTGGCCGCGTCGTCGTTGGCCTCGTCGATGGCGTCGAGCAGGCCGCTGATGAGGGCCTTCACGTTGGCCGGGTGCTCCTCCAGGTAGTCGGTGCGCACGAGCAGGTGGGTGGTGACGAACTGGCCGTCCGTGTCGGTCCACAGGTCCTTCTCGTTGACCAGGACATGGCCGCCGCCCTCCTCGACCAGGCGGGTGGCCCACGGCTCCGGCACCCAGGCGCCCTGGATGTCGCCGGCCTGGAAGGCGGTCAGGGTGTCGGCGTTCTCCTGGGGGGTGATCTTGACGTCACCCCCGCCGGTCTCGTCGACGTCGTAGCCCTGGTCGGCCAGCCAGGCCCGCAGCGCCACGTCCTGCGTGTTGCCGAGGGACGGGGTGGCCAGGGTGGCGCCGGCCAGGTCCTCGGGCGAGGTGATGTCGGGCGAGACGACGAGAGCGGCGCCGCCCGAGGTGGTGCCGGCCACGATCTTCACCTCGCCGTCCGACTGGGCGAAGGCGTTGATGGCCGGGTTGGGGCCGATGAACGTGGCGTCGATCGAGTCCGAGAGGATGGCCTCGCTGGCCTCGGTGCCGGAGTTGAAGGTGAACGTCTCCAGGCTGGCGTCGCCCAGGGCGTCGGCGAACAGCCCGTCCTCCACGCCGATGATGGCCGGCGCGTGGGTGACGTTGGGGAAGTAGCCGAGCCGCAGGGTGCCGCTGGGCTGGGTGTCGGCCGCGGTCGTGCCGGCCCCGGCCGCGTCGCCGCTGTCGTCGTCGCCGCCACAGCCGGCCGCCACCACTCCGAGGGCGAGGGCGAGGACGGCGGCTTTACGTGCAATTCCGATTGACATAGTCGGATTAGTACAGGTGCCGGGGTCCGGACGCAAGGGTTTTCTAGTAATTATGATCGGTATAGTCAGATTTAGCTTGCCGAGGGCCCGTGGGACGGGTAATCCTGAGTAAGTCGATCAGAATTACCTCGGAGCGAGCATGCGCACGACCTATCCCCCGTCCCGGACGGACGCCGAGCCCCTCCCGGCGTCCGTCCTCGCCGACATCGTGAGCGGCCTGGCCGCCGCCCGCGACCTGTGGGGAGCCGTCGTGTGCCACGACCCCGGGGGGCGCCGGCCGGTGCGCTTGCTGGCCACCGAGGCCTACGAGGTGTGGGTCATCGGCTGGACCACCGGCCAGCGCGTGGAGCCCCACGACCACGGTGGCTCGGCCGGCGCTCTCCTGGTGGTCGAAGGCTCCCTGATGGAGGTGCTGCCCAGGCCCGGCGGGCCCGCGGTCGAGCACGCGCTGGAACCCGGTCGGGTGCGCCACGTGGGCGTCGGTACGGTGCACGACGTGCTGAACCGAGCGCCCGAGCCTGCGACGAGCCTGCACGTGTACTCGCCGCCCCTGTCCTCCATGACCTGGTACGACCCGGCCACGCTGGTCCCGGTCGGTAGCAAGGCGGTCGCTCCCGTCCCGCCGGTGCTGGGCTCTCCCGCCGCCCCCTACCTGTTGCACCCCGCCGGGCGGAGGGGGCAGCCGTGATCGGGGCGGCCGTCGACCGCCTGCTCGCCCGGGCCCGGGACCAGATCGCGCCGCGCCCCCGGCCCGGCGACCTGGCCGCGGTGAGGGCCGCCGGCGGCCTGGTGGTGGACATCCGGCCGGTCGAGCTGCGCGAGCGCGACGGCGAGATGCCCGGCGCGGTGGTGGTGGACCGCAACGTCCTGGAGTGGCGCCTCGATCCCACCAGTCCCCACCGCCTGGCGGAGATCACGGGGCCGGACCAGCCGATCGTGCTCTTCTGCGACGAGGGCTATGCGTCCAGCCTGGCCGCCGCCACGTTGCGGGAGCTGGGCCTGCACCGGGCGACGGACCTGGACGGCGGCTACCAGGCCTGGCGGCGCACGGCGATCGGCTAGGACGGCTGCGTGCCCGGCCGGCTGCCCGTGGCGTCGCCGGTCGACGGCTCCCGGAAGGGCAGGGGCTCGCACGGCGGCGTCCCGTAGGCCGCGAGGACCTCCGCGGGCAGCGCCCGGGCCACTGACACGAGCCGGGCGGCGATGCGCAGCGTCTCGTCGAAGGGCTTGGCCGCCGCCGCCCGGCGGGCGAGCGACAGGTCGCGGCCGATGATCCGCCAGAACACGATGTCGCCGTCGATCGTGGCCTTGCGCACGGCCGGAGTGGCCAGGCGGCTGCCGAACGCGGGGTCGTCGCCGGTCAGGTGCAGGTCGTCGACGCTCAACGGGTAGCCCCGGACCGGCATCGGCTCCCACGGTCGGGCCTGGGCACGACCGGCGAACTCGCGGCTGTCGTAGGGGACGGCGACGGTGCGGGGCAGGGACACGGGGAGGTGGACCAGCCAGGTGACGGTCAGGTTCGCGTCGCTGCGGCCGCGACGGTCGATGGTGTCGCAGATGGTCACCGGCCAGCCGTCCAGCTCGCCGGCCACGACCGCGGAGGCGGTCACCTCGGGCCGCTCGCCATCGGTGGACGCCCAGTGGTCCCGGAGCGCCTCGCTGCCGTCCGCGACGTACCGCCAGCCGTGCTCGGCCGCGAACGCCTGCCGGCTGCGGCGGGCCATGCGCTTCAGGCCGCGGTCCGGGCTCCACACCACGCCGGCCAGCACCAGGAGGACCAGCGGAGCGACGGCCGCGACGGCCGCGAGCGCGAAGGATCGCGTGAGGGCGATGTAGACGGTCCCGCCGATCCAGAGGATCAGCGGGTACGCGAGGCCGGCGACGATGATGAAGTCCGCGAACGCACCCCACCGCTCGGGCCGTCGCTGCATCGCCTTTCCCACCACCAGATGGACCCCGGGCCCGACGATGAGGAACGAGCCGATCGCGGCCGCCGCCGGGCCGATCACTGTGCTGAGGATCACGGTGGCGACGAGCGTGAGGGCGACCGCCAGCAAGGCGACGAGCCGGGCCAGGAGGCGGTAGTCGGTGCGGTCCGTGCGGGTGTCCGCCATTGCGCCCGAACGTACTGCCTACCGCACGGTATGTGTGGGTCGGGGCGCGACCCTGCCGAGGTCCCCACCGCCACGCCGGTCGACGCTCACTGACGGCCGAATAGTTCGTTCCGGGGCGTTGGAGATCGACGCCGGCGGACGATGATCGGATATGGACGCGGAGGCGAAGACGGCCCAGGTGGCGGCCGAGCAGCTCCTCGACCTCTACCCACGCGCCCTGCCCGTCGTCTACGGGTTCCTGTGCAGCCGGTGCGGCGACACGGCGCTGGCCGAGGACCTCACGGCGGAGACGTTCTTCGACGCGGTGCGCGCAGTCAAGGCGGACACGTCCGGCCAGATCACCATCGCGTGGCTGATCGTCGTGGCCCGCCGCCGGCTGGTGGACCACTGGCGTCACCAGGCCGTCGAGGACCGGCACCTCCAGCGGGTCGGAGAGGCCACGCCCGACTCCGTCGACCCGTGGGACGACCACCTCGACGTCGTGCGCACCCGGGCGGCGCTGGACCGGCTCGGTCCGCACCACCGGGCCGCCCTGACCCTGCGCTACCTCGACGGGCTGCCCGTCGCCGAGGTGGCCGAGAACCTCGGGCGCGGCCTGCACGCGACCGAGGCGCTGCTCCAGCGCGCGCGCCGCGCCCTGCGCGTCGCCTACGTGGAGGGAGGGACCGATGCCGGCTGACCCGCTCGACCAGCTGCGGCTCCCGGTTGCGCCGCTCGCGCCCCGTGCCCTGTTCGCCGCGGACCTGCGCCGCCGGCTGCTCGCCGAGCTCGCGCCCCTGCTTCCCGACCGTCCCGAGGAGGACAGCACCATGACCACCGACACGTCCGTTGCCGCTCCCACGATCACCGTCGCCGTGCCCTGCGACGATGCCCGCCGGATGATCGACTGGATGGTCGACCTGCTCGGGTTCCAGGTCGGCGAGCTCCACGAGGCCCCCGACGGCAGCGTGGCGCACGCCCGCCTGTGGTGGCGGACCGGCAACGTGTTCGTGTCGGACCGCCATCCGGGCCCGTGGGGCGCCACCGGCCCGGTCGCCATCTGCCTGGCCGGGGACAGCGACGCCGAGATCGACCGGCTCTACGCCCGGGCCCGGGAGGGAGGTGCCGAGATCATCCAGGAGCTCGAGGACTCCGACTACGGCAGCCACGGCTTCGGCCTGCGCGACCCCGAGGGCAACCTCTGGGCCATCGGCACCCACCGCCCGCCGGCCGGCCCCGCGCCCGTTGACGCCGGGTGAACGCTCACTCATGACTGGCTAGGCTCGGGCCGTGATCGAGGACGGGATCGTGGCCGGCATCGCCCGCCACTGGGACGAGGGGTGGAACGGCGCCGACGTCGACGTGATCATGGCGCCGTTCGCCGACGACGTGGTGTTCGCCTCGCCGTTCCTGCCCCGGCTCACCGGCGACGCGGGCCAGCGCACGATCGACGGCGCCCCTGCCTTGCGGCAGTACGTCGTCGATGCGCTCGCCCGGGCGAGCGACGTCCGGTACACGCTCCACCAGGCGCTGGCCGGGACCGACACCGTGGTGCTCGTCTACACGTGCCACATGCCCGACGGCAGCGACAAGCCGGGAGCCGATCTACTCCGGGTCGACCCGGATGGGAAGGTGGTCGAGTGGCGCTGCCACTACGCCACCGACCCGACCCGCTGGCGCCCCTGAGCCGTCGTTACAACGGCGTCTCCCCCTCGTCGTCGCTGGGGCCGTTGTCGCGGGCGGTGAAGAACGACGCCACGCGATCGCGGACGCCGGCGACCGTGCCGCCGAGGTCCCGGACGATCGCCACCAGGGGGTCCTGCGAGTGCTCGAACGCGCTGCGGTAGTGGTCGGCAGCCTGGGTGGCCTCGGTCCGCATGCTGGCGTTCTTGTCCTCGCTGCGCCGCGGGTACTCGCCCCGCAGGACCTGGGTGTAGCCGCCGCCGTCCACCCAGCGCTGCAGCTCGGCCGCCCGCACGACGGCGAACGGGTGGGTGGCATTCTCCAGCAGGAGCAGCTTGAGGACGCTGTCGCGGACGTCCTCGGGGCCGAGGTACTCCTCGCCCTGGGCCCGGAACGCGGCGATGTCGAGGTCTTCCAGGTGCCCGCCGCTCGCCAGCTTCATGTGGCACCGCAGGGCGGCCGCCGGGTCCTGCGTCGCCAGCAGCCCGGCCCGGTCCGAGGACAGCTCGGCCTTGCGGGACCACTCGTAGAGCGCGGCGATGACGGCCCGCAGTCCGAAGGCGCCGATCGGCAGCCAGGACAGCGCGTTCGAGACCCTCAGCAACTGCATGAGCATCGTGGTGTAGAGCGCGTGACCGGACAGGACGTGGCCGAGCTCGTGGCCCAGGACGAAGCGCAGCTCGTCGTCGTCGAGCAGGTCGAGCATGCCGCTGTTGACGATCACGAACGGGTGGTCGATGCCGAGCGCCATCGCCTGGGGCCGCGGGTCGGAGTACACGTAGAGCAGGGGCAGCTTCTGGACGTCGAGCGTGTCGGCTGCCTGGGCGTACAGCTGGTACACCCGCGGGAACTGCCGGTGATCGACGCGCACCGCGGTTCCCAGGTACACGAGGCGCAGCGCCCGCTCGTTCCACAGCCCCGCCAGCTTGCGCAGGATGTAGTCGAAGCCCCGCAGCTGGCGCAGGGCGGTGAGCGCTCCCCGGTCTGCGGGATGCTCCCAGGCCCGGGAGCTGACGTCGGTCAGCTTCACCCTGGTCCCGATCGGGCGGTTGTCCCCGCTGCCATCGGCCACGAGCCACACCGTAGGGTCTCGCCGCCCCCCGGCGGCGTCGCCTTTGGCGCCTAGCGGGGAGAGCCGGCCGCGCGCCAGGCGCGCCAGCCGCCGTAAGGGGCGAGATCGACCCCGGCGCTGGCGGACGAGGCGGCGGCGACGAACCCGGGGAGGACCCGGCCGTCGCCCAGCTCGACCCGGCCCACGGCCAGGCCCGGCACCCCCGCGGCGACGAACCGGCTCCAGCCCGCGGGCGGGAGGGCCCACACGTCGACCTCGACGGCCGCGCCCCTGTCCGGGCCGGCGTCGACGAGGCCGGGCCGCGCCGGCGATTCGGCCACCAGGCGGAGCGCGTAGCGGGGCGCGGTGCGGGTCGTCCCCACCCACGTGCCGCCGCACGCCACCACCTCGTGGTCCAGCGCCTCGCCCCGCAGGTGGGCGCCCGCCACCACCAGGCCGACCAGGCCCTGGGGCACCACCGGGGTGGCGCGGGCCGCGGCGACGGACAGGTCCTGCGCCAGCGCGGCCACCACGCCGTCATCGCCCGCGGGGGCGAGGAGCTGCACGCCCCACGGGTGGCCGTCGGCCCGCCGGGCGACGGGCGCCACCGAGGCGCACAGGTCGAAGAGGTTGGCGAAGCTCGTGTACGTGCCGAGCATCTGGTTGGTGCCGACGGGGTCGGCGGCCACGTCGTCCATCCGCACCACGGTCGGGACGACCGGCAGGGCGAGGGCGTCGAGGGTGTCCCACAGCTCGGCAGTCTCGGCCCGGAGGCCACGGATGCGATCGAGGTCGGCGAACGCCTGCCAGGCGGGGATGGCCGCGCTGGCCTCGATGATCGACGCCACCACCGGGTCGAGGCCGGCGATGCCCCGGCGCACGGCCTCGCCCACCGCGGCGAAGCGCTCGGCCACGAACGCGCCCCCGTAGAGCAGGGCGCCCCCGACCCGGAACGGCGCGAAGTCGACCGGGACCAGCTCCCAGCCCAGGCGGCGCATGGCGTCCTCGGCCGCGTCCTGGGCTGAGGCCGATCGGTCGTCGCCCGCCCACTCGCGGTCGTCGGGCCGGAGGACGCCCACCCGGGCCGGCCGCCCCAGGGGCCGCCACCAGCCATCGTCGTCGGTGTCCGGGCCGGCCATGATCCCCGCCACCAGCGCGGCGTCCGCAGGTATGGCCGCGAACACGCCCACGCAGTCGAGGGATCGGCACGCGGGCACCACGCCCGCGGTGCTGATCCGGCCCCGGGTGGGCTTGTGGGCCGCGAGGCCGTTGAGCGCGGCCGGGACCCGGCCCGAGCCCGCGGTGTCCGTGGCCAGCGCCAGCGGGACGTCGCCCTGCGCCACCACCACCGCCGAGCCCGAGGACGAGCCGCCCGACACCCAGCCGGGGTGCCCTACGGCGTGGCAGGCGCCGTAGGGCGAACGGGTGCCCACCAGGCCGGTGGCGAACTGGTCGAGGTTGGTGGTGCCGACCGGCATCGCCCCGGCCTCGACGAGGCGAGCCAGCGCCGGGGCGTGGCCGGAAGCCGGGCCGGTGGCGTAGCCGGGGCAGCCCGCCGTGGTGGGCAGGCCGGCCACGTCGATGTTGCCCTTGACCGCCACCGGCACGCCCCACAGCGGCCGGTCCCGGGCGCCCTCGCCCGCCAGCCGTTCGGCCCGGGCCCGCAGGTCGGCCGCAGGGACATGGTGGATCCACGCCGCGGCCTGCCCCGTGCCGCGCCGGGCCAGCACCGCATCGGCCACGTCCACCGGGGACCAGCGCCCGGCCGCGAGGCCGTCGCGAAGCGCGCCCAGCGAGCCCAGCGCGGCGTCGAGGTCAGCCATCCGGCATCGCCTCCACGTCTTCCGGGGACCAGCGCCCGGCGGCGAGGCCGTCGCGCCGCGCGCCCAGCGAGCCCAGCGCGGCGTCGGGGTCAGCCATCGGGTGTCACCGCCACCGCCACCAACGGCTGGCCGGCGTCCACCAGCTGCCCGGGCCGGCAGCCCACCCAGGCGACCACGCCGCCCTGGTCGCTGTACAGCGTCACCTCGGTCTTCATGGCTTCGAGCACCGCCACCC
>JBKPRS010000057.1:0-24039 GCA_046734695.1 Actinomycetota bacterium | reverse complement strand
GTGGTGACGCCGTGGGCGGACGACGGCTCCCACGTGCCCGCGATGCGCCCGTCGACCAGCAGCACCGGCGAGATCCAGCCCGCGGCCCGGGACACGGCGTCGACCTGGCCCGCCGGGATGATCTCGGCCCGGTGGCTGATGGGGGCCAGCACGTAGGGGTCGAACCCGGGCAGGAGGTGGACGCCCCACGCCGGTTCGGCCTGGCCGGCGGCCTCGGCGCCGGCCGGGGTCATCCACGCCTTGGCCCCGGCCACGTCCACCTCGACGAGGCCGCCGGCGTGGCGGGCCAGCAGCTGCCGGGCGATCTTGGGCTGCACGCCCAGCCAGCGGGCGAGGTCCTCCCGGGTGGCGGGGCCGTAGGCGTCGAGGAAGCGGGCCAGCAGCGCGGCGACGGCCTTGTCCGGGTCGGAGGCCGGGCGGGCGGCCTCCTCCCCCAGCCAGCGGGCGGGAGCGACGAAGGTGATGTTGCCGTCGCGGGGCGGTCCCTGGCAGAGCAGGCCCTGTGCCGCAGCGGGCTTGAACACGGCGGTCCAGCCCGAGCGCAGCTGCTCGCTCAGGTGGGCGTGCCCGGTGAGCCCGGCCACCCGGTCGGCCAGCTCGTCACGGGTCAGCGGTCCGGCGGCGAGCGCCTCGGGTACCGCGGCGGTCACCGCGTCCAGCTCAGCCTCGGTGACGCCGTGGTACTTGACCCAGGCCGGGGTGATCCGCCACTCCCGGGTGCGCAGCAGGGCGACCCACTCCGCCCACTCGGCCGCGGGCAGCAGGTGGAGCGTGCCCCGCAGGGCCCACGTCTTGACCAGCGCCCGGTCGGTCCACAGCAGCCGGTCCACGTCGATGCCGTCCGGCGAGGCGCACCGCACCGCCAGCACCTGGTGGGCGGACGACGCCACCTGGGTCTGCACCCCGGCCAGCGCCGAGGCCACCTCGACCGGCGTGCCCGAGGGCGCGTCCAGCCGGTGGCGGGCGACCCGCCAGCCCAGGACCTGGTCCCAGCCGAGCGGGTCGGTCACGACCCCGAGGGCAGCGGCACCACCGCCATCGCCTCGATCTCGACGAGGGCGTCGGGAACGCCCAGGCCGGCCACCTTGGCGAACGTGACGAGCGGCGGGTCACCCCGGTCGCCCCAGGCCCGCTGGAACGCAGCGAACCCGGCCGCGATGTCGTGCCCGTCCACGACGTAGACGGACCAGCGCACGACGTGGGAGAGGTCGGCCCCGGCGGCGGCCAGGGCCACCTGGACGTTGGCCATGACCTTGTCGGTCTGGGCGCCCAGGTCGCCCACGCCGACCATCTCGCCGTCCGCGGTCACCGCGTTCTGCCCGCCCACGTACACGGTACGGACCGGGCCGGTCACGGCGATGACCTGACTGAACGCGGGGCTGCGCAGCAGCCCGTCCGGGTTGATGTGCTCGACGGTCCCCTGTTGCTGGGTCATCCAGCCATCATGCCCGTTGGCCCACGACCTCAGTCAGCGCCACTCCATGGTCGGCCGCGAGCATCTCCGCCGCCTTCTCGCCGATCATGATCGACGGGGCGTTGGTGTTCCCGCTGGTCACGTTGGGCATGATGCTGGCGTCCGCCACCCGCAGCCCGGCGACTCCGTTGACCCGCAGCCGCTCGTCCACGACGTCGCCCATCCGGCACGTGGACGTCAGGTGGTACACGGTGAAGGAGTAGTAGCGGGCCATGTCCTCCAGCAGCGCGTCGCTGGGGACGTCTCCGGCCTTGTACCCGTGCTTCTCCGCCAGAGCCGGCGGCGCCAGCCACTCGCCGAGCCCCCCGCCGGGCCAGTGGTCGACGATGTCGAGCGTCTTGCGCAGCACGGAGATCATGACGTCCATGTCGTAAGGGTCGCCGTAGTAGTTCATGCGGATGTCGGGCGAGGCGCCCGGATCGGCGCTCGTCAGCACGATCTCGCCCTCGCTGTGGGGCTGGACCGGGTTGGCCAGGACGATCACCGACTCGGCGTCGGGCGCCAGGCGCACCGTGGGGTCGTCGAAGTAGGTGGCCGGATCGACCTTCAGGCACGTGCGCCAGATGTCGTCGTTGTAGCCGCAGATGAAGAAGCCGATCTGGGCGTCGTGGGTGTGGTCGTCGCCCAGGCCCGTCGAGTACCAGGCGCAGGCTTCGTACAGCGACGACGAGACCAGGCCGTGCCCGGTGGTGGCCCACTCGGTGATCCGCCGCTCGGCCTCGGCCTTCACCGCGGCCAGCTCCTCGGGCAGGTTCGCATCGTCGGCCGGGTCGGCCGGCAGCGGGCCCGCGGGAGCCCGCAGGGCGTCGGGGCCCATGGACAGGCCCATCTGGGTCATCGAGATACCAGTGCCCGGGGCGCTGTAGACGAGGCCGACCTGGAGGTGGTCCTTGAGGTGCTTGCCCACGTCGGGCGCGTCGAGGCGGCAGTCCACGCCCGCTGCCTCCAGCTCGGCCCGCGGCCCCACGCCCGAGAGCATGAGGATCTGCGGCGACCCCACCGCGCCCGCGCTGAGCACGATCTCTTTGGTGGCCGTGGCGACCTGGGACTGGCCGTCCTCGGTGCGGTACTCGACCCCGGTGGCCCGCAGCGCACCGGGCTCGCCCTCGAGGATCACCCGGCTCACCTGGGCGTTGCAGATGATGTCCAGGTTGGGCCGCTGCTCGACCTCGCCCTCCAGGAAGGCGTGGTACGTGCTGGAACGCTTGCCGTCGCGCGTCGTGGTCTGCAGCAGGGACACGAGCCCCGCGGGACCGCCGCGGTCGCGGCCGTTGTAGTCGCCGATCGGGATGCCGGCGGCGGCCGAGGCGTCGACGAACGCCTGGGCGCCGGCCAGCACCGGGGCCCGCACCGACACGCCCAGGGGCCCCTCGGTGTTGTGGGCGTCGGCGTCCACCACGATGTCGCCGCTGGGAGCGAGGCCCTCGCTCTTGCGGAAGTAGGGCAGCACGTCGTCGTAGCTCCAGCCGGTGGCGCCACCCGCGGCCCACGAGTCGAAGTCGCCGGGATGGCCGCGCACATACGCCATGTAGTTGATGCCGGACGAGCCGCCCAGCATCTTGCCCCGGGGCACCATCATGCGACCGTCCTCGAGCCCGAGGCCGCAGCCCCCGGCGTCGGCGGTGTACATCCAGTCGGTCACCGGGTTCTGCTGCAACGCCGGGCACGCCGCCGGCATCGACTCCACCGGCGGTGGCGGCCCTCCCGCCTCCACCAGGGCGACCCGACAGGTCGGGTCCTCCGACAAGCGGGCAGCGACGACCGCACCGGCCGACCCGCCCCCGACCACCACGAAATCGTACGGTCCGGGCATGGCGCTAAACGTAGCTTTCAGTCCTCCGCGTTGACGGCGGAAACGAGCTCGAGCAGCCGGCCGAGCTGGTCGAGCCGGGCATCGAGGCCGCCCGCGGGCAGCCCGGCCCGCAGGGTGGTGATGCCCGCGTCGCGGTAGAGCCGCAGCCGCTCCCGCACCATGTCCTCGGTGCCCACGAGGTTGGTGCCCAGGCCGATGGCGGTCGGGACCCGGCGGCCGGCCGCGTCCCGGTCCCCGGCCAGCCACAGGCGCTGGACCTCGCGGACGTCCTCCCCGTAGCCCTGGCGGGCGAAGGCGTCGTTGTAGAAGTTGCGGGTGGGCGAGCCCATGGCCCCGAACGTGAAGGCGTAGCCCTCGGCGTGGCGCCGCCCGGCCTGCTCCACGTCGTCGGTGAGCTCCAGACCCACGCTCACGGTCAGGTCGAGCGCCCCGAAGTCCCGGCCCGCCGCAGCCGCGCCCTCCCGGATCGGGTCGAGGAACACGTCCGCGGTCTCGGGGAAGAACGCCGTGCCGATCCAGCCGTCCGCCAGCTCGCCGGTGAGCGCCAGGTTGGCCGGGCCCAGCGAGGCGACGTAGATGGGGACGTCCACCGGGGGCCCGGCCCAGCGCAGGCTGCGGCCCTCGCTCCCCGGCAGCGGCAGCGTGTACAGCTCGCCCTGGTACTCCAGCCGCTCGCCGGCGGTGATGCGACGGACGATCTCGATGGTCTCCCGGGTGCGGCGCACGGGCCGGTCGAAGTGCACGCCGTGCCAGCCCTCCATGACCTGGGGACCGCTGGTGCCGATCCCCAGCACGAACCGGCCCCCGGACAGGGCCTGCAGCGTCATGGCCGACATGGCGAGCATGGCCGGCGTGCGGGCCCCCAGCTGGGCGATCCCCGTGGCCAGCCGGATGGTGGAGGTGGCGGCGGCCAGGAAGCCGAGCGGGGTCAGCGCGTCGAAGGCCCAGAACTCGGGCACCCACACCGAGTCGGCCCCGAGGCGCTCGGCCTCCCGCACCAGGTCGAGGCCTGCGGTGTCGACGGGCACGGCGTTGATGCCCACGCGGAGGCTCAAGGGGCCGACTCCGCCAGATCCTTGATCCCGGCCAGGGTGGCCGCCATGTTGGCCCGGTGCTCGTCGAGGCGGCGGGCCACGATCCGCTCCTCCTTGTCGGGCATGGCCTCGATGGCGGGCGTGAGGCCCGAGGGCGCGGGCCCCATCTGCATCCACTGCCGCAGGCGGGTGCGGCCGCCGGCGAGCGGATCGAGGGCGAAGCGCCAGCGGGCCGACGGGTGGTCCGGGTCCCCCACCGCCCAGCCGAACGACCGGAGCGCCTCGCACTCGGTCACCACGCAGGTGGTCTCCCAGGTGCCGGCGGCGGGGTGCTCGCTCCGGCCGACGAAGCGGGCGGCGAGCCTGGGCCCGTCGTCCAGCCAGCGGGCGCTCTGCAGCTCGGACGAGAACCGGGCCGGGAGCTCGATGTCGGTGACCAGAGCCCACACCCGCTCGACCGGGGCGTCCACCTCGACCTCGACCTCGACGCTGGGACCGTCGGCGTACCTCACGCTGCGGCTCCCGGCCCCGGGCGGGCGCTCACCCGGCGCACGTCGAGCGGCTCCTGGCACTCGCTGCAGACCACCACCGCGTGCATGTCGTGGTCGCACGGCGTGTGGTGCAGCACCAGCGGCGTGCCTTCCGGGCCGGTGAGCCAGCGCTCGCCCCACGAGGCCATGGCCGCCAGGATCGGGTAGACATCGCGGCCCTTGTCGGTCAGCCGGTATTCGTGGCGGACCGGCCGCTGCTGGTACTCGACCCGGCGCAGCATCTGGTCCGCCACCAGCCGGTTGAGCTTGGTGGTGAGGATGCTGCGGCCGATCCCGAGCTCGCGCTGGAAGTCCTCGAAGCGGCGCGTGCCCAGGCAGGCCTGGCGCATCACCAGCAGGATCCAGCCGTCGCCCAGCACGTCCGCGGCACGGGCGATCGTGCAGGGCCAGGCCGAGGTGTCGGTGCGGCTCACGCCCGCCGACCCTAGTCCGTTGCGTTACAGGACTGACTCGCGACCTACTCCGGGTCGAGAAAGCCCAGGATCATCGACTCCAGCCAGTCGGTGCGCTCGAGCATCCCGACGTGCGACGTGCCCGGGAGCACCGCGAGCTGCGAGTCGGGCATGCCCACCATGTCGCCGAACACGCCCCCGCCCAGCAGGCGGAACATCTCCACGGTGTGCTCGGGCCGCACCAGGTCGGAGTCCCCGATGATCAGGAGCACCGGCGCGGAGATCGACCGGACCTCCTCCGGGGTGAAGCCGGTGTAGCCCTGGTCCAGCTCGGTGATCTTCTTCACCAGGCCGGGCCAGGCGTCGGGGTCGGGGGCGACCCGGGCGTAGGCCAGCTCCCACGGCGAGCCCGCCAGGTCCTCGGGGTCGGCCTCGCCCTCCATGAGCTCGGGGTAGAGCCCCTCGGGCGAGTAGGCCGTGCCGCCCGCGGCCACCACCCGGCGCACCAGGTGAGGGTGGCGGATGGCCACCCCCAAGCCCACGGCCCCGCCCATGCTGTAGCCCACGAAGTCCGCGGG
The DNA here is from genome assembly GCA_046734695.1 of Actinomycetota bacterium. GTDB lineage: Bacteria > Actinomycetota > Acidimicrobiia > Acidimicrobiales > VFJN01 > ZC4RG19. The sequence continues at coordinate 18,197 of JBKPRS010000057.1, read as the reverse complement.
CCCGAGGTCCATCGCCTCGGCCAGGGCGGCGGCGTCCTCGGACATCTGGGGGTAGGTGAGCGGGCGGTCGATGTCGGCGGTGTGACCGTGGCCCTGGAGCTCGACGGCGATGACCCGGCGCCGGGCGGCCAGGCGGGGCAGCAGGGCGGCGAAGCAGCTCTCGATGGTGCCGAGGGCACCGTGCAGCAGCACGATCGGGTCACCGGAGCCGTGCTCCTCGTAGTACAGGTCCACACCGTTCACCGGGACGTAGCCGCTGATCATCGCCCACCTCTACCAGACGGCGTTCAGGACGCCGCGCTGATTACCGGGGCCACGAGGTTGCGGGACCCCCGCCCGCCCCCGATCACCAGGCCCTCGGCCCGCAGCCCGGCCACCGCTTTGGTGATCGTGCCGGCCCCCACCGCCAGGTCGGCCGCCAGGACCTGCACCGTGGGCAGCGGATCGCCGGGCCGCAGCTCGCCCCGCTCGATCTGGGCCCGCAGGTGCTGGGCCACCCGGGCGTGCGAGGGGCCGCTCCCCTCCGCCGAGCCGTCGTACCAGGACGCGCCCCACACCTCGGCCGGGTGCAGCCCCAGCCGCACCGCCCAGCGATCGGCCTGCAGGTCGCTCAACCCGCGCCGGGACGCGGTCCGCAGGGTGTGGCCCGCCAGGCGCAACTGGCTCCCGAGCGCGTGGCGGGACAGCCCGGACGCCGAGAGGAGCGCGGTCAGGGGCCAGCGCCCCAAGACCGAAAAGTGCGTGACAGACATGAAAACAGCTTAATCAACGCGAAGTACAACTCACGCACATCCGACCAACGCAGTTAGAATGAAAACGATCCGAAAGAGGGAGGAACCCATGATCGGAGCACTCATCCTCGGGCTCATCGCCGGTGCCGTCGCCCGGCTCCTGATCCCGGGCGATGCCTTGGAGCAGCTCGAGGGCTGGAAGTCCTGGGCAGCCACCGTCGTGTTGGGTCTGGTCGGCGCCTTCGTCGGCTGGCTGATCTTCGCCGGGCTGTTCGGTATCGGCGACGACAGCGCCTTCGACCTCGGCGGCATCATCGGCGCCGTCATCGGCTCGGTCCTCGTGCTCCTCGCCGCGGGCTGGCTCCTGAACCGCAGCAGCCACCGCACCGCTTAGGCCGCGGCCACATCCAGGGCGGCCCCGGTCACCCGACCGGCTGGTCCGCGCGTACGCTCCCGGGCCATGGTCGATACCCAACGGTACGCAGCAGCCTTCGCCATGCTCGACAAGGACGGCGACGGTCGCGTCTCGGCCGGCGAGTTCAAGGAGATGATGGCGGAGCTGGGCGTCAACTACACCGACGACACGGCGGCCCGGGCCATCAAGATGATGGACACCGATGGCGACGGCCTCGTGTCCCTGGAGGAGCTGGCCACCTACATGAGCGGACCGGCCGCCCCACCCGACAACTCGTGAGCGACGCGGACCGGGAGCAGGCCCGCCTCCGCTTCCGGCGGCGTCCCGCGTCGCCCTCGCAGCGGGGCTTCGACGCCGGGCGGGAGGAGCCCCTGGGACTGGCCGTCGGGCGCGACGGCCTGCTCTACGTGCCCGACGGGGCCGAGCCCGGCGCGCCCGTGCTCGTGTTCCTCCACGGCGCCACCGGGACCGGCCGGCGCCACCTGCGCGCCGTGCTGGCCGCGGCCGACCGCTACGGCGTGGTGCTGGTGGCGCCGGACTCGCGCCACCCCAGCTCCTGGGACCTGATCGCCGAGCGCCGCTTCGGCCCCGACGTGGCGTTCCTCGACGAGGTGCTCGACGCCGTGGTCGGCCGGCTGGACCTGGACGTGGACACCTCCCGGCTGGCCATCGGCGGCGTGTCCGACGGGGCCTCGTACGCCCTCGCCGTCGGCCTGTCCAACGGGGACATCTTCTCCACCGTGCTGGCCTTCTCCCCCGGCTTCCTGGTGGTGCCCGATGCCATCGGCCGGCCCCGGATCTTCGTGTCCCACGGCACCGAGGACGCGATCCTGCCCATCGACGCGTGCAGCCGGTCGTTCGTCCCGGTGCTGCGCCAGGCGAGCTACGAGGTCGAGTACCACGAGTTCGAGGGGGGCCACACCGTGCCGCCGCCCGTGTCGGACGCGGGCCTGCGCTGGTGGCTGGGCGCCGACGGCGCCTGACGCCCGTCCTCAGGCCGTGGGCTCGGCCATGGGCGCCGCGCCCAGCGCGGCCATCGCCGCCCGGCCCTCGGCCGCGGGCGGCCCACCGGCAAGGACGAGCGTGCGAGCGGCCTGGTAGCGGCAGCCCGCGTCGTCCAGCGTGGACGCCAGGTCGACGAGCCGGTCGCGCTCGCCGGCCGCCAGAGCAGCGGCACGCTCGACCATGGCCGCCGCGGTCGGGTTGGGCGCGGCCATGGGGCGGGCGACCTCCAGCCGCTCGGCCGCGTCGGGATGCCCGGCCAGCACCGCGGCCTCGGCCCACAGCGCCGCGTACCACGGCCGCCACTCGCCGCCGTCCCAGGTGCGGAGGTCGCCCGGGTGCAGCGTCATGCGGGCCACGGCCCCGCCGGCCTGGCCCTGGTGCAGGGCCAGGATGGCGTCGAAGCTGGGAGCCCACGCCATCGCGCACCCTTCCACCCTGATCCGGTCGACGCCCAGGTCGACGGTGATCGCCAGCCATTCGGCCCGGGCCTCGTCGTCGTGCCGCAGGCCGTGCACCATGGCGACGGCGTAGGCGCCGCCGGCCAGGTTGGGGGTCACCGGGCGCCCGAAGCGCATCCCGCCCTGCCGGAACTCCTCGGCGTCGGCCAGGACCCGCTCGAAGTCGCCGGCCAGGGCATCGACCTTCAGTCGCCGGGAGATGGCCAAGTGGGCACCCTCGTGGTGGAACGGCAGGCGGACGTTGATGTCCGCCCGCTCCCGGGCACCGGCGAAGTCGCCTACGGCCAGCAGCACCTCGGAGCCCATGGAGTAGGCGTCGGAGATCTCCAGCCCGAGGCGGGCGGTCGGGCGCGCGTGGGACAGAATGGCGAGGCGCTCGTCCACGTCGGTCAGTGCCGCGGGGATGTCGCCCAACGCCAGGTGGCTGCCGGTGACTGCGTCGAGGGCCATGCTGATCAGCATCGGGTCCCCCACCTCCCGGGCCAGGGCGACCCCCCGGACGGCGGTGGCCACCGTGGCCGCGTCCACCTCGGAGCCGGCGAAGGCCCGGGCCACCAGCACCGCGGTCTCGGCCGCGGGCGAGCCCTCGGCCAGCGGCTCGGCCTCGGCGAGCAGGGCGGTGACCGCTTCGGGCGGCGGGACCTCGTACATCAGGCCCGGCCCGCGGTTGATCATCTCGGCCGAGCGGGCCAGGCCGTACGCGGCTCGGTCCCGAGCGCCGATGGCGAGGGCGGCGTCGCGGACCGCAGCCATCAGGCGCAGGGCCTCGTTGCCGAAGTGGCGGCTGAGGGCCGCTCCGGCCGCGTCGACCAGCGCCTCGATACGCACCGGACCGGGCCCGGCGAGGTCGGCGACCTGCTCGTAGCGGCGCTGGCACTCGGCCAACAGCCCGCGGGTGAAGCACAGGGAGGCCAGGAGCGAGGCGCCCTCGATCGCGCCGGCTCGCTCCTCGGGACGCGCCGCGGCCCACCGGAGGGCCGAACGGGCGTCGTCGATCACGAGGTCGACCTCGGCCCGCCACGCGGGGTACAGGTCGGCGCGGGCCAGACCCTCGGCCAGGGTCAGATCGGTGCGGGCGTCCAGCTGCCTCAGGGCGGCGAGGCTCCAGGCCAGGTGGCGCCGGCGGACGGCGTCGAGCTCGCCGTGGCGCTCCCTCTGGTCCGCCCCGTACTGGCGAATCGTCTCCAGCATGCGGTAGCGGGTCTCGCCGCCCGGCGCCGCCACCAGCAGGCTGTGCTCGACCAGGCGGGCCAGGCCGTCGGCCACTACCGCCGGCTCGCCCGGCTCGGGCCCGGCCACCGCCGCCGCGGCAGAGGCGGTGAACGGGGCGGCGAACACGGCCACGGCCCGCACCAGGGCCTGGTCCCCGGAGGTGAGCAGGCCGTAGCTCCAGTCGATGGTCGAGCGCAGCGACCGGTGGCGCTCGTCCAGCCGGGAGCCGCCCGCCAGCAGCCGGAGCCGCTCGGACAGGCCCTGTTCGATGCCGTCGAGGCCGAGCGAGGGGACGCGGGCGGCCGCCAGCTCGATGGCGAGGGCCATGCCGTCGAGGCGGCGGCAGATCTCCCCTACGCGGGCTGAGATCTCGTGATCCTCCGGGTCGAGACCGGCGCCGGCCTGGCGGGCCCGCTCGACGAACAGGGCCACGGCATCACCGGCCGCCTCGGTCGCCAGGGGCGCTCGGTCGGCCGCCTCGCCCGGGAGCGACAGGCCGGGCACCGGGAACACGTGCTCGAACGGCAGCATGAGTCGCGCCTGGCTGGTGGCCAGGACGGTCACACCCGGGCAGCGCACCAACAGGCGCTCCACGAACGGCGCGACGCCGTCCAGCAGGTGCTCGCAGTTGTCCAGAACCAGCAGCGTCTCGGCGGCGGCCCACTCGACGGCCAGCGCGTCCTCCACGGTGCGACCCCGGGGCTCGTCGAGGCCGATCGTGGCGCTGACCGCGCCCGCGATCTGGGCCGGATCGGTCACCGGCACCAGGTCGACGAACCACGCGCCGTCGCGCCGGTCGGCGGCCAGCTCCGCGGCCACCGCCACCGCCAGACGGCTCTTGCCCACCCCACCGGGCCCGACGGCCGTGACCAGCCGCTCCCGCCCCAGGAGGGCCTGCAGCTCGGCGACCTCGGTGGCCCGGCCCACGAACGACGTCAGCGGCACCGGCAGGCCGTCCGCGGCCCGGGGGGCGTCCCGGTGCCCGTCGCCCGCCAGCTGGGCCAGCTCCCGCCGGTCGGACGCCCCCAGCTTGCGGAGCAGGGACGACACGTGGCTCTCCACGGTGCGTACGGACACGAACAGCCGGGAGGCGATCTCGGCGTTGGTGGCCCGCTCGGCGATGAGCTCCAGGACCTCGGCCTCGCGCTCGGAGACGCCCGCGTCGCTGAGCCCGCCTCGGATCGTCACTCTGCGAGTCTGCCGGATGCGGGCCGCGAACGGGCGCCGGGTTTCGCCGCGTTTGGCCGGGATCCGTGGTGGATCCGTGGTGGATCCGTGGTCGGCACGGATGGCAGGGGGCCGGCGCGGGCGCACGATCGGCCCATGACCTTCCACACCATCGCCCTCGCCGAAACCCACCGCCACGAGCTGCTGGCCGACTCGGCCCGCTCCCGTTCCACCCGGCGTCGCCGGGGACCGAGCCTGCGCATCCGGCGCCGGCACGCACCCGACCCCGGGTGATCCACCGACCCTGTCCGCTCCGAACGTAGGCCCACAAGCACTCGGGCCGACGAGCAGACAGGGGACACGAGATGAAGCCGCGGATCGCAGCGATGGCGGTGCTGGGTCTGTTCGCAGCCACAGCCGGCTGCACTCTGGACGGCACCTCTCCCCGGGAGCGCGTGGCCCCTCCCCCCCGCCACGGGGCCCCCGACGACTCGCTGGGGGTGTACACCGCCCGGCTCGACGCCCCGGCGCTCGCAGCGCTTCGCAACGAGGGCGTCGACGTCGCCGAGGCGGCGCCTACCAGCGCGCGGGTCGGGTCGCCGGCCGTCGAGGTCGTGCTGTCCGGCCGGCAGGCCGGCGACCTGTCCGCCCGGGGCGTGGTCCTCGATCCCCGCCGCTCGACCGACGCGGCGGGCGGCCACGACGTGTTCCGCCCCTACAGCGGGCCGGGCGGCATCTCCGAGGAGCTCGCGCAGCTGGCCGCGGCCCACCGGGACATCACCAAGCTGGTCACCGTCGGCCGGACGGTGCAGGGCCAGGACATCGTGGCCCTGAAGGTCACCCGCCGGGCCCGCAGCACCCGCGACGGCCAGCGCCCGGCGGTGCTCTACATGGGCGGCCAGCACGCCCGGGAGTGGATCACGCCGGAGATGGTCCGCCGGCTGGCCCACCGGGTGGTCGAGGGCTACGGCGGCGACGCCGCGCTGACCGACCTGGTGGACGGGACCGAGCTGTGGTTCCTGCCTGTCGCCAACCCCGACGGCTACGACTACACCTTCACCCCCGGCCACCGGCAGTGGCGCAAGAACCTGCGGGACAACGACGGCGACGGTCGCATCACGGTGAACGACGGTGTCGACCTGAACCGGAACTACCCGACGCACTGGCGCTACGACGACGAGGGCTCGTCGTCCCAGACGGGCAGCGAGGCCTACCGGGGCACCGGCCCCGCCTCCGAGCCGGAGGTGCGGGCCGTCGACGGCCTGATGTCCCGGGTCGGGTTCGAGTTCGTGGTCAACTACCACTCGGCCGCGGAGCGGCTGCTCTACGGAACCGCCTTCCAGACGGCCACGGCCAGCCCCGACGACCTCGTGTACGAGGCGCTGGCGGGCGACGACGCCGCGCCCGCCGTCCCGGGCTACGACCCCGACCTGTGGTCCGAGCTGTACATCGCCAACGGCGAGGCCACCGAGCACGGCCACGTCGCCTACGGCGCGCTGGGGTTCACGCCGGAGATGTCCACGTGCCAGACCGCGAGCCGGCTGGACCCGGCCGACCGCTGGGACCCTGCCGCCTGCCCCAGCGCCTTCGACTTCCCCGACGACGAGGCGCTGATCGCGGCCGAGTTCGCCAAGAACGTTCCGTTCGCGCTGGCGACCGCCCGCTCGGCGGCCGATCCCGGCCATCCGGTGTCCCTGGCCGGGCGGGCGACGCCCGAGTTCGCCGTCCACCGTTTCGACGTGTCCTACGGCGACCCCCAGACCGTGGCGGTCACGGCCCGCCGGGACCAGCGCATGCGCCGGCTCAACTACCGGGTCAACGGCGGCCCCGCCCAGCGGACCCGCGTAGCCGAGTGGGAGGGCGGAGAGCGCTACGGCGGCGAGGGGGACCGCTGGTACGCCGAGTTCCGGGGGGAGGTCGAGGGCACGCACGCCGGCGACTCGGTGGAGGTCTGGTTCACGGCCGGATCCGGCCGCAACGAGATCCAGAGCGAGCACTTCAGCTACACCGTGGCGTCCGACTCCGATGCCGAGGCGCTGATCCTGGCCGGCGAGGACTACACCGGGGTCAACCCGACCTACCCGGCCGGGACGACCGCGCCCCGCTACGTGGGCACCTATGCCGCCGCGCTCGACGCCAACGGCGTGAGCCACGCCACCTGGGACGTCGACGCCCAGGGTGTGCCCGATCCCCTCGGCGTGCTCAGCCACTTCGACGCGGTGGTGTGGGAGACGGGCGCGGACCGCCTGGTCCAGGACCCCGAGGACTTCCTCACCGACACCTTCCTGCTCGGGCCGCTGCCCGACCTGGCGGTGGCCGAGCGCCAGCAGTTCCTGACCCTGGCCGTGCGGGACTACCTCAACGAGGGCGGCAAGCTGGTCCAGGCGGGCGAGAGCGCCCAGTACTACGGCGTGCTGGGCCGGTCCCTGGGCGCGCTCTACTACGGGCTCAACGGCGCCCCGGACCGGGACTGCGCGGTTACCGACGACTTCCTGGCCGACTGCCTGCTGCTCACCGACGACTTCGCCCAGTACTACCTGGGCGTCACCGACCGGGCCCCGTTCGTGAGCCCGGCCGGGGTCGACGGCGCCGGTCCGCTCGCCGGCCTCAGCGCCTCGTTCGGCGGCCCGGCCGTGGCCGAGAACCCGCTCGACGAGGCGGGCGGCTTCTCCCTCACCAGCGACGTCCTGCCGCCCGCGGACTTCCCCCTGTTCGCGGGCGAGGCGTCGAGCCGCTACCGGGGCGCGGCCAACGTGAACCCGTTCGGCCCGGTGGAGGGCAGCCGGTACGCGGGCGCGCTGCCCGCCCAGGGCTCCTACCAGCGGCTCGGCCGCACGGTGGACCTGAGCGGCGTCGCGGCGGCCGAGTCCCCGACGCTGGCCATGAAGCTGTCGTTCAGCACGCTGGTCACGTTCCACCACGCGATCGTGGAAGCGGCGCCCTCGGGCACCGACCAGTGGACGACGCTGCGCGACCTCGACGGCCGCACGACGCCGGGCACGCCCTCGGGCTGCGCGGGCGGCGGCCTGCTGGACCTGCACCCGTTCCTGCGCCACTACCTGGCCCAGGACGGCCCCGGCGCCCCCTGCCGCCCGGCGGGCACCACCGGGACCTGGAACGCCTTCACCGGCGACTCGCCCGGCTGGGTCGACGGCCGCTTCGATCTGTCCCCCTACGCCGGCCGGTCGGTCGACGTGAAGGTCAGCTACGTCACCGACCCCGTGGTCGCCGGCGTGTCCGGCGGGGTCGGCGTCTTCGTCGACGACACCCGGGTCCTGGCCGGCGGGCGGGTGCTCGACGCCGACGGATTCGAGGGGCCCACCAGCCGCTGGACGGTCGAGGGCCCGCCCCCCGGCGGCCCACTGTCCAACCAGGGCGACTTCGCCATCGGTACGACCCTGGTCGACCTGGCGGCCTCGGTGTCCACGGAGGACACCGTGCTGTTCGGCTACGGCATCGAGTCGCTCGCCACCCCCGAGGACCGCGCCACCATGCTCGGCCGGGCCCTGGACCACCTGCTCCAGTGACCCGGCCGGGCGTCAACTCCGGGACCGGCGCGCCCCCGCGGCGATGAGGGCGAGGCCGCCCACGATGACCGCGACGCCGAGGATCGCCCAGATGCCATGGCCGGACATGGCCGAGCCCTCGACCGCGCCGAGGCCCTGAGCGATCCACAGGGCGCCGACCAGGCACAGCACCACACCGACGATCAGGCGAGGGAGCATGGCGCCCATCTGATCAGACCGGCGCCGCGCGTGCCCCCTGTAACAGAGCGTGCCCACGGGCGACGATGGGGGCGATGACACTCGACGATCTCACGGTGACGCCCGAACGCCCGCTGACCTGGATCAAGGTGGCCGATCCGGACCAGCTGCCCGAGGGCCGGGTCATGACCGTGGTGGCGGGCCGGCGCAGCGTGGCCCTGACCCACTGGCAGGGAAGCTACGGGGCGTTCGACAACCGCTGCCCCCATCAGGGCGGCCCGCTCGGGGAGGGCTCGATCGAGAAGGGCTGGCTGCGCTGCCCCTGGCACGGCTACGACTACGACCCCCTCACCGGGACGCCGCCGCCCGGCTTCCGCGACGCCCCCACGAGCGTGCCGGTCGAGGTCCGGGCCGACGGCGTGTACGTCGGCATCGAGGACGAGCCGCCGCACCAGCGCACCGTGGCCGATGTCGTGGTCGAGACCATGGTCGCCTGGGGCGTGACCCATGTGTTCGGGATGGTGGGCCACTCCAACCTGGGGCTGGCCGACGCCATGCGCCGCCAGGAGGAGGCGGGCCACCTCACCTACATCGGCATCCGCCACGAGGGCGCGGCGTCCTTCGCGGCCTCGGCCTACGGCAAGCTCACCGGACGGCCCGCGGCCTGCTTCGGCATCGCCGGGCCCGGCTCCACCAACCTGCTCACCGGGCTCTACGACGCCAAGGCCGACCGGGCGCCGGTGCTGGCGCTCTCCGGCCAGGTCCCCTCCAAGGTGCTGGGGCGGGGCGCGTTCCAGGACGTGGACCTGACCGCCGCGTTCGCGGCCGTCGCCGGCTACTCCAAGGTCCTCCTGCCCGGCTCGGCCCACGGCGAGCTCACCACGCTGGCGCTCAAGCACGCGGTGCTGGAACGCCAGGTCGCCCACCTGGTGATGCCGGACGAGGTCCAGGTGCTGCCGGCCGTGAGCGAGCGGACGTCCGGGCCCACCGGCCGCGTCCCGGATCTCGCGATCAGCCCACCCTCGGAGGCGGTCGCCGCGGCCCGGGCGCTGATCGCCGGGGCCAGGCGCCCGGTGGTGATCGTCGGCCACGGCGCCCGCTTCGACATGGACGCCGTGCTCGACCTGGCCGAGCAGCTCGACGCTCCCGTGCTCACCACGTTCAAGGCCAAGGGCCTCGTCTCGGACCACCACCCGCTCGGCTGTGGCGTGCTGGGCCGCAGCGGGACCCCGGTGGCGAGCTGGCTCATGAACGAGTCGGACGCGCTGGTCGTCTTCGGCGCCAGCTTCTCCAATCACACCGGGATCGCCGACTACAAGCCCATCGTCCAGGTCGACTACGACCCCATGGCCCTCGGCCGGTTCCACCCGGTCACGGTCCCGGTCCTGGGCCACGTGGGTGTGACGGCCCGCCTCCTGGCCGCGGACCTCCCGGCCCACCCGGGGCGGGTCGACCAGCGGGACGACATCGCCGCCCGCTGGGCCATCTGGCGCACGGAGAAGGAGCGCCGCCTGGCCGACGACCGGGGCCGGGGCGTGAACTCGGCCGCCGTGTTCGCGGCGATGACCCGTCTGGTCCCCGAGGACGCCGTCATCACCGTCGATGTCGGCAACAACGCCTACTCGTTCGGGCGCTACTTCGAATGCACCCGCCAGGCCATCCTCATGTCCGGCTACCTGGGCTCGATCGGCTTCGGCTACCCGGCCGCCATGGGCGCGTGGACCGCGGCGCCCGACCGGCCCATCGTGGCCGTCACGGGCGACGGCGGCTTCGGGCAGTACCTGGCCGAGCTGACCACCGCGGTGAAGTACGGCATGGGCATCACCCACGTCCTGCTCAACAACAACTCGCTGGGCAAGATCACCAAGGAGCAGCGCGCCGAGCACTTCGACGTGTGGCAGACCTCGCTCCACAACCCCGACTTCGCGGCCTACGCCGAGCTGTGCGGTGCGCTCGGCGTGCGCGTCAGCGCGGCGGACGAGCTCGACGACGCCCTCGCCCGCGCGCTCGGCCACGACGGCCCCGCGCTGGTCGAGGTGGTGTGCGACCCCGACCTCGTCTGAGCCGCTAGCCCGGCGGGGTGCGGGACCGACCGTAGAGGAACGGCAGGACGAACCAGACCAGCACGAAGGCACCTGCCAGCGCCCCGGCCACCACGCGGGGCAGGGTGCCCGGATAGATGAAGTCGGCGATGACGTAGGTGGCGGCGGTGATGGCGAAGGCGAGCAGGACCAGCCCGGCGATCGCCAGCGCGTTGGCCACCCTGAGCAGATGCTCCTTCACACCGGCGCGGAACCGCAGCCGGTGGTGGGCGCTGGGGGCGATGAGGCACAGAGTGGCGGCCGCGGTGGCGAGGACGGCCATGAAGTAGATCCGCCGGTCGCCGGCGTCGAGCTCCGTGAAGCGCTGGGTGAACGGGATCGTCAGCAGGAACGCGAAGAGCACCTGCACGCCGGGGAGCGCGACGCGCAGCTCGTTGAGCAGCTCGATCAGCTCGCGGTTCGCGCGCTCGTCTGGATCCTCTTGCTCGTCCTCGCCGGGCACGCCGCCCGTCCTACCCGGCTCCGCCGCCCGCCAGCCCCGCCCACCGCCGTGGTGACGAACGCGTTGCGCAGCCATCACGAGGTTATTTCCGGCGCACCTGTATTCGGCCGCTCCGGGGAGGCCTCTTCATCGGCATTGTCTCACCGGAAGGCTGAGGAATGCCGTTTCCCCGAGTCGCCCTCGCCGTGCCCTTCATCGTCGTAGGGGCGCTCGCTCCCGGGCTGTCCAGCGCAGAGCCGTTGCCCCGGCGCTCAAACCTCGTCGGCATGGAGCAGGTCGGCTTCGACCGCGACGAGGTGACGATCCACCAGGGTCAGCAGCTCCAGTTCGTCAACGACTCCAACTTCCTCCACGTCATCGCCCCGGGCGCGGACGCCCGCGTGACCGAGGACAGCGGCGTGCCGTCGTTCGGTCCCGACGACGTGCGGTCGATCCCCCGCGGCGATCCCTTCGTGACCGGGCCGTGGACCGAACCGGGCTCCTACGACATCACGTGCACCCTCCACCCGGAGATGAACCTGCACGTCACCGTCGCCCCCTAGCCAACGAAAGGAGGATGCCATGACTGCTCTCAAGTGCAGCGCCAAGCACGCTCGCTACGCGCTCAGCTCGCTCACCGCGGTGCTGTTCGCTTCCTGCGCAGGCGGTTCCTGATCCGGCCTGGGCCTCAGCCCAGCACCCGGAAGGCGGGTGCGGGCCCGACCCGCGCGGAACTCGGGCCCGCACACCGCTCAGCTCTCACCCCTCGTCGGAGGTCCCCTTGTTCGAGACAGGCATCCGTCAGTTCCGCATGGCCATGGCGATGGTCAGCGGGCGGCGCATCAACCCCCAGCTCATCCAACGACTCGTGGCCGACGCCGACGCCACCCTGCGCGAGTTCGGGAGCCCGGGCGACGACGTCGACCAGCTCCTCGACGGGCCGTTCGCCGACGCCGAGACCCGCACCCACTTCCAGACCCAGGGCATCCGGCGCACCACCCGCCGCCTGGCCGCGCAATCCCCGTTCTACGCGGCCCGCTTCGAGGCGGCCGGGCTCGATCCCCGCAAGCCGGACCTCGACGCCATCACCGCGGTGCCGCCCACGGTGAAGGCCGACCTGGTGGCCTCGGCCGGGGACTTCCTGTGCCGCGACGCGCACCCCTACCTCAGCACCCGGACGACGGGGACCACCGGCAAGCCGGCCGAGATCTGGTTGTCGCGCTACGAGGCGGAGCTGTGGCCGGCCATGGCCGCGCTGTCGGGCCTGCTGCGCGACGAGATCAACCACCACGACTGCCTCCAGATCAACCTCAGCTCCCGGGCCACCGCCGCGGTGCAGCACGACATCGAGGTGTGCCGCCTGGTCGGGGCCCGGAGCCGGGCGCTCGGCCTGCTGCCGATCGAGCAGAGCCTCGACAGCCTGCTCGACACGGCGGGCAGCGGGGGGAACCCGCCGACCATGCTCGGGACCTACCCCTCCTACCTGGCTCGGCTGGTGACGGCCGCCCGGCGGCGCGGCCTCGGGCCCGGCGACTTCTCGCTGCGCCGCATCGACGTGGGCGGCGAGGTGCTGTCGCAGGCCCTGGCGTCCGCGGCCCGCGACACGCTCGGGGTCACGCCCAACGACGCCTTCGCCATGACCGAGGTGCTGCCCGTGTCCGGGCGCACGTGCAACCAGGGCCACCTCCACCTCGACCTCAACATGGGCCTGGTCGAGGTCCTCGCCCTCGACGGCTCCGGCCCGGCCGGTCCCGGCGAGCTGGGGACGCTCGTGGTCACGCCCTACTTCCCCTACCGCGACTGCATGCCCGTGTTCCGCTACGACACCCGCGACGTCGTGCGCTGCCTGGGCGGCGAGCCGCTGACCTGCAACCTGGCCGGCAGCCCGGGCGTGTCCCGCATCCTGGGCAAGGCGGCGGAGGTCCTGGACACGGACACCGCGCTGGTCACGCCCCGCGACATCGTCGAGGTCATCGAGCAGCTCCCGTCCCAGCCCTGGCCGGCCCAGTACCGGGCGCGGGTGGACCACGGCGTGCTCGACCTCACCGTGCCGGCCGCCGCGCTGGCCGGGACGACCGCCGCCTCGCTGGTCGGCCGGTTCGACGAGCGCGGCATCGGTGCCGTCGTCACCGTCGACGGCAGCGGCGAGCCGCTTCGCTCGGTGCGCGCCGACCTGCTGGAGACCACCTTCACCACCACCCGACCGGACGGCGAGGACCGGCCGGACCGCTCACTCGTCGGAGTCTGACCATGTCCCTCATCGCCCGTCAGAGCCTGCTCCAGCTGTGCGTCTCGCTCGCCGCCACGATGGTGGTGACGCTCGGCGCCGTCGCCTACCTGCGCCGTGTGCGGGTCGAGCGCCCGGCCATCGGGGTGTTCAACTTCCGCGACGTGGGCACGCTGATGGTCTTCATCGTCACGCTGCCGGTGATCTACCTGTCGCTGCCCCGCTTCTGGCTGACGCTGTTCCTGGTCGTCACCTTCGCCGCGGCCCTGGGGATCGGGCTGCGGCCGCTGCTGCGCCCGGCCACGCTGTGGCTGACCGTGGGCGTGCTGCTGGGCGCCAACGTCTTCGTCGCCCGCACCATGCTGGGCACCCAGACCGGCTGGCAGCTCTACTGGGTGCTGGTGGGCACGGTGGTGGCGATCTCGGCCATCTCGGTGGCCAACCTCTACGTGCAGGGCGGCATGCAGTTGCGGCACGCGGCCTGGTTCACGTTGGCGCTGGCGGCCTACGACTACTACTTCAGCCAGATCGTGCCGCTCACCCCCCATCTGGCCGACCGCTTCCAGGGCTACCCGCTCAACGCGGCCATCGGGATGCGCTTCGACGTGTTCAACGCCGCCATCGGCATCGGCGACCTGCTGGCCTTCGGCATCTTCGCCGCCGCGGGCTACAAGGCGTACGGGGCCCGGGCCCTGCGGCTCACCGTGCCGCTGGTCGCCGTGTTCGGCGCCGCGCTGCCCGCCCTGACGCCGCTGGTGCTCGGCGCCTTCACCCGGGGCAGCCTCAACGTGGTCGTGCCCGTGCAGACCTGGTTCGGGCCTCCCGCCTTCCTGCTCTACCGCTGGATGCGCAAGCACTACGGCCCCGAGCGGACCATGGAGGAGTTCCAGGCCAGTGAGGACGCCGCCGCGGACGCCCCGGTGCCCGTGGCGATGCCTCCGGTCCCCTTGCCCGCCCCGGCATAGCCCCGGCCCAAACGGCCGGGGCCCAGGGACGCGCCCCCGGCCCAAACGGCCGGGGCCCAGGGACGCGCCCCCGGCCCAAACGGCCGGGGCCCAGGGACGCGTCCCGGCCTCTACCGTCGGGCCCCGTGGAACCGTACGGGGTGGCAGTGTGGTCGTCGACTGAGTGGAAGGCCGAGGCCGTGGCCTGGCTGGACGCCCGGCTGGCGGATGCCGGCGTCGAACGGACCGGCGAGGTCGACCAACCCCACGTGCGACCCTGGGCCACGGTCCTGTCCGCGCCGACCTCGGGCGGCCGGGTGTGGCTCAAGGCCGCGGGACCGGGGACCGCGTTCGAGGTAGGCCTCTACGAGCTGCTGCACCGGGTAGCACCCGACCGCGTGCTGCCCCCGCTGGCGACCGACCGGGACCGGGGGTGGCTGATCCTGCCCGACGGCGGGCCGCCGCTGGGCGTGCGACTGGCCGGAGCGGCGCTGGTCGACGCGATGGAGGCGGCGCTGCCCCACTACGGGATGCTCCAGCGCACCCTGGCCCCCGAAGCGGAGACGCTGCTGGCCCTCGGAGTCGCCGACATGCGGGCCCCGACCCTCGCCGAGCGATTCGACGAGGCCCTGGCCGCCGCGGCGCGCTACGAGCGGCGCGACCACGACGCCTACGCCCGGGTGGCGGCCATGCGACCGACCTTCGTGGCGTGGTGCGACGAGCTGGCCGGCCGCCCCGGGCCGGTGAGCCTGGACCACAACGACCTGCACCCGTGGAACGTGCTCGCCGGCGCCGACGGCCGGCTGGACCGGCCCCGGTTCTTCGACTGGGGCGACAGCGTGGTGGCGCCCGCCTTCGCCAGCATGCTCGTGTGCCTGGGATTCGTGCGCGACCACGTCCCCGGCCTGGATGGCGACACCGCCCCGCTGGTCGTGCGGCTGCGCGACGCCTACCTCAGCGCGTTCGACGACCTGGCCCCTCACGCCGAGCTGGTCGAGTCGCTGGAGCTGGCGTGCCGGGTGGGGAAGCTGGCCCGCGCCCTCGTCTGGGACCGGGCGGTGCGCGCCCTCGACCCCGCCGACCTCGGCGACGACGACCCGTGGGACTGGGACGCCGCGCCCTACGAGTCGATGATCTCGCTGCTGGACGACGATTACCTGGGCGGGCCCTGACCCGGCCGGGTCAGATCAGCCCGGTGACGTCGGTCATCCACGACATGTCGCCCGCCATGAGCTGATCCATCCAGTCGGACGGCGCCGCGCCCATCAGCATGCCCAGGTCCCAGTAGTCCTTCCACAGCGTGATGATCCCGTCCTCGACGTGCTGCACCGACACGAACGGCAGCGTGGCCCGCTCGCCGGTCGGCCACTCCCACATCTCGGTGTGCTCGGTGACCACCATCCCGCCCTCGGCGATGGTGGTGGCCGGGCCGTGGTCGTAGCCGGCCAGGCCCTCCAGCCCCAGGCGGAGGCGCTTCTCGATGGCGACCGGGCCCCGGGCGGCGGCAGCCGGGCCGGTGGGCACGTCCAGATAGATCGACTCGGCGTCGAAGAACGAGCGGATGAGGTCCCAGTCGCGGGCGTAGAGCGCCTCCCAGAACGCGGCGACGACGTCCTTCGGGCTCATGCAGCCAGGCGGACCGGCAGCCGCTTGTAGGCGTTGGCCAGGTTGGAGCGGACCCGGGCGGGCTCGCCGGCGGGCTCGATCGTGGAGAACGTGGCCAGCAGCTCCTCGACGAACACCCGGGCCTCCAGCCGGGCCAGGTGGGCGCCCAGGCAGAAGTGCGTGCCGATGCCGAAGCTGACGTGGGGGTTGGGGGTGCGCCGGATGTCGAAGTCCTGCGCGCGGTCGAACACGGCCTCGTCGCGGTTGGCCGACGTGTACACCAGCGCCACCTTGTCGCCGGCCCGGATCTGCTGGCCGCCCAGCTCGGCGTCGGCGGTCGCGGTGCGCCGGAAGTAGTGCAGCGGGTTGCAGTAGCGCAGCATCTCCTCCACCGCGTCGGGGATCAGCGCCGGATCGGCCCGCAGCGCCGCCAGCTGGTCGGGATGGCGCATCAGCTCGTGCACGCCCGCGCTCATCATCGCCTTGGTGGTGTCGTTGCCCGCCGTGACCAGCTGGACGAAGAACGAGCCGAAGTCGACGTCGCTCATGGGCTCGCCGTCCTCGAACGTGGTGCGCAGCAGCAGGTCGGTGATGTCGTCGTGCTCGCCCTCGGACCCCCGCCGGGACGCGGCCAGCTCGATGCCGTACATGGCCATCTCGATCGAGGCGGAGCCGGGGTCGGCCCCGGACACCTCCTCGTCCTGGCCGGCCACCATGGCCTCGGCCCAGCGCTGGATCCGGGGCGCGTCCTCGATCGACAGGCCCATGATCCCGGCGATGATCCGGGCCGGCAGCGGTCCGGCCACGTCCCGGACCAGGTCGACGTCGTCCCGGCCGGCCGCCTCGGCCAGGATCTCCCGGCACCGCTCCCGGACCTGGGCCTCCATCTGCCCGATGACCCGCGCGCCGAAGTGGGGCGCCAGCGGCTTGCGGTAGGCGGTGTGGCCGGGCGGGTCCATCACGAGGAGCATGTGCCGCATCAGCTCCAGCTGGCCGGGATCGAGGTCCTCCAGCACGACGCTGCCCTCCCAGGACGAGAACGTCCCGGGATGGCGGGCGACGTGGACCAGGTCGGCGTGGCGCAGCACGGCCCAGTACCCGGCCTGGCCCTCGATGTCCTGCCAGTGGACCGGATCGTCCCGGCGCAGCCGCGCGAAGGTGTCGTGCACGTCGTCGCCCAGGTACCAGTCCGGGTCGTAGATGTCGACCGGCTCACCCATGCGGGCGATACTAGAACGCGTTTCAGTTCCAGTAGGGGGAGAGGTCAATGACCACGATCGACGCCGTGCCCGAGGCCGTCCACTTCGGCGAGAACGACCTGCCGTTCGTCGACTTCGGCGGGGGCAACCAGTTCAAGGTGATCTTCGTCGACGTCGGCCAGGGCGTGTGGGTGGTCGAGAACATCTTCCAGGCCGGCTTCGAGGTGCCGACGCACCGCCACACGGGACCGGTCTTCGGGTTCACCCGCTCGGGCGCCTGGAAGTACAAGGAGTACGACTATGTGAACCGGGCCGGGTCCGTCCTCTACGAGCCGGCCCAGTCGGTGCACACGCTCACCTGCCTGGAGGACGACACGCAGGTGTGGTTCCACATGACCGGCACCAACCTCGACCTCGACCCCGACGGCAACATCATCGGCACCGCCGACGGGCCGGGCACCCTCGCCGCCTACCTGGCGCTGGCCGAAGCCGCAGGCCTCGGCCGCCCCGCCGTCGTCGTGCGCTGAGAGGCCGAGCGGGTAGGGCCTAAGCCGCAGCCCAAGAGTCCGCGATTTGGTGGCCGGGCCGCAGCTCGCCAGCGAGGCCTCCAGGCAGCACGGTGTCTTGGGACCTTCGGCCCTAGGCGCGCCGGCCGGCGGTCCGGCAGCCTGGCGCCATGAGCTGGCGCACCGTGGCGCTGCCCCGTGAGCACGGGGGCTGGGGCCTGATCGCAGAGCCCGCGCTGCTGGGACTGCTGGTGGCGCCGTCGTGGGCGGGCGTGGCGCTGGGCCTCGCCGGCCTGCTGGCGTTTCTGGCCCGGCAGCCGCTGCGGCTGTACCTGGTCGACCGCACCCGCAGCCGGTCGCTGCCCCGGACGGCCCTCGCCGCCGAGGTGGCGTTCGTCGAGCTGACCCTCGTGGCCCTCCTGGGCGTGGTGGCGTGGACCCGGGCCGGTCCGACCTGGCTGGCCGCTGTCGGAGTCGCCGCGCCGCTGATCGCAGTACAGC
>JBKPRS010000056.1:0-12557 GCA_046734695.1 Actinomycetota bacterium | reverse complement strand
CCGGCTCCGTCGCTCGGGCCAGCAGGTCGTCCAGCAGGGCCCGGCCCTCGTCCCGCTCCATGCCGACCACGTGGTCGGTCGTGGCGCCGAGCACGAGCGAGCGGCGTCCCGAGCGGTGCTGCCACACCAGCGGGTGGGTCTTGGCCGGCCGCTTGCGCCACATGGCCACCTCCTCGGGGCTGGGGTCGGGGAAGGCCAGGCGCTGGGCGGCCTCGATGGTATGCACGACCCGCACCGACTCGAACCGCTCCTTCTCGTCGTCGGTCAGGTCGTCGTAGGCGCCGTAGCTGCTGGCGAACTCGGTCTCGCCCCCGGCATCGGCCACGGCGTGGGCGCTGAGCATCGTGGCCATGATCGGGATGTCCTCGGTGCAGCCGTCGATGTGCCAGTCGAAGGTGCCCTTCAGGTAGGACGCGACCGGGTTCTTGGCCGGGTCGAGCGTGACCCGGAAGATCTCGGGGAACTCGCCCTTGCCGAACACCTCGACCTCGCCCAGCTTGCGGCTGAAGGCGACCTGGGCGGCGTCGTCGATGTGGAGGTCGCGGAACACGAGCGCCCCGTGGGCCTCGAGCGCCTCCAGGCAGGCGGCGGGAAGGTCGTCGTCGGCCAGGAGGCGCTCACGGTCGAGGCCCTTGACCTCGGCCCCGACCCGGTCGCCGAGCTTCTCGGTGGTGATCACAGCCATCAGAGCGTGACTCTAGCTCTGGGAGAATGACGTTTCCAGGAGTCCGTCCCGCAGTTGGCGCCGGAGGACGAACTTCTGGACCTTGCCGGACGGCGTGCGGGGGAACTCGGCCACCACGTGCAGCGACTCGGGCCACTTCTGGCGGGCCAGGCCGGCGCCGGCCAGATGGGAGCGGACGTCGGCGAGGCTCGGCGCCTCGGCTCCCGGCCGCAGGCGCAGGATGGCGGCCGCGTGCTCGCCGAGCCGCTCGTCGGGCGCGGCCACCACGCTGACCTCGGCCACGGCATCCACGCCCATCAGCAGCTCCTCGACCTCCTGGGCGCTGATGTTCTCCCCGCCGCGGATGATGATGTCGGACACGCGGTCGGTGATGGTGAGGTAGCCGTCGCCGTCCAGCACGCCGACGTCCCCGGTCCGGTACCAGCCGTCCGCGTCGAACGCCGCCGCGGTGAGCTCGGGATCGGTGTAGCCGAGGCACAGGTCGGGGCCCCGGCTCACGATCTCGCCGCCGTCCTCCAGCCGCATCTCGACGCCCGCCAGCGGGCGCCCGTCGGTGGCGAGCCGTTTGGGCTCGGGATCGTCCAGCGAGCAGCCGGTGATCGAGGGGTGCTCGGTGCTGCCGTAGGAACGGAATACCTTGATGCCGAGGCGGGTGGCCCGCTCGGTCACCGCCACCGGGACCGGCGAGCCGCCCAGCCCGGCGAAGGGCATCATCGCCAGGTGCTCGTCGCCGAAGTCGGGGTGGTCGAGCAGGCTGGTCAGGAAGTACGTGGCGCCCCCGCCCATGCCGAGGCCCTCCTCCTTCATCAGCCGCAGCACCTCGCCCGGGTCCCACACGTCGACGAGGTTGACCGACCGCATGCGCAGCAGCGGGACCAGGAAGGCGTTGAGCATGCCGATGAAGTGGCCGACCGGCGCCGCGGTGATCTGGGGCGGGCCGCCCGGCGGCATCATGGCGTCGAGCTGGCGGGTCTCGCAGCCGAGGCTGCGGTGCGAGTGCACCACGCCCTTGGGATCGCGGGTCGTGCCCGAGGTGAAGCCGATGAGCGCCGGGGCGCCCGGGTCGACGGGGAGCGGCGCGGCCAGGGGCGCGGCGTCGAGCAGGTCCCCGAACGGGGTGGCGCCGGCGGGCAGGTCGCCCCGGCCCGACCCGTCCACCACCAGCCACAGCGGGACCGGCCGGCGGGCCAGCACCCCGCTCCAGGTGGCGAGGAAGTCGGCGTGGCCGAACCGGTCGGCGGTGACCACGACGTCGGGCTCGACGGCCCGCACGATGTAGTCCACCTCCTTGGCCCCGTAGAAGTGCACGATCGGCACGACCACCGCGCCCAGGTAGGCCGCGGCCCAGAAGGTGATGCCCGCCTCGACCCAGTTGGGGATCTGGAAGGCGAGCACGCTGCCGGGACCGACGCCCCGGGCCTGGAGCGAGGCGGCGAGGGAGCGGGCCGCCTGGTCCACGTCGGCGAACGTGCCGGTCCACGGCCGCACCGCGGAGCGCACCCGGAACTCGACGTCCGCCATGGTCCCCAGGCCGTGGGCGACCGTGTCCCCGAGAGTGGCGTCGGTCCAGTGGCCCTCGGCCCGGTAGCGGTCCGCCAGGGCGGCGGGGACCGTGCGCAGCCCCCATGTGTCCCGGCCGATCCCGGTCTGCGTCACAGCCCCTCCCGTCGATCTGTAACAGTCATCTGCAAATCAGGGTTTGCAACTCACGTTGTCACATTGTGAGAACTAGATTATCGTAGCGTCTCATGGCGATCTCGGCAGCCGCGGCGACGCCACCGGGGGCAGTGCGCGACCACGGGTTCCACCCGTTGCGGGTCGCCCGCGTCGTGCCCGAGACGGCCGAGTCTGCCTCGTTCGTCCTGGATGTGCCCGACGAGCTGCGCGACGCCTACGCCTACGACGCCGGCCAGTTCCTGACCTTCCGGATGCCCGTCGACGGCCAGCAGCACCTGCGCAGCTACTCGATGTCCTCGTCGCCGGGGGTCGACGACGAGCTCCAGGTCACCGTGAAGCGGGTGCCGGGTGGCCTGGTGTCCAACGCCATGATCGACACGCTCGGCCCCGGCGACGTGGTCGAGGCCACCCGCCCGGCCGGCGTGTTCTGCCTGGGCCCGGGGGACGGCGACGTCCTCGCCTTCGCGGCCGGCAGCGGGATCACGCCCGTGTACTCCGTACTGAAAGCGGCGTTGGCCACCAGCGGCCGGCGGGTCCGCCTGCTGTACGCCAACCGCGACCGCGACTCGGTCATCTTCGGGGACGCGCTCGCCGCACTCACGGCGCAGCATCCCGACCGGCTGGCTGTCGTCCACCGCCTCGACGTCGAGCACGGCTTCGTGGACGGCGCCTCCGTCGCTGCCTTCGCCGACGGTGCGGTCGGAGACGTCTTCGTGTGCGGGCCGACGCCGTTCATGGACATCGTGGAGGGCACGCTGCTGGCCCGCGGCGTCGACCCTGCCCGCATCCGCATCGAGCGGTTCGACCCGGCCCCGCCGCCCGCGGCACCGGTCGAGCCGGCTGCCGAGCCGTCCGCCGGTCCCACCCGGGTGACGATCGAGCTCGACGGGCAGACCGGGACGATCGACCACCACCCGGGCACGACGATCCTGCAGACGGCCCGGGAGCTGGGGATGGCCGCACCGTTCTCCTGCGAGGCGGGGAACTGCGCCACCTGCATGGCGCGGGTGCTCGAAGGCGCGGTCACCATGTACACCAACAACGCGCTGACCGACGACGAGGTGGCGGACGGGTGGGTCCTGACCTGCCAGTCCGTGCCGACCACACCCACGGTGCACGTCGTCTACGGCTACGGGGAGGCCTGAGGAGTGGACCAGTCGCGGCTGGCCGACATCGTGGAGATCGAGCAGCTGCTCGCCCGCTACGCCGTCGGCATGACCAAGGACGACATCGACGCCGTCATCGACGTGTTCACCCCCGACGGCAGCTACAGCGCCTTCGGGGCCACCTACCCGCTGGCCGACTTCCCCGCCCTGGTGGCGGCCGCGCCGAAGGGCCTGTTCCTCGTGGGCACTCCGGCCATCGAGCTCGACGGCGACGCCGGCACCGGCGAGCAGCCGCTGTGCTTCGTGGACCAGACGGACCACGCCATGCGCATCGGCTGGTACACCGACACCTACCGCCGCACCGAGCGGGGCTGGCGCCTGCACACCCGGTCGATGACGTTCCTGCGCCGCAGCGGGTCCCGCGACTCGGGCAAGCCGCACGACCCGACCCGGCCCGAACCGACCTCGGTATGAACCTCGGCGAATTCCGGCCGGCGGTCGACCGCTGGCTCGACGAGAACGCCGCTGCGCTCGCCCCGGCGCACGAGCACCGCGGCTCGCTGGACGAGCAGATGGCGCAGCTGGCCAAGGTCAAGGGGATGGTCTTCGACGCGGGCTGGATGCGCTGGGGCTGGCTCGAGCGGGTCGGCGGCCTGGGCGGGTCGCCGCTGCTGCGCGGCTACCTGGGCGAGGCCCTGACCGCCCGCGACCTGGTCGAGCCGGGCATCTACTCGATGACCGAGGTGCTGGCCCCCACGATGATCGACTTCGCCCGGCCGGCCCTGGCCGCGGCCATGGTGCCCCGGCTGCTGCGCGGGGAGGAGACCTGGTGCCAGGGGTTCTCCGAGCCGGGCACGGGCAGCAACCTGGCGTCGCTGTCGTGCCGGGCCACCCGGACCGGCGACGGTTGGCGGGTGTCCGGCCAGAAGGTGTGGACCAGCCTGGCCCAGTACGCGCAGCGCTGTGTGCTGCTCACCCGCACGGGCACGCCCGAGTCGGCGCACCGGGGCATCACCGCCCTGTTCGTGGACATGGACAGCCCCGGCATCACCGTGCGGCCGCTGGAGACCATGCACGGCGTCGAGGAGTTCTCCGAGGTCTTCTTCGACGACGTGGCGGTGCCCCTCGACCGCACCCTGGGCGAGGAGGGCCAGGGCTGGTCGGTGGCCATGGACCTGCTGCCCTACGAGCGCAGCACCGCGCTGTGGCACCGGGGCGCCTACCTGCACCGGCGCCTGGACCGGTTCCTGGCCACGGTGCCGCCGGGCGCCGTGACCGCCAGCGAGGTGGGCGAGGTGGTCCAGCAGCTGTACGCCTTCCGGGCCCGCTCGCGGACGACCCAGTACCGCCTGGCGGCGGGGGAGCGGCTCGGCCCCGAGACGTCGATCGACAAGATCCTGCTGGCGACGACCGAGCAGGCGGTGTTCGACCTCATCGGGGATGGGCTGGCGGGTGAGGTGGTGCTGGGGGACGACCCCGCGTCCGAGCGCCTGCGGGCCGAGTTCCTCTACTCGCGCGCCGCCACGATCTACGGGGGCAGCGCCGAGATCCAGCGCAACATCGTGGCCCGGCGCCTGCTCGACCTGGGAGCGGATCGCTGATGGACGTCGAAGAGCGCGAGCTGTTCGCCAAGAGCGTGGGCCGCGCCGCCGCCCAGCACAGCGGGTCGGCGCTCGACGCCGCCCTGGACGACCTCGGCTGGACGGACGCCCACGCGGCCGACCCGCAGGTGGCGGTGTCCACGCTGTTCGAGCTCCAAGGCTCGACCAACGTCACCTCGTCGGCCCTCGACCACGTGCTGGCGTCGGCCCTCGGCCTCGCCCCTGGGCTGGGGGAGGGCGCAGTCTCGGTCGTGCTGCCGCACCTCGGCAGCTGGGAACCTCCGGCCCGGGTGTACGGCGGCAGCGTGTCCGTCGCCGGGCTCGCCACCGCCGGCGTCGCCGAGCGGGACCACGCTCTGGTCGTGGCCGAGCGCGGCGCCGCGGTCGTCCCCGCCGCAGGCCTGGACCTGCGCCCGGTGCACGGCCTCGATCCCCGGCTCGGGCTGGTCGAGGTGACGGCGGCGATCTCGTGGACTGACGCCGAGGTGGCGCCGGTCCCGTGGCCCGAGGCGGTGGCCGCCGGTCAGCGGGCGCTGGCGCACGAGCTGGTCGGGGCGTCCCGGGCCATGCTCGCCCTGGCCCGGGAGCACGCGCTGGAGCGCATCCAGTTCGGGCGCCCGATCGCGTCGTTCCAGGCCGTCCGCCACCGGCTGGCCGAGAGCCTGGTGGCCATCGAGGCCGCCGACGCCGCCCTGGCCGGAGCGTGGGACGAGCGGACGCCGTTCGCCGCCGGCGTTACCAAGGCGCTGGCCGGGCGAGGTGCCCGCACCGTCGCCCGCCACAGCCAGCAGGTCCTGGCCGGCATCGGCTTCACCACCGAGCACCCGCTGCACCGCTACGTCCGGCGGGTCCACGTGCTGGACCGGCTGCTGGGCGACGCCCGCTCCCTGACCCGCCGGTTGGGCGACGACCTGCTGGCGCGCCGGTCCCTGCCGTCCGTCCTGCCCCTGTAGCCCCCACGAGGAGATCGCCCGTGACCCAGGTCGCCTTCGCCCCCGACGTCTTCACCTGGCCGTCCGGCGAGCCTCAGCTGATCGGCGCCCGCTGCGCCGCCTGCGCGGCCGTCACGTTCCCGCTCGGGCCGTCCTGCCCGCGCTGTGGCACGCCGGACCCGGAGCGCCACCTGCTGCCCCGGCGGGGAACCCTGTGGACCTGGACCACCCAGGACTTCCTGCCCAAGGAGCCCTACGCCGGCGGGGAGACGCCGGAGACGTTCCGGCCCTACGGCGTCGGCCTGGTCCAGCTGGGCGACGAGGTGCGGGTCGAGGCGCGCCTGACCGAGGCCGATCCGTCGCGGCTCGACTTCGGCATGGAGCTCGAACTGGCCATCGTGCCGTTCCGGGTCGACGAGGACGGCACCGAGGTCATGACGTACGCGTTCCGCCCGGTGGGCGAGGGGGAGGGGTGATGGAGGACGTCGCGATCATCGGTGTGGGGCTGCACCCGTTCGGGCGGTTCGGCGCCAAGTCGGCCATCGACATGGCCGCCGAGGCCACCCGGGCCGCGTGCGCCGACGGCGGCGTGGCCTGGCCCGACGTCCAGGTGGCGTTCGGCGGGAGCTACACGGTCGACAACCCCGACGCGGTCATCGGGCGGCTGGGCCTGACCGGCATCCCGTTCATGGACGTCTACAACGGCTGCGCCACCGCGGCGACGGCGCTGCAGCTGGCGGCCGACGCCATCCGGTCCGGCCGTTACGACATCGCGGTGGCGGTGGGCATGGACAAGCACGACGCCGGCGCCTTCACCGCCGATCCCGTCGACTACGGCGCCCCCGCCTGGTACGGCGAGATGGGCTACTTCCTGACCACCAAGTTCTTCGGCATGAAGATCAACCGGTACATGCACGACCACGGCATATCGCACGAGACGCTGGCCAAGGTGGCGGCCAAGGCGTTCCGCAACGGCGCCCTCAACCCCAACGCCTTCCGCCGCAAGCCGGTCCCGGAGGAGACGATCCTCGGGGCGCGGATGCTCAACTACCCGCTCACGCAGTACATGTTCTGCGCCCCCGACGAGGGCGCGGCCGCGGCCGTGCTGTGCCGGGCGTCCATCGCCTCGCGCCACACCTCGACGCCGGTGTACCTGCGGGCCGCCACGCTACGGACCCGCCGGTACGGCGCCCACGAGGTCCACAGCACGTGGGCCGCGGTGGAGCAGGACGACGCCCCGACGGTGTACGCCTCGCGCGCCGCCTATGAGGAGGCGGGCATCGGCCCCGAGGACGTCGACGTGATCCAGCTCCAGGACACCGACGCCGGCGCCGAGGTGATCCACATGGCCGAGAACGGCTTCTGCGCCGACGGCGAGCAGGAGCGGCTCATCGCCGAGGGCGCCACCGAGATCGGCGGGCCCCTGCCGGTCAACACCGACGGCGGCCTCATCGCCAACGGCGAGCCGGTCGGCGCCTCGGGCCTGCGCCAGGTGCACGAGCTGGTCCTCCAGCTGCGGGGGCAGGCCGGCGAGCGCCAGGTGCCCGGCGACCCCAGGGTCGGCTACGCCCAGCTCTACGGCGCCCCCGGCACCGCCGGCGTGTCGATCCTGTCCCGTTAGGCGCGGCCGGCGATGGCGACGTATGTCCTGGTGCACGGCGGCGCCCACGGCGGCTGGTGCTACCGCTACGTGGCGGCGATCCTGCGCGACGCCGGCCACGACGTCTACACCCCGACGCTGACCGGCCTGGGCGAGCGCGCCCACCTCCTCGGCCCCGGCATCGACCTCGACACCCACATCACCGACGTCGTGGCCGTGCTCCACTACGAGGACCTGCACGACGTGATCCTCGTGGGCCACAGCTACGGCGGCATGGTGATCACGGGCGTGGCCGACCGCGCCCTCGACCGTGTCGGCCACCTGGTGTTCCTGGACGCCGCCACCCCGGTGAACGGCGAGTCCCTGGCCGAGCTGGCCGCTCCCTTGATGAACGCGGCCCGTCGCACGGCCCGCGTGGTCGACGGCGTCGAGCTGGTCCTCGACCCGGGCACGGAGCCCCTCCCCAACTACGGCGTGACCGACCCGGACGACATCGCCTGGATGCAGGCCCGCCTGACCCCCCACCCGTTCGCCTGCTTCGCCCAACCCCTGGTGTTGAGCAACGAGCCCGACCTGTGGAAGCTCCCCCAGACCCACATCGTCTGCACGTCGACGCTGGCCACCCGCGACCCGGCCCGCCTGGCCGCGGCGGCCGACGCCGGCCGCCTCTGGGACATCGACACCGGCCACGACCTCATGATCACCGAGCCCCAGCGGGTGGCCGAGCTACTCCTCCGCCTCGCCTGAGCGGCAGGATGGAGCCGTGCCGCAGTGGCTCGTGGTCTCGATCGTGGCGTCGGTGGTCCTCACCGTGGTCCTCAACCTGGCCCTTCGCCTGTTCCCCGGCGCGGGCCGGTGGATCGGGGAGAGGATCGACCGGGCCGTGGAGCGCCGTGCCCCGCCGCCCGATGACCCGGACCGCCCCCGGGTCCGCGTCATCGTCCCCTGGCGCCTGATGATCGTTGGCTCGCTGGCCCTGACGCTGCTGCTCAACCTGCTGCTCCGACTCGGCCGATGAGCCCACCCGAGGGCCTCTACCCGGGCGTGCCCTACGACTACGCCGCCGTGGCGCCGCCCGGGGCGGTGGTGTTCACGGCCGGGGCCTGCCCGCTCGATCCCGAGGGCCGGGTCGTGGCCCCGGGCGACCATCGGGAGCAGGCGCGGGCCGCGCTGGCCAACCTGCTGGCGGTGCTGGCGGCCCACGGGTGCGGGCCACAGGACCTGGTGCGCACGACCATCTACGTGGTCGGGGAACGCGAGGACCTCGTGGCGGTTTGGGACGTCGTGTCGTCGGGACTGGCGCCGCACCGGCCGCCGAGCACGCTGCTGGGCGTGACGGTGCTGGGCTATCCCGACCAGCTCGTGGAGATCGACGGGATCGCGACTCGGTGACCGTCATCGCGCTGGCGGGCGAGGCGTGGGTGTGGTCCCGGCCGTGGGCGACGCTCGCCGCCCGCACCGCGGCCGCGGTCAGCAAGGTGGCGAGGCCGGGGCGAGTAGGTCGGAGTCCAGCAGGCGGGTGAGCCACTCGCGGTGCTGGTCCGTGGTCCAGGACAGCTCCACGGTCAGCAGGTGGTAGAGGTCCGGGCTGGCGAGCGCGCAGTAGCGCTCGCCGGCGTCGGCGAGCGACAGCCCCGAGGCGAGATCGTCGCCCAGGAAGCGGCCGATCCGCTCGGTCTGGGAGGCGAGCCGGTCCTGGAGCAGCCGGTGCCCCAACGCGGCGGCGAACGGCTCCTTGTCGGCCGCACCCCGGATCACCGCGTGGATCGGCCGGGTCCGGGCCAGGATGGCGCAGCTGTAGTCGACCATCTTGGCCAGCCGCGCCCGGGGGTCGGGCAGATGGGCGAGCGCCGTCCACCAGGACTCGTCCTCGGACCCGCCTTCGTCGGGGCCGGTGATGGCCGCCTCGATGACGCCCTCCAGCAGGCCGCGCTTGCCCCCGAGGGACAGGTAGATGGTCTCGGGGGATACGCCCGCCGCGTCGGCCACGGCCGCCACCGTCGTGCCCGCGTAGCCCCGCTCGACGAAGAGGCCGAACGCGGCGTCCAGCACCCGGCCGCGGGTGCGCTGCGCTTGGTCGGCGCGGAGCGGCGAGTGGTACTTGCGTCGGGGGGTCTTGACCTCGACCATTCCAATACAGTACCAATTGATTGACTACAGACTATCTGTAGTCGATTACCGGTCCCGAGGATGGGAGGACCGCCATGGATCACCTGCGGATGGACGGGACCGAGGTCGCCTACCAGGTGCGGGGGGAGGGCGAGCCGGTCATGCTGCTCCACGCCGCCGCGTTCGAGCCCTGGTACGAGCCGCTGGCGCGGGAGCTCGGCGGCTTCTCGGTCCTGCGCTACACCCGCCGGCCGCCTCGCGCGGAGTCCGGCGGGTACGCGCCGCTCTCGCTCGCTGACGACGCGACCACCACGGTGCGATTGCTCGATCACCTGGGCTGGGCGTCGGCCCATGCGATCGGCCATTCGTACGGCGCGCTGCTGGCGCTCGAGGTGGCGCGGGACGCGCCGGCCCGGGTGCGCTCGCTGGCACTGCTGGAGCCGGCCATCCGTGACGTGCCCAGCGCTCCCGAGGTCCTCGCCTCACTGGCACCCGCGATCGCGGCCTACCGGCGAGGTGACACCGCGGCGGCCGTGGACGGGTTCCTCCAGAGCGTGGCCGGCGCCGACTACCGCACCCACCTCGCCCAGGAGCTGCCCGGCTCGCTCGACACGTCGATCAGCCGCGCCGACCTGTTCTTCCAGGGGGAGATGCCGGTGGTGCAGCACTGGACCTTCGGTTCCGCCGAGGCCGGGGGGATCACCCAGCCGGTGCTGAACGTCCTCGGCGAGCTGTCGGTGCCGCGGTTCGCCGAGGGCGCGGAGCTGATCCAGGCCTGGTTCCCTGACGCCGAGCGCTTCGTCCTGCCCGGCGCCGGCCATCTGCTCATGGTCCAGAACGCCACGGGGCTCGCCCGGCGGCTCACCCGGTTCTTCGCCCGGGCGGAGATGGTCAGCGGGGAAGCCCGAGGACCCGTTCGGCGATGATGTTGCGCTGGATCTGGGACGTGCCGCCGGCGATGGTGCCGGAGAAGCTGCGCAGGTAGCGCTCCCACCAGCTGGCCGTGTACGCCTCGAGGTGCAGCGGGTCGATCGGGGCGCTGCGGCGGTCGGGGTCGAGGGCGTCGGGGCCGAGCGCCTCCAGGAAGTGCAGGGCGGCGTCCTGGGCGGCCTCCGAGCCGAACAGCTTCAGGATCGACTGCTCCGTGGCCTCGATGCCCCGGCGGGCCTGGGCGAGGGTGCGGTAGCCGAGCAGCCGCAGCGCGTAGGCGTCGGCCACCAGGGCGCCGAACCAGTCGAGGACCAGCGCGTCGCGGGACAGGCCACGGGCGGCCAGGGCGTCACGGCCGTGGGTCACGAAGTCGTCGAGGCGCTCGGCGAAGCCCAGCCACAGCATGGCCCGCTCGTGGCCCAGCGAGCCGGTGGCGACCCGCCAGCCCTCGTTGAGCTCGCCGATCAGGTTCTCGGCCGGGACCGGCACGTCGTCGAAGAACACCTCGTTGAAGTCGAGGTCGTCCGGCCCCACGATCGAGCCGAATGGGCGCCGGGTCAGGCCGGGACTGTCCGTCGGCACGAGCAGGACGCTGAGGCCCTTGTGCTTGGGGGCGTCCGGGTCGGTGCGGACGAAGGCGAAGATCACGTCCGCGTCGTGCGCCCCCGACGTCCACACCTTCTGGCCGTTCACCACGAAGTGGTCGCCGTCGAGGACCGCCCGGGTGCGCAGGCCCGCCAGGTCGGACCCGGCGTCCGGCTCGCTCATCCCCAGCGCCGCGGTGATCTCGGCCCGCAGGATCGGCCCGGCCCAGCGCTGTTTCTGTTCCTCCGTGCCGAAGGCCAGGATGGACGGCACGATGATGCTCAGGCCCTGCGGGTTGTAGCTGGGATAGATGCGGCGCCGGCCCAGCTCCTCCTGGGCCACGAACTGCTCGACCAGGCTGGCGTTGCGGCCCCCGTAATCGGGCGGGTTGCCGGGGACCAGCCAGCCGGCGTCGAACAGCTTGCGCTGCCATTCCCGCGCCCAGGCGGGGATGTGGGCGGACGACCGGCTGCGCTCCGTCAGGGCAGTGGCGTCGTCCGGCGTGTTCTCGTCCAGCCAGGCGTTCAGGTCACGCCGGAACGTCTCGGTGGCCTCGTCCACGCTCAGCCGCATCGACGAGGCCGCCAGCGTGGGCCCGGCGTCGATGACCAGCCGGGCGGCCCGGGCCCGGTGCTCCGCGCTCGAGCCCAGCAGCGGCTCGCCGACCTTGGCCCGCCGGAGGTAGATCTGCAGGTCGTTCTCCCAGGTGAAGCCGAGGCCCCCGAACAGCTGCACGCCGCTGCGGGCGACCAGCCGCTGGCACTGGCCCGCGGCCGCCTTGGCCAGCGAGGCGGCCAGCGCCCGCCGCTCGTCGTCGCGGGCCACGGTCAGCGCCGCGAACTGGCACAACGCCCGTGCCCGCTCGATGGCGACGTACATGTCGACGGCCATGTGCTTGACCGCCTGGAACGAGCCGATGGGCACGCCGAACTGGCGCCGCTCCTTGATGTGCGCGACCACCAGGTCGAGCACCCGCTGGCAGGCGCCGACCATGACCGCGGCCAGGCCGCCGGCGGCCTCGTCCCGGGCGCGGGCCACCGCGTCCTCGACGCCGACGCCCACGAACGCCCGGTCCTCGCCCACCCGGACGCCGTGCAGCGCGATGTCGGCCAGGTGGAACGACCCGTCGAACGTGTCGGTCCGGGTGGCGGTGGCATCGCCGGCGGGGACCACGAACACGCCGACGCCGTCAGCGGTCGCGGCCACCACGGCCAGCTCGTCGGCCCGGTCGCCGTCGATCACGTGGCGGGCCGTCCCGGCCAGCACCCACGTGTCGCCCTCGGGCCGGGCCCGGACCGTGTCGGCGGCGAGCACGGCCGCGCCGGTCCCGCC
>JBKPRS010000055.1:0-3875 GCA_046734695.1 Actinomycetota bacterium | reverse complement strand
GCACCGGGGCCTGACGGTGGAGGACGCCGCGGGCCGCGCCATCGCCACCGCGGGCCAGGCGGTCCTCGTCGCCGGCGCGACGGTGGTGATCTCGATCTTCGGCCTGGCCATCGTGGGGATCTCCAACATCACGCTGGACGGCGCCGGCGCCGCGCTGGTGGTGGCGGTGATGGTGCTGGCCGCCATCACGCTGCTCCCCGCGCTGCTCGGCTTCGCGGGGCACAACGTCGACCGGTTCGGGCTGCCGGGGCGCAACCCCCAGGTCGAACCCACTGTCGTGGACGCCGCCGGGCGCGCTCACGGGTGGGCGCGCTGGTCCCGCCACGTCTCCCGCCACCCGGTCCTCTACCTGATCGCCAGCGTGGCCGTGCTGCTGGCGCTGGCCGCCCCGGCCCTGGACCTGCGGCTGGGACAGCCCGACGCCGGCACCCTGCCGGAGTCCTCGACCCTGCGGCGCAGCTACGACCAGCTGGCGGTGGCCTTCGGTCCCGGCTTCAACGGCCCGCTGCTGGTGGCGGTGGACCGCGCCGGCGACGACGGCGCACCCGAGGCGGTGCGGGCGGCGCTGATCGCCGATCCCGGCATCGCAGCCGTGAGCGACCCGGTCGTGTCCGACGGCGGCGACAGCGCGGTGATCCAGGTCGAGCCGGCCAGCGCCCCCCAGGACGCCGCCACCGAGGCGCTGGTCCACCGGCTGAGGGACACGGTGCTCCCCGCCGCCCTCGCAGGCTCGCCCGCCCAGGCGCACGTGGGCGGCCAGACCGCGATGCTCATCGACCTCAGCCAGCGCATCAACGACCGGCTGCCGTGGTTCATGGGCGCGGTGATCGGGCTGTCCTTCCTGCTGCTGATGGTCGTGTTCCGGTCCATCGTCGTGCCCCTCAAGGCCGCCGCCATGAACGTGCTGTCGGTGGGGGCGGCCTACGGCGTGATCGTGGCGGTGTTCCAGAAGGGGTGGGGCGCCTCGCTGATGGGCGTGCACGAGTCGCTGCCCATCGTCGGCTTCCTGCCCTTCTTCGTGTTCGCCGTCCTCTTCGGGCTGTCGATGGACTACGAGGTGTTCCTGCTGTCCCGGGTGCGCGAGGAGTACCTCGCCTCCGGCGACAACACCCAGTCGATCGTGACCGGGATCACCACCACGGCCCGGGTCATCACCTCGGCCGCCCTGGTGATGATCGCCGTGTTCGCCTCGTTCACCCTGGGAGCCGACCCGGTGCTGAAGATGTTCGGCCTCGGCTTCGCCACCGGCATCCTGGTGGACGCCACCGTCGTCCGCATGGCCCTGGTGCCCGCGGCCCTGCAGCTCATGGGGCGGGCCAACTGGTGGCTGCCGCGCGGGCTGGACCGCCGCATCCCCCGCGTCGACATCGAGGGCGAGACGCGCCTGCCTCCGCCCGAGGCCCGCGAGCTGCTCGAGGGAGTCGGGGCCTAGCTGTAGCTCAGCGCAGGTCGAAGCCGAGGTCGAAGCGCCGGACGGCGCCGGCGAAGATGTTCGGCTCGATGTCGGGCGGCGTGAGCACCCGGAGGTTGGTCCAGCGCTCGGTGAGCGCCGCGAACAGCATCCTCAGCTCGAGCCGGGCCAGGTTGGCGCCGACGCAGAAGTGGGTGCCCTGGCCGAAGGCGAGGTGGTGGTTGGGGTCGCGCCGGATGTCGAAGCGGAACGGCTCGGTGAACACGGCCTCGTCCCGGTTCGCCGACGGGTAGGCCAGCATGACCCGCTCGCCCGCCTTCACCGGCTGGTCGCTGATGTGGTCGTCGCTGAGCACGCGCCGGAACATGTTGTTGAGCGGGGTCACCCAGCGGATGACCTCCTCGACCAGGCCGGGCACCAGCCCCGGATCGGCCGCGGCGGCCTCCCACTGGTCGGGATGGTCGGCCAGCACCGCCAGGCCCCGGGCGATCACGGTGCGGGTCGTCTCGGCGCCGCCCGCGATGTAGAGCCCGGTCTCGTGCATCAGCTTCAGCGGGTCGAAGCCGGCGGTGGTCCAGGTGGAGATGAGGTCGTGGGCGGGGCAGGCCCGGCGGTCGTCCGAGATCTCCTGGAGGACGCCGTTGAACTCGGTGATGGCGCTGACGACCCCGGTGAAGGCCTCGGTGTCGAGCGTGATGGCGTCGGTGCGCATGAGCCGCTCCGACCAGGACTTGAGGTCCTCCCAGCGCTCCTCGGGGAAGCCGAGCAGGTCGGCGGTGAGGCGGGACGGCAGCTGCGCCGCCAGGTCCTGCACCACCTCCAGCCGTCCCTGCGGGCCCACCGCGTCGAGCAGCTCGTCGATGCGCGAGCCCAGGAAGTCCTCGTGCACCTGCACGGCCCGGGGCGTGAACTGCCGGCTGACCAGCCGCCGCTGCTCCAGGTGCTCGGGGTCGTCGAGGGCGATGGTGTTCGACTCCTCCATGGCCAGGTTGGCCCGGTAGGAGCCCCGGGAGGAGAACACCTCACTGCGCCGCTCGACGTCGATGATGTCGGCGTGCCGGGTCACGATCCAGTAGCCGTTGGCGTCCCGGTAGACCGGCGCCTCCTCGCGGGCCCAGGTGAAGAACTCGTGCACGCGGTCGAGATCGACCCACCACTCGGGATCGAGGAGGTTCTTCGGGGGAGCGTCCGCCGGGGAGACCGTCGCCATCCCCGCAACGTACCGGCTCAGCGTGGAGGCGCGTCGGGCCGGGGAGGCGGGGGAGCGGCGCCGGTCCGGTCCCACTCGCTCACCCGCGTGGCGTACTGCTGCTGCTGGGGGAGCTGCCCGGCCCGCACCATGGCGTCGTACTGCTGGCGGGCGTAGTCGGTCACGGGGTTGACCCACACGGACGTGCCGTAGGCGCAGATCTCGCTCCAGGTGCCGATGGCGCCGGAGTCGAAGCGCATGGACACGATGGCGTTGCCGCCGAGCGCGATGGCCTGCTGCACCATGCGGGCCATGGCCTCGTTGCGGCTCTGGGTCAGCAGCTGGGTGAACTCGGGGATCTCGCCGCCGCCGATGGCCCGGAAGCCGGCGATGCAGCCGGCCCCGATGTTGCGGGACCGCACGGTGAGCCCGAACACCTCGCCCTGAACGGCGACGACTTCGTACCCGGGGAGGTCGATGGAGGTGGTGATCAGCACGCGATGACGTTAAGGCGTGCGCCGCCAGTCTTCGTCGCGGAACAGGCGCCGGGCGATGTCCACCGGCAGGTCGGCCTCGATCTCCTCGTACCGGCGCGCCACCTCCCGCAGCCCGTGCATCAGCGCCTCGTCGGACATCGGCAGGGCGGCCCATAGGCGCTTCCGGACGGCCTCGGTGGCTCGGATGTGCTCGGCCCAGGCGTCCTCGAAGCCCTGGCGGTGAGCCCGGCGCTCCAGGGTGACCGCGTCGACGCCCAGCTCGGCCCGGCGGGTGTCGTAGGCGACGACGAGCGCGTCGCCGAGCCGCCGGACCAGAGCTGCGGGGTCGGACGAGCCGTTCCCTTCGTGCTCCTCCGGTGACACCACCGGGTGGATCCCGGCCACGGCCGCCCGCAGCCCTTCGACGTCCTCGGCGCGGGCCGCGAGGCGCGCCACCGCCGCGTGTAGGCAAGCGGCGGTGCGGTCCCGAAGTGCCTCGCCGTCCTCGTGGATCACCGCCCGCCGCCGGGCGTAGTTCAGCTCGCGTTGGTGGTCCACCAAGCCGTCGAAGTCGTGCAGTGGCCGCAGGTGCGAGCGGAAGACGCCATCGAGGTGGCGGCGGGCGAAGCGCGAGTCGAGCAGGCGCGCCGCTACGGCTTCACCGCCCGCGTCGAAGGTCAGGGCGAGCCGGGCGAGGCGCCGAGCGACGGCCGACCACCAGGCTGGTTCGATGCCGAGTGGATCGGAGAGCACGACCTCGTGGATCTCGCCGGGCTCCCCGTGGCGCGCGGCCCAGGTG
>JBKPRS010000054.1:0-3127 GCA_046734695.1 Actinomycetota bacterium | reverse complement strand
CGGTGGCCGCAGGCCCCGCAAGCGCGAGCGCAAGAACGTCGGCTACGGCGTCGCTCACATCAAGTCGAGCTTCAACAACACGATCATCAGCTTCACCGACCAGGACGGCAACGTCCTGTCGTGGGCCTCGGCCGGCAACGTGGGCTTCAAGGGGTCCCGCAAGTCGACGCCGTTCGCGGCGCAGATGGCCGCGGAGGCCGCGGCCCGCCGGGCCATGGAGCACGGCGTCCGCAAGGTCGACGTCCAGGTGAAGGGCCCGGGCTCCGGCCGCGAGACCGCGATCCGCTCGATCCAGAACACCGGCATCGAGGTGACGGGCATCAAGGACGTCACCCCCGTCCCGCACAACGGCTGCCGCCCGCCGAAGCGGCGCCGGGTCTGAGGTAACCACGCATGTCCCGCTACACCGGGCCCAAGTCCCGAGTCTCCCGCCGCCTGGGCGTCAACATCTGGGGTACCTCAGGCGAGAACCGCGCCCTGGAGCGCCGTCCCTACCCGCCGGGTGAGCACGGCCGGAGCCGGCGCCGCAACGCGTCCGAGTACCTGGAGCAGCTCCAGGAGAAGCAGAAGGCCCGTTTCACCTACGGCCTCAACGAGCGGCAGTTCCGCAACCTCTACGAAGAGGCCTCGCGCAAGCGCGGCGTCACCGGCGAGATCATGCTGCAGCTGCTCGAGCGCCGGCTCGACAACATCGTCTACCGGGCCGGCTGGGCGTCCACCCGCCCCCAGGCCCGCCAGTTCGTGAACCACGGGCACGTCGAGGTCAACGGCCGCCGGGTCGACATCCCCAGCTACCGCGTCCGCAAGGGCGACGTCGTCAGCCTGCGGGGCAAGGCCCGCGAGATGATCCAGATCCAGTGGAACCGGGACGTGCTGTCCCGCACGCCACCGCCGTGGCTCGACTCCGAGAACGAAGGGCTCTCGGTGAAGGTGCGCGAGTACCCGCTGCGCGAGCACATCGATGTGCCCGTGCGCGAGCAGCTCATCGTCGAGCTCTACAGCAAGTAATCGCCCCCCGCCCCCCGTATCTAGTCAGCAACCAGGAGCTACCTGATGCTCGTCATGCAGCGCCCGACGGTCGAGCCGATCACCGAGGAGGAAGGCAACCGCCAGCGGTTCGCGCTCGGCCCCCTCGACCCCGGCTTCGGTCACACCCTCGGCAACTCGCTGCGGCGCACCCTCCTCTCGTCCATCCCCGGCGCGGCCATCACGCAGGTGCGGTTCGACGACGCGCTGCACGAGTTCGACACCATCCCGGGCGTGGTCGAGGACGTCACCGACATCATCCTCAACCTCAAGGACATCGTGCTCGTCAGCCACAGCGACGAGCCCGTCACCCTGCGCCTCGACGTGCGGGGCCCGGCCGACATCACCGCCCGCGACATCCAGCTCACGTCGGACATCGAGATCCTCAACGAGGACCTCCACCTGGCCACGCTGAACAAGTCGGGTCGCATCGCGGTCGACATCACCGTGTCCAAGGGGCGGGGCTACCGCTCGGCCGAGGCCAACAAGACCTCCGACACGATCGGCGTGATCCCGGTCGACTCGATCTTCTCGCCCGTGCGCCGGGTGTCGTTCGACGTCGAGCCCACCCGCGTCGAGCAGTCCACCGAGTTCGACCGCCTGGTCCTCGACATCGAGACCGACGGCTCCATCACCCCGCGTGACGCCCTGGCCTCGGCCGGCGACACGCTGCGCTCGCTGGTGGCCCTCGTGGCCGACATGAGCGAGGAGCCCCAGGGCCTCGAGCTGGGCGAGCTGGCCGTGACCAGCGCCGGCTCCCCGGACCTGGACCTCCCGATCGAGGACCTCGACCTGTCCGAGCGTCCCCGCAACTGCCTCAAGCGCGCCCAGGTCAACACCGTGGGCGAGCTGGTGCAGAAGACCGAGGACGACCTGCTGGCCATCACCAACTTCGGGCAGAAGTCGCTCGACGAGGTGATCGCCAAGCTCGACGAGCGCGGCCTGTCGCTGCGTACCAAGGACTGATCCCGCCATGCCTGCCACCCCCAAGAAGGGCCGCCGCTTCGGCGGCAACGCCGCCCACCAGCGGCTGATGATGGCGAACCTGGCGGCGAGCCTGTTCGCGGCCGAGGGCATCGTGACCACCGAGGCCAAGGCCAAGGCGCTGCGCCCGGTGGCCGAGAAGCTCATCACCAAGGCCCGCCGGGCCGACGCCGATCCCGAGGTCAAGCTGCACCAGATCCGCCAGGTCGTGGCCTACCTCGGCGACCGGGAGATGACGCACAAGCTGTTCAACGAGATCGGGCCTCGCTACGCCGAGCGCAACGGCGGGTACACCCGGATCCTCAAGCTCGGTCCTCGCCAGGGCGACAACGCGCCCATGGCACGCATCGAGCTGGTCTGACCGCCTGACCCTGTTCGAGATGACCGACGACCCAGCGGCCCCTGAGGGGCCGCTGGTGCGCGTTCGGATGACCGTCGCCTACGACGGCTCGGGCTACCACGGCTTCGCCCCCCAGCCCGGGGTCGAGACGGTGGGCGGAGCGCTGCGGGACGCGCTGGAGCGGATCCTGCAGGACGAGGTGGATCTGACCTGCGCCGGCCGGACCGACTCCGGGGTGCACGCCTGGGGCCAGGTCGTCAGCTTCGACGCTCCGGCCGACCGCTTCGACCCGCTGATCCTCGGCCGCTCGGTCAACCGGCTGTGCGGCCCGGCCATCGTGGTGCGCGACGTCGAGCGGGCGCCCGAGGGCTTCGACGCCCGGCGCTCCGCCACCGGCCGCACCTACCGCTACACGGTCGTCAACCGCCCGGTGCCCGACCCGTTCCTGGCCCACCTGGCGTGGCACGTGGACGAGCCGCTCGACCTCGACCTCCTGCGCCTGGGGTGCGACCCGCTGGTGGGGGAGCACGACTTCTCCGCCTTCTGCCGCCGGCCGAAGCTGC
Source organism: Actinomycetota bacterium (assembly GCA_046734695.1). GTDB lineage: Bacteria > Actinomycetota > Acidimicrobiia > Acidimicrobiales > VFJN01 > ZC4RG19. The sequence continues at coordinate 214 of JBKPRS010000054.1, read as the reverse complement.
GCGACGGCGGCGAGGCGTCCCTCGTGCGCACCGTGCGCCGGGCCGGCTGGAGCGACCAGGGCGAGGGCGTGCTGCGCTTCGAGATCGAGGCTAACGCGTTCTGCCACCAGATGATCCGCTCGATCGTCGGCACGCTGGTGGACGTGGGCCTGGCCCGCAAGCACGCGGGCGACCTGCTCGGGATCATGGCCGGCCGCGACCGGTCCAAGGGCTC
>JBKPRS010000053.1:0-2670 GCA_046734695.1 Actinomycetota bacterium | reverse complement strand
GCGTCGCCCGAGGCGTGGGACGCGTTCCGCTCCGAGTGGATCGACATCCCCGAGGACGAGTACCAGCGCAAGGTGCGGACGTGAGCGAGCTTCACGCCGGTGTGACCCGGGCCGAGGTGTGCGTGGTGGCCGTGGCCGAGTGCTTCCGCGGCGACGGCGAGATCCTGGCCAACCCGATCGGCACCATCCCCATGATCGGCGGCCGGCTGGCCCGGGCCAGCTTCGAGCCGGACCTGTGCATGACCGACGGCGAGGCCACGCTCATCGCCAACGACGCCGCCGTGGTCGCCCCCGAGGACCGGGTCGTCGAGTACTGGAACCCGTACCGCTCGATGTTCGACTGGGTCTGGTCGGGACGGCGCCACGTCATGATGGGCGCCAGCCAGGTCGACCGCTACGGCAACCAGAACCTGGCCGCCATCGGCCCGTACGACCGGCCGGTGGTCCAGCTCCTCGGCTACCGCGGCGCCCCCGGCAACACGATCAACGACCCGACGAGCTACTGGGTACCGAACCACGGCCCCAAGGTGTTCGTGGAGCAGGTCGACACGGTCTGCGGCATCGGCTGGGACCGAGCCGCATCCCTGGGCGAGTCCGCCCGCTGGATGGAGGTCCGCCGCGTGGTCTCCAACCTGGCTGTCCTCGACTTCGAGACCCCCGACCACCGCATGCGCCTCCGCTCGGTCCACCCCGGCGTGACGGTCGCCGACGTGATCGCGGCCACCGGCTTCGACCTGGTCGTGCCGGACGACGTCCCGGAGTCCCGCCTGCCGACCGAAGAGGAGCTACGCCTGATCCGCGAGGTCATCGACCCCGACGGCACCCGGGAACGCGAGGTCTCCACGTAGGTCATACCCTTTGCCCCGGTGGCGACGGAGGCGGATCCCACGCGCGGGCGGCCCTCCTCCCGCATGGAGGTCAGCTCCCTCCAGCGGGCGCTCAGCCGCGCCGGCTACGACCCCGGACCGCACGACGGCAGCTATGGCCCCGCGACGGCCGAGGCCGTCCGCCGCTTCCAGTCTGAGCACGACCTCGCACCCGACGGCATCGTCGGCCCGGCCACGTGGGACGCGCTGCCCACGACCGGCGACGGCCTCGGCCGGCGGCCCCCGCCGCATGGCGCCCTGGACGGGGAGACCGTCCACTTCATCCAGCAGGCTCTGGCCGCGACCGGCTTCGAGTCCGACGACGAGGATCGCGTCTACGGCCCCGGGACGGCCGCGGCCGTCCAAGCCTTCCAGCGATCCCGCGGCCTCGACGACCACGGGTTCCTCGACAAGACCACCATGGATGCCTTGGGGACCGCCGTGGCCGCCGGGCTACCGGACCCGGCCGTGTTCGGGCGGGTGGCATCCGTCCCCACGGAGGGCACGCCGCTGCTGGCACTGACGCAGATGGACCACCGCGTGGTGGCCGTGGTCGAGGTCGAGCCCGGTCGCATCGGTGCCATCGACGTGGCCACGGGCGAGGCGGTCGGCGAGGCCCTCACGCCCACGTTCGACGCCCGGCCCACGGGACTCGCGCTCGCGGACGGCCCGGACGGCCCGCTCGCCGTCGTCGCCTGGCCCGACGGAACGATCGCCCTGTGGACGCTGGCCTGGGGCGGCGAGCCGGTCACAACCGTCCCGGTGTCGCCCCCACCGGCGGGCGTGGGCGCCGTGTCCTACGACGAGGTCGTGGACGTCGTGGCCTGGGACGCGGACGGCCACGTCGCCGGGCTGATACGGCTGCCGGCCGGCGACCAGCTCCCGGCGCACAACGACCTGAGCGGTCCGGTGCTCTATCGGGCCGGTCCCGACGTCATCCTGGCCGCGCTCGACAAGACGGGGACCATCGTCCGCCACAAGGTCACGCCGCCGGGCGAACGTCTGGCGGTGTCCGCCGGCCTGCGTGGTGTAGGGCCGATCAGCGCGGCCGGCGAGGACCGCTACGACCTCAAGGGTGCCCCGCGCGTCGACACCCCTGAGTCCGTGGGGGCAGCGGAGTCCGGGTTCTTCCGGATGCTCGTGGTGGGCCCACCCGACGCGCCCCGGCTCGTGGTCCAGCGACGGACCGGCGACGTCGAGGCACGCAGCGGCCTCGATCTCGGCCTCGCCCTCGCAGCGCCGATGCCGCCCGACCTGCATCCGCAGTTCCTCGCCGCGGGCGAGGAGACGATCGTCGTCGGCGACAGCACGGGTTCTGTCGTGCGCCTGGCATCGCCCGAGCAGCCCATCGCCATGCCCCCCGATGCCGGGCGGATCGCGGCGCTCGACGTCATCGACGTCGGAGACCACTGCGTGATCGCCGTGCTCGGCGAGGACGGCGGGCTGTGGGTGTGGTCGAGCGCCGGAGCCGAGCCGGAGAGCGAGTGGCGCCAGCCCAACCCGACGCTGGCCCGGGACTACTGGACCACCGAGGACGCGCTCGGGTACGGGGCCTATGCCCGGGCGATCGCGGAGTTCATCCAGCATCCGAACACCAAGCCGCCGCTCACGATCGGGATCAAGGGCCCGTGGGGCGCGGGCAAGACGTCGGTGATGCGGATGGTCCAGTCGCTGCTCGACCCGCCGGACAACCCCGACGACTCGGACTGGCGGTTCAAGCCGCTCAGGTTGACGCCCCCAGGCCGCAAGGCCCTCAACCAAGGGGAGCCCGAGCCCGCCAAGGCCGTGGGCGCCACCACTGTCT
>JBKPRS010000052.1:0-6079 GCA_046734695.1 Actinomycetota bacterium | reverse complement strand
CGACCACCACCTTCTGCGACTCGACCGCCCGCAAGCGCCGCTGCTCGAGCACGAGCGCCCCCAGGAACGTGGTGCCCACCACCACGAACAGCGAGAACAGCACCCGCGACCAGTCGAAGCCGGCGGTCAGCGTCAGGCCGTTGACGTCGGCGAACAGCATCCCCGTGCCTGCCAGGCACACGGCGCCCGCCACCAGCGGGCTGATGGCACCCGACTGCGCGACCAGGTAGGCGACGGCGAGGATGGGGAGCAGCTGGAACTCGGTGGTCTGGGCGAGCACGCCTCCGCCGAAACCGGGCCGGCCCGCGTCGTACACGGGCAGTTTCAGGACCACGACGTAGACGGGCACCGCGAGGAGCAGGGCTGCCGGCGGGACCCTCCGCCGGAGCGCCAGCACCGCCGCCGTCGCCCACATCGCCACCAGGAGCTGGCCCGCCGGTAGCTGGAGCGTGTGCCCGGCACCGACCGGGGGCAGCTGCGAGGCGAGCGTGGCGGCGGTCCAGCCCAGGACCACCAGCACACCTACCAGGACGTCCTGACCGGTGTCGGGGAGGCGGCGCCACCATGCGGCGAGGTGGTCAGGCATCGGCTCACGGTAACCACTCCGGGCGGTCGCGGTTCATCGTCCGAAAGGCGGAACGACCCGGCAGGCACATCGGTCGTTCGGACCAGGGGAACGCCACGTGCCACCGATGTGCCCCTGACCAGGGCCTTCGTACGTTCGCTCCATGGCAAGCACCCTCTCCCCCCACCGCCGGCCGCCGGCGCACGCCCCCGCCCGGCGCCGGCCGGCGCGGTCCCTGCGGGCCTTCCCCTTCAGCGCGCTGGTCGCCGTGGTGGTCCTGGCCATCGCCGGCGTCACCGCCGTGGCCGCGGCGGTGGCCGACCGCGGCCCGGGCCCCGAGGCCGCGATCGTCCCCCCGACCGCCGACCTCCCTCCGGTCGCGGCCGCCGCCTACGTGGTGGTCGACGGCGACTCGGGCGAGCCCCTGGCCTCCTACAACGCCGACCAGCCCCGCCCGGTGGCCAGCCTGACCAAGCTCATGACCGCCCGGCTGGTCCTCGACGCCGGGCACCTCGACCGCACCGCGACCGTCCCGCGGCTGCGGATGGCGGGTGACGAGTCGCAGGCCGGCCTCGGACCCGGCGAGCACGTGTCGCGGGGCGAGCTGCTGCGAGCGATGCTCGTCGCCAGCGCCGGCGACGCGGCCCGCACCCTGGCGGTCGATGTGGGCGGCGACGAGCGCAACTTCGTCCGCATGATGAACGCCGAGGCGACCCTGGCCGGCCTCGACGACACCCGCTACGCCAACCCCGACGGCCTCGACGACCCGGCCCAGCACTCCTCCGCCGCCGATGTCGCCCGCCTCGCCCGCGACCTCATGCAGGACCCGACCTTCCGCGGCATCGTGGCGGCCGGGAGCACCAGGCTCGACGGCTCGGAGCTGCCCACCACCAACGACCTGCTGGGTGCCTATCAGGGCGCCGACGGCATCAAGACCGGCCACACCGACGAGGCCGGCTGGTGCATCGCCGCCTCCGCCACCCGCGACGGCCGCAGGATCGTGGTCGTCGTCCTCGGCGCCCCGAGCGAGCAGGCCCGCGACGCCGCCGCCCGCGCCCTGCTCGACTACGGCTTCTCCGTCGGGTGAGCGTTGCGGGCGGCGAGGGCTTGGCCGTAGGCACGGACGGCCTCGCGTAGCTCGGGGGGAGCGAGGACTTCGAGGGCCACGCCCAGGCCCGCCAGGTAGCGGGTCATGCCGGCGACGTCGCCGCCGCCCAGCTCCACGATCGTGGCGTCCGGACCGTCCGCGGTGTGCACGCCGACGGTGCGGGGGATCACGTCCAGGGCCGCGGCCGCGCCCAGCGCCAGCCGCACCCGGGCCTGCAGCGGGTACGGCCCGAGCGCCATGCCCCGGGCCACCAGCGCCACGGGGTCGGGCGGGTCCGACAGGTCGGCCCGGCCGCCCGCCGCCGTCGCCGCGGTCACGCGGTCGACCCGGAAGGTGCGCCAGTCCGCCCGGTCCACGTCCCGCGCCACCAGGTACCAGCGGGGCCCGGAGCGCACGAGCCGGTAGGGGTCGACGCGCCGTTCGCTGGTCCGGCCCTCCCGGTCGGCGTAGCCCAGGCGCAGCCGCTCTCCCGCCCGGCAGGCCTGGGCCAGCGTCACCAGCAGGTCGGGGGCGAGCGGATCGGGGTCGCGGCCCCGCAGGGTGGCGGTGGAACCGTGCACCGCCCGCACCCGCGCCGCCAGCGGGGCCGGCAGCACCTGGTCGAGCTTGGCCAGCGCCGACACGGTGGCGTCGTCGAGCCCGGCGACGCTGCCGTCGGCCGCGGCCCGCAGGCCTACGGCGACGGCCACCGCCTCGTCGTCGTCCAGCAGCAGCGGCGGCAGCGCCCCGCCTCGGCCCAGCTGGTAGCCGCCGTGCGGTCCCGCCTGCGCCTCGACCGGGTAGCCCAGGTCCCGCAGCCGGGTCACGTCCCGCCGCACCGTACGCTCCGTGACGCCGAGCCGGTCCGCCAGCTCCGGCGCCGTCCACCCCGGCCGGGACTGGAACAGCGACAGCAGCCGCAGCAGCCGGGCCGAGGTTTCCAGCACTGCGCCAGGATTGCACATGACCCGGACCGAACCTGTCCGGGTTGCTGGGTACGGTCCGGTCATGGACACACTCACCGGAACGGCCACCTTCTCCTCCTGGGACGAGGACCCAGCGCACGACAGCGGCGCGCCCGTGCCCCGCCTGGCCCATGCGACCGCCGTCTTCGCCTACGACGGCGACCTGGTCGGCACGTCCACCTGCCAGTACGTGCTGCACTACACCGACGACGCCGGCGGCGTGGCCGTGGGCATCGAGCGGCTCGACGTCCGGCTGGGCGAGGGCGGCCCCGAGGGCGCGGCGGCGCTGCGCCACGAGACCCGCTTCGGGGCGGGCGGCGTGGACGTGGCCTGGTCGGTGGTCCCGGGCTCGGGCACGGGGGCGCTGGCCGGGCTGACCGGTACCGGCGGCTTCTCCGCCCCGCCGGAGGGTAAGGAGTGGACCTGGCGGCTGGAACGGGAAGGATGAACGGCGTGGCCACTCCCACCGTGACCCGCGAGCAGGTCCTGGCCCACCGAGTCGTCGCCCACGGCTTCGACCGGTCGGCCCGGTCCGCCGACGACCTGGCCATCGTCGACCTCGGCGTGCAGGAGTCGCCGGCGGGCACCGCGGCCGTAACCCTGGCCGCCCGCCTGCCCAAGTCCCGCAGCGCCATCCCCGACGACTGGGTGCTGGTGTGGGGCATCCGTGGCGCGCCCCACTTCCACCGGCGCCGGGACCTGGCGGCGCTGGCCAAGGCCCTCTGGCCGGTGGACGGCGCCGACGCCGGGGCCCGCATGGGCGGGATCTCGCCCGAGCTCAAGCGGGCGGGCGTCGACGCGCTGGACGCGCTGCGTGGCGCGGCCGAGGCCTTCGCCGACGTGGTGGAGAAGAACCAGGTCAAGGGGGACGCCAGCACCGCGCTCACCAAGCGCGCCCCCGAGCCCGTGACCGCGTTCTGCCGGGGCTGTGGCGTCGTCCACATCCAGGATCAGGTCATGCGGCTGGCGGGCCTGCCCGCGGGCGTGCAGATCGAGCCGGGCACCAGCCCGCCGGTCCTGTCGCCCATCCCGCGCTGGCGGGGCGTGCCCGCCCGCCACGAGGGCGGCGGCGCCCTGGTCGACGCCTACCTGCGCATCCACGGCCCCGCCACCCCGGGCGAGGTGGCCGGCTACCTGCAGACCACCCAGCGGGCGGTCAAGCCCGACTGGCCCGACGGCCTGGCCGAGGTGCGGGTGGACGGCCGCAAGGCCTGGCTGCCCGAGGAGCGGCTCGACGACCTGCTCCACGCCCCGCCCGCCGACCTCGTACGGCTGGTGCCCCGGTCGGACCCGTGGCTGCTGGCCCGCGATCGCGAGCTGGTCGTGCCGGGCAAGGCCCACCGCAAGGTGCTGTGGCCGATGCTCGGGCCGCCCGGCGGCGTGCTGGTCGACGGCGAGGTGGCGGGCGCGTGGCGCACGAAGGTGTCGGGCAAGCGCCTGGACCTGACGGTCCAGCAGTTCGCCAAGCTGCCCGCCGCGGCCCGCCGGGCGGTCGAGGAGGAGGCTGCGGTGGTGGCCCGGGCCAAGGGCGCGGCCGACGTGCGGGTCGCCTACGAGTCCTGAGCCAGGAAGTCGGCGATCAGGCGGGAGAGCCGCGGGTCGTTCAGCGCAGTGAGGTGGTCGCCCTCCATGACCTCGACGCGAGCGTCGGCGATGGCGTCGGCCAGGACCTGGGGCCGCACGGCCAGCTCGTCCCGGTCCCCGGCGATGATCAGGGTGGGCGCGGTGATGCGAGCGAGCGCGATCGGCTCGGCGTGGACCACGCGGGCGTGCGCCGCCAGCGCCAGGCGGTCCGCCCCGACCGCGTCGGCGAACAGGCGGAACGCCACGGCCTGGGGATGGGCGACGCCGGCCGGGCTCGGGGCCTCCAACGCCTGCACCAGGGTGTCGGAGTCGAGGACCCGGGTGTCGACGCCGCCCAGCTCGACCACCCCGGCGCCCACGCCGCCGACCACCAGCCGGCGGACCCGCTTGTCCTGTGACGCCGCGACCAGGCACACGATCGATCCCATCGAGTAGCCGACCAGGTCGACCTCGGGGGCTCCGATCTCGTCCACGAGGGCCAGCAGGTCCTGTGCCATGCGGCGCTCGCCGTAGCGCGCGGGATCGTGCGGCTTGCCCGAGCGGCCGTGGCCCCGGGCGTCGGGCGCCACCACCCGGAAGCCCCGCTGGGTCAGGTGGCTGACGATGCCCGGCAGCACCCAGTTGAGGTTGGCGTCGCCGATGAAGCCGTGGTGGAGCACGACCGGGGGGCGGGCGGAGGGCTTGCCCCAGGTGTCGTAGACGATCTCGACGCCGTCATCGGCGGTGATGCTGGGCATGGCTCGGTGCCTCTCGCGACAAGAACGTGTTCTACCCTGAGGGCATGGACGACCTCGGGCATCCGGTCTTCGACGCCGACAACCACTATTACGAGGCGACCGACGCCTTCACACGGCATCTCGATCCCGCGCTCGGGCCACGGTGCGTCCAGTGGGCGACCATCGACGGCCGCCAGTATCACGTGCTGGGCGGGCGCGTGAGCCGGGCCGTGTCCAACGCCACGTTCGATCCGATCTCCAAGCCCGGGTGCCTGTACGACTACTTCCGGGGCCACACCGAGGGCGTCAACCCGCTGGCCCGGGTGCGGGACCACGAGCCGATCCGCCCCGAGTACCGCGACCGTGACGCCCGCCTGGCCACCCTCGATGCCCAGGGCCTGGCCGGATGCTGGCTGTTCCCGACGCTGGGGATGATCTACGAGGAGCCGCTGCACCACGACCCCGAGGCGACGTGCCTGACCTTCCGGGCCTTCAACCGCTGGCTGGCCGAGGACTGGGGCTTCGCCTACGGCGACCGGATCTTCGCCGCCCCCTACATCACCCTGGCCGACCCGGTGTGGGCCGCCGAGGAGGTCGACTGGGCGTTGGGCGAGGGCGCGCGTTTGCTGGTGGTGCGGGCCGCGGCCCCGACGACGGCGACCGGCCGGCGCTCGCCGTTCGATCCGATGTACGACCCGTTCTGGGCCCGGGTGGACGAGGCCGGCGTCACGGTGGTGGTCCACGCCGGCGACAGCGGGGTGTCGTCGGAGGGCTACGCGGTCGACGGCTTCGCGGCCACGTTCTCCGGCGGCGGCTACGGCCCCTCGATCAAGCACTTCGCCATCGAGCGGGCGGTCCACGACTACCTGCTGTCGATGACGCTGTCGGGCCTGTTCAAGCGCTTCGGAAACCTGCGGGTCGCGTCAGTCGAGAACGGCGCGGAGTTCCTCCCGGACCTGTTCCGCAAGCTGCGCTCCGCCGCCCGCAAGACGCCGGGCTTCTTCCAGGAGGACCCGGTCGAGATCTTCCGCCGCCACGTCTGGATCAACCCGTTCTGGGAGGACGACCTCGCCTCGGTGGTCGAGTGGATGGGCGCGGACCGAGTCCTGTTCGGCTCGGACTGGCCCCACATCGAGGGGCTCCCGCAGCCGCTGGACTACCT
>JBKPRS010000051.1:0-1989 GCA_046734695.1 Actinomycetota bacterium | reverse complement strand
GCTCGGGGCCGGCGGTCACGGCCGCGACCAGCGCGGCGGCCGCCGCGGCCAGGCCGATCAGCCGCCGCCGCGAGGCGCGGCGGTCACGGCGGTCGGGTGACACGGTCCGGGCGGCGCCGAAGTCCACGGGCACGACCACCGGGTCCGGGGGCAGCCCGGTGCTGGCCTGGATGGCGCCCCACAGGTACGGCGGCGGCGACTCGTCGGCCACCAGGCCACTGAGCACCGCCCAGTCGGCGACCAGCTGACGGCGGCAGGCCTCGCAGGTCACCAGGTGGGACTCGATGAAGGCGCGCTCACGGGGGTCGTCGACGGCATCGACCGCGTAGGCGGCCAGGTCGTCGAGGGGATGGCTGCGGGCCGAGACGGTCACGGCGTCACCCCCTGGGCCTCGAGCGCCCGGCGCAGGTCGATGAGGCCCCGCCGGATGCGGGTCTTGACGGTGCCCTCAGGGTGCCCGAGCAGCTCGGCCGTCTCCCGGTAGCTGTGGCCGCCGAAGTACGAGAGCACGATGACCTCGCGCTCCTCGGGCGAGAGCTCGTCGACGGCCCGGCGCACGTCCTCGGTCAGGGCGGCGGCGTGCACGGTGGCCTCGACGTCGGGCTCGGGCACCGGGGCCAGGTGCCCTTCCCGCTCCTGCCGCCGCTGGCGGGCGGTCTCGGAGCGGACGGTGTCGACGGCGCGGGCGTGGGCCTGGGCCACGAGCCAGGGGCGCAGGCGGCCCCGGCCGGGATCGAAGCGCCCCGGCCGGCGCCACAGGTCGGCGAACACGGTCTGGCTCACGTCCTCGGCCAGGACGCGGTCGTTGCAGACCCGGCGGGCCACGGCCCACACCGCGCCTGCGTAGCGGCGGTAGATCTCGGCCAGCGCGCGCTGGTCCCCGGCGGCCACAGCTCGGACCAACTCGTCGTCCGCGGCGTCGCTGGCCGCCACGGCGCCCGGTCGCGAGCGCGCGCGGGCCCGGGAGCGGGTGGTGGGCATCGCTGCGGAGTTCCCGGAGACGCTCGTCATGCCGCCTGTGATTCGGCGCCCGGCGACGGCCGGATGAGCCCGAGCGTGGAAATGCTGTGGAACGGCGGCTCAGTCCTGGCACGATGGTCGGCCATGTTGTCGGTCCGCGGGCTCACCATCGATGTCGGCGGCACCCTCGTGGTCGAGGGCGCCGGCTTCACCGTGCGCGCCGGCGACCGCGTCGGGCTGGTCGGGCGCAACGGCGCGGGCAAGACCTCGCTGCTCAAGGTGCTGGGCGGGATGGCCGAGCCCAAGGCCGGCGTGATCCAGCGCCCCGACGGCTTCGGCTACCTGCCCCAGGACCCCCGGCTCGACGTGATGGCGCCCGACGTCACCCCGGTCAGCCATGTGCTGGGCGGCCGGGGCCTGGACGAGCTGGCGGCCCGCATGGACGAGCTGCACCGCAAGATGGAGGCCCAGCCGGGCGACGAGCGGCTGGTGGCCCGCTGGAGCCGGGCGCACGACGCCTTCGAGCACGCGGGCGGCTATGCGGCCGAGTCGGAGGCCCGCACGCTGCTGGCCGGCCTGGGCCTGCGGGCCGACCGGGTCGACGGCCACATCCGCGCCTTGTCCGGCGGGGAGCGCCGCCGGGTCGAGCTGGCCCGCATCCTGTTCTCCGGCAGCGACCTGCTCCTGCTGGACGAGCCCACCAACCACCTCGACAACGACGCCCGCGAGTGGCTGCTGGACTTCCTGCGGGCCTACCGGGGCGCGCTGGTCGTGGTGAGCCACGACCTCGAGCTGCTGGACGACTCGATCACCCGGGTGCTGCACCTCGACCGGCCGGGCGAGGCGGACGTGGGCGAGGTGACCGAGTACAAGGGCACGTACACCCAGTACCGGGTGGCCCGGGCCAAGGACGAGGAGCGCCGGGCCCGGGTCGCTGCCCGCCAGCAGGCCGAGATCGCCCGGCTGCAGACGCTGGTCGACCGGTGGGGCGCCAAGCAGTCCAAGGCGTCGTTCGCCAACGCCCTGGAG
>JBKPRS010000050.1:0-5789 GCA_046734695.1 Actinomycetota bacterium | reverse complement strand
CATCCCTCTCTCTTCCTGACCCACCGCGCGGGGGTCGTAGTTGTGTTGAGCGTAATCAGACGTCTGGATGCGCTCAATAGGATTCTTGTCACGTGCCCGAGTATCCTGTCGCCATGGCCGCCGCCCACCTCGTCGCCCTCGACGACGGCTGGCACGAGTGGCGGGACGTCCCGCCGGGTGTCGAGCCGGAGCTGCCCACGGTGCGGGTCCGGGTGGCCGAGGGCGAGGACGGCCGCTTTCACCTGGTCGACCTGCACGTGGGAGGCATGGTGTCGGCCGAGGTGCTGCGCTCGATCCCGGTCGGGCGCATCGAGGCGGCCGCCAACGCCCAGCTCCACCCCAGCGCCGCCGACGAGGTGGCCGGCTGGCCGCAGGCCACGTTGACGCCCGCGCTGCGCGAGGACGGGCGCGGCTACGCGGACGACTTCTACGCCGAGGTGGCCGTGGCCTACCGCCACCTCGCCGCCACCACCCACCGCCCGGTCGCCCACCTGGCCGATGCCAACAACGTGCCGGTCAGCACGGCCCAGCGTTGGGTAAAAGAGGCCAGGCGCCGCAGCCTGCTGGCCCCGGGCCGGCCCGGCAAGGCCGGTTGACCTCCACTCCGGTCACTCCACGACGACACCGGAGAGGTCCTCCTCCGTCTCGGGGTAGCGGAGGTCGAGGCCTTCCAGAGTGTCCACGATCTCGCGGCAGATCACCAGGTCACGGTGCCACTTGTGATCGGCGGGCACGACCGTCCACGGGGCCTCGGGCGTGGCCGTGCGCCGGATGGCCTCCTCGTAGGCGTCCTGGTAGTCGTCCCAGAGCTTGCGCTCGTCGAGGTCGGCCATGCGGAACTTCCAGTGCTTGGTCGGGTCCGCCAGCCGGGCCCTCAGCCGCTCGGCCTGCTGCTCCTTGGAGATGTTGAGGAAGAACTTGCGGATGACCGTGCCCTCGTCGGCCAGCATGGCCTCGAAGTTGCGGATGTGGTCGTAGCGGGCCTTCCAGCGCTTCTTGGGCACCAGGTTGTGGACCCGGACGATGAGGACGTCCTCGTAGTGGCTTCGGTCGAAGATCGAGATGTGGCCCCGGGCCGGCGTCTGGGAGTGCACCCGCCACAGGAAGTCGTGGGCCAGCTCCACCTCGGTCGGTGCCTTGAACGCGGCGACCTGGACGCCGATCGGGTCCAGGCCCCGGAACGCCTTGCGGATGGCACCGCCCTTGCCCGAGGTGTCCATGCCCTGCAGGACCACCAGTAGCCCGTGGCGGCCGTCGGCGTAGAGCAGCTCGTGGAGCTCGGCGAGCCGGTCGGTGAGGCGGGCGACCTCGGCCCGGCCCTCCTCCTTGCCGTCGACCCCGCTGGTGGCGGCCGGGTCGTGGTCGGCCAGCCGGAAGCCCTTGCCGTCGGTCACCTGGTAGCGCTCCATGCCCAGGGTCTACCGCTCCGGCACGGTCCTACGCTGGACGGCATGCGGATCGCCTTCGGCACCGACGAGCGGACCAGCGTCACCGACCACATCAAGCAGGCCCTCACCGAGCGTGGCCACGAGGTCGTGGTCGTGGGCGAGGGCGACCCCTGGCCGGACGTGGGCCGGGGCGTGGGCGAGGCGGTGGCCGCCGGCCGGGCCGAGCGGGGCGTGGTCTGCTGCTGGACCGGGACGGGCGTGTCGATGGCAGCGAACAAGGTGCCCGGCGTGCGCGCCGCGCTCTGCACCGACGGGCCGACCGCCGCCGGCGCCCGGCGCTGGAACGACGCCAACGTCCTGGCGCTGGGGCTGCGGCTGACGTCCCCCACGGTGGCGGACGAGATGATGGACGCCTTCCTCGCCACCGAGGTGGAGGCCGACGAGGCCCCCAACATCGCCAAGCTCGGCTGACTCCGTCGCGGCGCCGGTAGGGCTTAGCACACCTGTCCGAGCTATTAGGTCAGCTGCTCAGCCTGGGGCACGTACGATTAGGCTGGCCACCATGCGTCGCCGTCGCAGCCTCGTCCGCACGGGGGTGGCGCTCGCCACCTGCCTCTCCGCCCTCGCCTGCTCGGGCGGTGGCTCCAGCCGGGGCTCGGGCAGCGGTGACGCGGCAGGGACGTCCCCCTCCACCACGGGGGCGCCCGCCGAGGACGTGGTCTATCCCGGCGTCGAGTGGGACCGCGCCGGCGCGGCCGAGATGGGCTTCGACCAGGCGAGGCTGGACGCCATCGCGTCCCAGGCCGAGCAGTCCGGGTCCAACTGCCTGCTGGTGAGCCGCAAGGGCAAGATCGTGGGGGAGTGGTACTGGCAGGGCACCGACGCCACCTCCAGCCAGGAGGTGTTCTCGGCCACCAAGTCCTACGCCAGCACGCTGGTCGGCATCGCCCAGGACGAGGGCAAGCTCGACATCGACGACCCGGCGTCGGACTACATCACCGCATGGCAGGGCACCGGGTCGCAGGACGTGACCATCGCCAACCTGCTGAGCAACGACTCGGGCCGGCAGTGGGACCAGGCGATCGACTACGGCCAGCTCCCCTTCGCCTCCGACATGGACGCGCTGGCCGTCGGGCTCACCCAGACGTCGGATCCCGGGACGACCTGGGCCTACAACAACGCCGCCATCCAGACCCTCGACGTGGTGCTGAAGCAGGCGACCGGGGAGGACACCGCGAACTTCGCGGCGGACAAGCTGCTCGGCCCCATCGGCATGGACCACTCCCGCATGACCACGGACCGCGCCGGCAACACCCGGCTGTTCATGGGCCTGCAGTCCACCTGCGAGGACATGGCCCGCTTCGGCTACCTGTTCCTGCGGGACGGGAGCTGGGACGGCACCCAGGTCGTCCCGGCCGACTGGGTGACGGCGGCCACCGGCGCCCCGTCCCAGCCCATCAACGACGCCTACGGCTACCTGTGGTGGCTCAACCAGCGCGGCACCGTGCTCAGCCCCATCGGCGCCACCACGATGGACCAGACGGGCGGCGGCGAGGACACCCAGCTGGCCGAGGGCGCGCCGGAGGACATGTACTTCGCCCTGGGCCTCGGCGGCCAGATCATCGCCGTCGACCCCGGGTCCGAGACGGTGGTGGTACGGCTCGCCCCGTTCCGGGCTCCGGCGGGAGCACCGGCCTTCGACCCGGCCGCGGCGGCGTCCGTGGTCACCGATGCCTATCTGGGCGAGGGCTCGTCCTCGCCCTGAGCGCGGCCGCTACCAGGCCCGGCGCCTCGGCTCCCGGCGCAGGTCGTCGGGCCGGAACGTGGCGTTCAGCACCGCGTCGTCGGCGACCCGTCTGACCCGGTAGGCGCCAGGGGCGTCGCCCCCGGGCGGAGGCACCGCCTCGGCCACTTCGAAGCCCGTGGACCACGAGCCGTCGAAGCGGTTGCGGACCTCGACGCGGACCCCTGGGGGCAGCATGATGCCCGCGGTGGGGTCGGCTGCCTGCTCACCTGCGCGGTTAGGTGCGCCCTCAGCCATGGTCGTCCTCCCCGGTTGGACCGTGAGACCCCCAGCTTCCCCGCCCCTCCGCGCCTAGTCAATGAGCGCACGGCGTGTTTTCCTTTCACCCAGAGCGAGTGTCCTCGGGATGCTCCCGGCTGGGGTTAGCCTCGGCTCGATGGTCGCCACCGCCCCTCCCTTGCGCCGCGCGCTGCAGGGTCGGTCCCCGTCCCTGGCGTACGAGCGGGCCCTGTGGGACGCGGGCCACGACGTGGTCGTGGGCATGGACGAGGTCGGCCGGGGCGCCTGGGCCGGCCCCCTGACCGTGGGCGCCGCGGTGCTGCCGCGCGACCGGCGGGTCTACAAGGTGCGCGACTCCAAGCAGCTCACCGAGCGCGAGCGCGAGGCGCTGTTCGACCGCATCGGCGGCTGGTGCACGGCGTGGGGCGTGGGCCACGCCAGCTACGAGGAATGCGACGAGCTGGGCATGAGCGAGGCCCAGCGCCTGGCCGCCCGCCGGGCCCTGTCCGCCATGGGCGTGGCGCCCGACCGCGTGCTGCTCGACGGCAAGTGGGACTTCGTGGGCGGCGGCATCGTCGACCGCCTGGTCCGGGGCGACTCCCGCTGCCTGTCGATCGCGGCCGCGTCCATCCTGGCCAAGGTCACCCGGGACCGGATCATGCGGATCGAGGCCGAGCACCACCCCTACTGGTGGTTCGAGGCCAACAAGGGCTACCCCTGCCCCCGGCACAAGGCCTCGCTCCGGGGCATGGGGCCCTCCGCCATCCACCGCCGGAGCTGGGTGTTCATGGACAGCCTGCCGTGGAGCGGCGTGCCCCGGCTGGTGCGCCCCGACCCGCAGGGCACGCTCTTCGACCCCTCGGACTGCTAGCCGCTCGGGCCGGCGGGTACACACGAGGTGTGCCCGACACCCCCGAACAGATGCAGGAGAAGCTCGACGAGCTGGGCGAGACCATCGACGCCGCCCGGCAACAGGCCGAGCAGGACGACCTCCTGCCCGGCCCCGACCCCGATCCCCTGTTCAAGGACATGGGCCTCGCTCCCGAGGACTACGAGCCCAACGACGAGCCCGAGGACGACGAGGACGACGACGCCTGACGCCTGACAACGTGCGCCGACCGCTCGCGCGGTCTCGCGCATTGCGACGCTAAGTCGCTCGGGAGTCCTCGCGGTCGGGCTGCGGTCGTCACGGAGTCCTCGCTGTCGAGCCGCGGCCCCCGGGCCACTCGTTCGCGGGGTCTTGAGCGGTGGCGACGCACCGTCCGCTCAGCCTCTGAGTCGCTCCCGGCGGGCGGGCGCCCCTAGCCTCGCGGCATGCGCAGCCGCCCCGCCGCCCTCGCCCTCGTGGGCTGGACGCTGTTCGTGTGGACGACGCGGATCTTCAACATCTGGGGCGACGCCGACCTCGACACGGGCGAGAAGCTGGGCCGCACCGGCCTGGCCTTCAGCTTCACCCTGCTGGCCGTGGCCGTGGTCTTCGCTCTGTGGCGCGGCAGCGCCAGGGCCCGCCTCGTGGCGGTGGGGGCGCTGGCGGGCTGGACCGTGGCCGTGTGGGTGGTGCGCGACATCCGCATCGTGGCCGCCGACCACGACCTCGGCTTCACGCTCGTCCACGTGGTCCTGGGCGTGGTGTCGATCATCCTGGCGGGATGGGCGTGGCGCGAGGCGACCCGGACAGCACCACGTCGAGTGCCAGTGTGAGGCAGCGGCAGCCGCCGCCGGCCTTCAGGAACTCGTCCACGCGGCACTCGACCACGTCGAAGCCCCACGCCTCGAGCCGGCGCGCCACCCGCGGCGTCGCCACCGGCATGACCACCGTGGTCCCCACCACCACCGAGTTGGCGCAGAACGACAGCGTCTCCTCGTCGGTCAGGACCAGCGGCTCGGGCACGAGGGCCTCCACCACCTTGCGGCCGTAGCTGTCCCAGCCCAGCGGGGCCACCAGCGCCCGGCGCCCGTCGAGCGGGCAGAACGTGAGATCGAGGTGGTACAGCCGGGGATCCACCAGCTGGATCGGCCGCACCGCGCAGCCCAGCAGGTCGGCCAGGGCGGTGGCGGCCCGGGCGTCGGAGCGGAACGAGTAGCCCGACAGCAGCACCGTGTGCCCGCCCTCGGGCGTGAACGGCAGGGCGTCGCCCGCGCCCTCGTGGTCGAGGTCCGCAGGCAGCCGGTCGACGTGCCAGCCGGCGCCTGCGAACCAGGCCGCGTTGACCTCGGTCTCGGGCTGGCGCTCCGGGTGGCGGAAGTGGCTGGGCACGAACCGGTCCCCGTTGACCAGCCCGGCGTTGGCCGTGAACACCAGGTCGGGGACCTCGGGGCGGGGCTCCATCGCCACCACCTCGGCCCCCGCGGCCCGCAGCGTGGCGGCGAGGTTCTCC
>JBKPRS010000049.1:0-2752 GCA_046734695.1 Actinomycetota bacterium | reverse complement strand
TGGGGCTGGCCTGTGTGGCCGGTGTCGTCGGCCTCGGGCTCATGGCGTGCGACTGGAACGCCACCCTCGACGCCACCAACAGGGCGAGCGATCGGCTCGACCGGACCCAGGTCCAGCTGGAGCGGACCGAGGATGACCTGGGTACGACGAACGACACGGTCGAGGCCAACCGGGCCACGCTGGCCGGGGCCATCAAGACCCGCATCCTGCGGGAGGCCGAGCGGACCCAGGCGCAGGGGACCTACGACGCCACCAACCTGTGGCTCCAGGGGATCCAGGGATCGCTCGACAGCGCCAACGCCGCGCTCATGGCCAGCGCCGGACAGCTCGGGTCGCTGCAGACCTGCGTGGCCGGGCTGACCGAGGCGCTCAACGCCGCCTCCGCCGGTGACACGGCCGGGATGGCGCGCACGGTGCACGGCGTCGAGGGCGTCTGCGGACAGGCGGGAGTGCAGCTGTGACCATCGACTTCCTCGACGTCCACGCCGATCCCGAGGGTGAGGAGCAGGGCGACGGAACGACGCCGGGTGGCCGGGACGGCCAGACAAAGGCCAAGGCCGGACGGCGGAACCGCCCCGAGCGGTCAACGCGGGCGCGGTGGGTGGGGCGAACTGCGCGCATCGCCGTCGTCGTACTCATCGTTGTGGCTCTGACCGGGTGGGTGGCCGCCAAGGCGCAGATGTGGACGACACACAACCAGCTCGACGCCACCCGGGCCGACCTCGAGGACCGGCGCGACTCGCTGGCCGACGCCCAGGACCGGGCAGCCGAGACCCAGGCCAGCCTCACGCGGGTGCAGGGCGCCATCGACGTGGCGGTGGCCGACCGGGCCCAGCTCGAGACCATGATCGCCGACCTCCAGGCCCAGATCGCCGCGGTCGACGCCCAGACCGCCGAGACCGCGTCGGCGCAGGGCCAGGTGGACGCGAGCGCGGCCGACGCCCGGGCCTGCTTCGACGGGGTGTCGACGGCGATGGACGCCAACCAGGTCGACAACGACCAGGTCTCCGTCACCGCCCTCCGGGACGCGGCGGCTGCCTGCGGTCGCACGCTCGCCTATGCGACCGGCGCACGGTTCCCGTTCGACTTCGCCGACCCGTTCGTGCTGCGGGCCGGGGGCACCTACTACGGCTACTCGACCAACGCCGGGGCGGGCGACGTCCAGGTCATCCGCTCCACCGACCTCGTGAACTGGGAGATCGTGGGCAACGGCCTCGCCGGCGTCCCCGGGTGGGCGTCCGAGGGGTCGACCTGGGCACCGTCGGTCCTGCCCCGCAACGGCGCCTACGTCCTCTACTACACGGTCAAGGACCGGTGGTCCGGCCTGCAGTGCATCTCCCGGGCGGTGGCCCTCTCCCCCGCCGGGCCGTTCCAGGACGACTCGGGCGGACCGCTCATGTGCCAGCAGGACGCGGGCGGATCCATCGACCCCAGCCCGTTCGTCGACGCCGACGGCCGTGCCTATCTGCTGTGGAAGGCGGAGGGCGGCGCCGGGCCCCAGACGATCTGGTCCCAGGAGCTGACGGCCGACGGCCTTGGCCTGACCGGCGACCCACACGCCCTGGTCTCCGCCGACCGCTCGTTCGAACACGGCGTGACCGAGGCGCCGTCGATGTTCCGGGAGGGCGGTAGCTACTTCCTCGTCTACGCCGCCGGCAACTGGAACTCGCGCCAGTACACGACCGCCTACGCCACCTGCTCGGGGCCCGCGGGGCCGTGCAGCAAGCCCGCCAACGGCCGGATCCTCTCGTCCGGCAGCCAGCTGGCCGGGCCCGGCGGGGTCGAGGTGTTCCGGGGTGGGGACGGGGCCCTGTGGGTCGCCTTCCACGCCTTCTCCGAGCCCAACGTGGGCTACCCGTCCAGCCGCTACCTGCACGTGGCCCGCCTCCATGTGTCGGGCGGTGGCCTGAGCATCGAGGCCAGCACGTGATCAGCCCCGTCCAGTACGCCGCCCGTCCCATGAGCGAACACATCACGCTCGACCGGCTCGACGTGCCGGGAGCCATGAGCCGGCTCGAGGAGATCGTCGCCGCCTACGTCGAGGTGTACGCCGACGCCGGCGACGCCTACTTCGGCGAGGAGCGCTTCCGCCTGCAGCTCGCCGGCCACATGGGTGCGCCGGCCTGGGAGCTGGTCTGCGCGGACCTGGACGGCGAGCTGGTCGGGTTCGCCTACGGGTTCACGCTCCCAGCCGCGACGGACTGGTGGCGCGGGCTGCTGACCCGGGTCCCCGACGGGTTCACCCGCGAGGACGGACATCGCACGCTCGCCATCTGCGAGATCGTGGTGCGGTCGCCGTGGAGGCGGCAGCACGTGGGCCGCCACCTCCTCGACACCCTGCTGTCGGGCCGCCCGGAGGAACGGGCGACGCTGCTCGTCGATCCCGACAACTGGGCTGCGCAGGTGGCCTGCGCCGCATGGGGATGCGACGGGGTCGCCCAACTGCGACCGGAACGCAACGGCGCCCCTGTCTACGACGTCCTCATGCTCGACCGGGATCGCTAGCCGGGAGCCGTGGAGGCGGCAGGGTGTCGGCCGCCGCCTCCACGACAACCGGGACCGCCGGCTAGGGCGTGGCCGTCGCGGTGGCGGCGGCTTCGATGAGGTCGGTGACCTTGTTCGGGTGGGCGACCATCGCCACGTGGGAGGAGTTGATCTCCACAGTGGTGGCGGCGGCCCGCTGGGCCATGAAGCGCTCGGCGTCGGGGTCGATGGTCATGTCCTTGCGGGCCACCAGGTACCAGGTCGGGAC
>JBKPRS010000048.1:0-4064 GCA_046734695.1 Actinomycetota bacterium | reverse complement strand
CCCGCAGCCCGAGCCCCCGGCGGCGCCGCAGGCCCAGGCGGAGGCCCAGCCGGCTTCGCCCCCGGCGGCGCCTGCGGAGTCGGAGGAGGCCCGGCCCGCCGAGCCTCTGGCGGAGCCGCAGGACCCTCGGTCTGTCGAGGTGGCGGAGGAGGAGGCGGCGGTGGTGGTGGCGGCGGACCAGCCCCAGGACCACCCGGACGCCCAGCCCCAGGCCC
Organism: Actinomycetota bacterium; assembly: GCA_046734695.1. Classification (GTDB taxonomy): domain Bacteria; phylum Actinomycetota; class Acidimicrobiia; order Acidimicrobiales; family VFJN01; genus ZC4RG19. The sequence continues at coordinate 3,849 of JBKPRS010000048.1, read as the reverse complement.
GCCAGGCCCGGGACCGCCAGTGCTAGGCCCGCTGGGCCCAGGACCACCCGGACGCCCAGGCCCACCAGCGCCCCGGCCGGCCGGACGGCCAGCAGGAGGACCGCCAGTGCCAGGACCGCTGGGCCCAGGACCAGCTGGACGCCCAGCCCCAGGCCCACCAGAGCCGGGACCACCCGCCCCAGGACCAGCCGTTCGGCCGGTACTAGGACCGCCAGTGCCAGGGCCGCCAGTACTGGGACCGCCAGTGCTGGGACCGCCAGTGCTGGGACCGCCAGTGCTGGGACCGCCAGTGCTAGGACCGCCGGTGCCAGGGCGGGCGGTGCTTGGGCCGCCAGTAGTGGGAGCGGGGGCTCCGCCGCTGGTGGGGGTTCCGGGGCCGGGTCGGGGGGTCGCTGGTCGGTCGGTCGGGGGTTGCTGTGGCGTGGCGCGGGACGCGGGGCGGGGGGCGCTGTGCCACTCGAGGAATGCGTCACATTCCTCGCAGAACTGCAGGCCATCCGCGTTCTCGTGGCCGCATTTGCCACAGATGATCATGCGGCCGCTTCCTTTTCGCCCTGCTCGTCACAGCACACCGTGGTGCCGACCGTCTCCTCTCCCCGACGTCGCACCACCCTACAGTGACGCGCGGTCGTGATCGCCGCCACGCGGAGTATCTTGGTGACCCGACAGAGGGGCGGCGGCTCGTGCCTGTTATCTCTCCCACCGAGATCTACAGCGTCTGCATCCAGGCGGGATTCACACCCGACCAGGCTGTGACCTGGACGGCCATCGCCATGGCCGAATCCGGCGGGAACACCGAGGCCCACAACCCCCATGGGGAGAACTCCTGGGGCCTGTGGCAGGTCAACATCGACCCGGATGTGCGGGACAACCCGTGGGGCGACCTCACCGATCCGGCCGCCAACGCCCGAGCCGCCTACGAGATCTCCCACGGCGGCACAGACATGCGCCCGTGGACCACCACCCACGCCTCCAACGCGGGCACGCCGGCCGACTACCGCGAATACATGGACGAGGCGCGGGCGGCGGCGGGCGGGGCCTACCAGGGCGATTTCTCCGGCGTCTCCGGCTACAACGACCCCAACCCGATGGGCGGCGACGAGCCGGGCGGTCCGGTGGGCGGCGGAGGTGGGGCCGGGGCAGGAACAGGCCCGGCCGGGCCCGACAGCGACACCGACGGGGCGTCCGACGCCTTCGAGATGTCCAAGGGCACCAACCCGCAGGTGGCCGACTCCGACCTGGACGGGCTCACCGACGGCTACGAGCTCGACCACGGCCTCAACGCTCTCGCACTCGACACCGACAACGACGGGCTGTCCGACGCGTTCGAAGTCCGGCTCGGCAGCGATCCGCTGAAGGCCGACAGCGACGGTGACGGCATCGGCGACGCCGAGGAGTACGCCCTTGGGCGCGACCCGGCCCACGGCGTCGCCCTCGGGCCCGACGGCCTGCCGCTGCCGGTCGACGCGACCGACAGTGACGCCGACGGGCTCAGCGACGTCTTCGAGACCTCCCTCGGCACGGACATCCACCTCGCCGACACCGACGGCGACGGCCTCGGCGACGCCGAGGAGCAGGGCCGGGGGCTCGATCCCACCAAGGCCGACAGCGACGGCGACGGCATCCTGGACGGGGTCGATGCCGACCCGCACATGGCCATGACCGTCCCGGGCGCGGGTCCCCTCAGCACGCTCGCGACACCAGTCGGATTCGCCACGGTCGGCGGCCTGGACGTCCCCGGCGTCACCGATCCCGACGGGCCCGACCTGGCGCTGGCCACCGCGCCGGACGACAACGCCACGGACCTCACCCACCAGTTCCTCGACCACGCGCTGGCCCAGACGGGCGACGACTACGTGTTCGGGTCCGAGGCCGCGCCCGACGACGCCGATCCCGAAGTCTTCGACTGCTCGGAGCTGACCCAGTGGGCCGCCAGCCAGGTGGGCGTGTCGCTGCCCGACGGGTCGTGGCTCCAGTACCTGCAGCTGAAGGAAGCGGGCGCGGTGATCCCGGTCGACCAGGCCGAGCACACGCCGGGAGCGTTGCTGTTCAGCTTCGACCGCGAGCCGACAGCGGCCGGAGGCCGGCCGGGCCAGGCGCACGTGGCCATCAGCCTCGGCGACGGCACCACCATCGAGGCTCGGGGCAGGGCCTACGGCGTGGGCTCGTGGGACGCGGGCGACCGCTTCCAGTACGCCGCCATCATCCCCGGACTGAGCGACGCCCCGCTGGCCGACGGCGAGGCGGGCGGGGGCGGGGGCGTGGCCGTGGGGCCGGCACCCGACAGCGACGGCGACGGGGCGCCCGACCCCTACGAGATGACGATGGGCACCAATCCCGCGATGGCGGACAGCGACACCGACGGGCTGACCGACGGGCTGGAGATGTCCCACGGACTCGACGCCCACGTCGTCGACACGGACGGCGACGGTCTCTCGGACGCGTACGAGTTGCAGTCCGGCGGGGACGCGTTGCACGCGGACGCGGACGGCGACGGCTTCACCGACGCGTACGAGCTGGCCACCCTGGGCGACGCGACGTTCGCCACCACCGGTGTCGTGCTCCCCAGCATGCCGGGGCAGGCGGCGGTGGCGATGCTCGACTCGGACGACGACGGCCTGTCCGACCCGTGGGAATCCAGCCTCGGCACCAACCCGCTGCACGAGGACACCGACGGCGACGGGTGGGGCGACGCCATGGAAGTGGCCCGGGGGACCGACCCGCTGGTCCCGGACCACGACGACGAGGACCGGCCCGAGGACCCCGAACCCCCCTGACGCCACGGAGTAGAGCGGACGGGGACGGCGGCTCGCGCCAACTCGGCGCAGATGCTGACCCAAGAGACCCCAGCGGCACGGACGGCCGCGGGGCCGAGCCGACCGCGGACAGCTGACGCCGACACGCCGGCCGCCCGGACGGCCGCGGAGCGGAACGGACGAGGGAACCCGCCCCGGAGGGCAGCGGAGAGGGGCTCCACGCGTGCTGGTGACTCGGGGTCGGCGGTGGCGTACAGCAGTTGCGCTGTCGGGGCGCGGGGGATTTACTTCCCGCCTTCGATCCACTGACTGGGGGACAGACAAACATGAAGCGCACGCGGGCAGCTCTTCTGGCCGTGACCGGGCTGGCCGGCACGGCCGTGCTGGGCGTCGGGCCGGTTGGGGCTCAGGAGGTGCCGGATCCGCCGGCATTGACGCTGAGCATCATGCCGACATCCGGCCCGGCTGGGACCAGGATCATCGCCAGCGGGACCGGTTGTGTGGGGCCGGACGGCGAGCCGACCTTCACCAGCGCGGGGCTCTTCTCCGTGGACGAGCAGTTCGTCGGCATCACCGGTAACGAGGACCACGTCAACGACCCTGGGGGCTCGTGGTCCCTTGACCTCGGGGTCGTCCCTGACGGGCTCGATCCCGATGGGCAGTACGAGGTCAGGGGATGGTGCACTACGCACAGCCCGGATCCCGGCGAGGAGAACACGGTCGGGTTCTACGACGAGGTGTCGTTCGACCTCACCGTCGCCGCGGGTCCGGTCACACCGGGCACGGCGGGCACGCCGACCACGCCGTCCGCTGCACCTGCGACTCCGGTGCCCGGCGACCCGGACTTCACCGGCTGATAGAGGCCGGCCCGGCCGTCTGGCGGCGGCCGCGCTCGGCGACGGGTCAAGGAACGTGGTCGTCAAGGAACGTGGGGTTGACGCCGGCGTCACCGACCTGCTCTCATGAGAGCGCTCTCACACTCCCTGTGTCAGCGCGCGCGGAGGCACCCCAGTGACCAAAGTCGGTATCGGCCGCTACGCCGCGGGGGCGCCTACGGGCGACGATCCGCGGCGCTTCCCTGCCGGCTTCGTGT
>JBKPRS010000047.1:0-3270 GCA_046734695.1 Actinomycetota bacterium | reverse complement strand
GCAGCGGTGGGCCGCGAACACGAGCGCCTCGAGGCTGGCCCGGTCGATCCACTGGGCGTCGTCCACGACCACCACCACGGGGTTGCTCACCGCGGCCTGCGAGAGCAGCGACAGGGTGGCCCCGTAGACGGTCAGCGCCGGCCCGTCGGACGGAGCCAGCCCCAGTGCACCCCGCAGCGCCTGCGCCTGGAGGTCGGTCAGCTCGTCCATGTGGGGCAACAGCGGTCGCAGCACCGCGGTCAGGCCGCTGAAGGCCAGCTCGCTCTCGAACTCCACACCGGTCGCACCCAGCACGGTGAACCCGCCCTCGACCGCCGCCGCCGTGGTCCACTCGACCAGCGCGGTCTTGCCCTGACCGGCCTCTCCGCCGAGCACGAGCACCGAGGCATGGCCCGCGATGGCGTCGTCAAGGAGGCGGCGCAGAGATCGCTGCTCTGCGTCGCGACCCAGAGGCGCGCTTCGCGATGTTCCGCCGTGGTCGGGCATCCCTGCTCCCGGAAAAAACCGCCCTTCCCGCCTGGGATGCTACGCCACGCCGCGTGCGGTCCACGCACAACCCACGCAACGAACCCGGGAATTCCCCTGGGGACTGGGCCGACCACACGAGCGCAACATCGCCAAGTGCTCACCACGTCCGGGAAGGTCGTCGCCGCGGGTGCCGTGCTTTTCCTGCTCGCCGGCTCCCTGGCGCACTACCCGGAACTCGTCGCGGTGGGCCTGGCGTGCGTGTTTGCCCTGCTCACGGGCCTCTGGTGGATGCTGCTCCGACCCGACATGGTCGCCACCCGCGAGGTCACGCCCGCCCGGGTGGCCGTCGGCGAGTCCGCTCGCGGCGTCCTCACCCTCACCAACGCCGCCTCACGTCGCAGCCCACCCCTGCTCGCGGTGGAGAACGTAGGCGCGCGGAAAGTGGCAGTCCCACTGCCGAGCCTGGCGCCAGGCGGCTCCTACACCACCCGATATGCGCTGCCCACCGACCGGCGCGGCATCTACCAGGTGGGCCCCCTCACCATCGCCCGGTCGGATCCGTTGCGCCTGGTGATGCTGGCCCAGGAGCACGCCTCGCACTCGACGCTCGCGGTCCACCCGCGTGTGCACGTCGTGGACCCGGTGCCGACGGGCCGTGCCCGGGATATGGACGGCCCGACCACCAGCACCTCCCCGCAGGGCGGCATCGCCTTCCACAGCCTGCGCGAGTACGTGCCCGGCGACGACCTGCGGCTCATCCACTGGCGTTCGACGGCCCGCATGGGGACCCTGATGGTCCGGCACAACGTGGTCCCCAACGAGCCCCGCCTGATGGTGGTGCTCGACACCAGCACCGATCCCTACACCGACGAGTCGTTCGAGGATGCCGTGCGGGTGGCCGCCTCGTTGTGCGTGGCCGCCTGCGATGGCGGTTACCCGCTCTCGTTCCGCACGACCGGCGGTGCCGTGACGGCCGCCGACCGGTCCGGCGACGGGCGGGCCGTCGTTCTCGACCTTCTCGCCGGGATCGAGCGCTCGGACGACGATCCCGGACTGGTCGAGCTGGCCCGCATGGTCCCCGAGGAGGCCGGGGTCTCGCTCGGCGTCGTGACGGGTCGGGCCCCGGCTGGGCAGGTGGCGAGCATCTCGGCCGTGCGCGATCGCTTCGACATGGTCAGCCTCGTGATGGTGGGGGAGGAGTTCGACCGGCCGGCGCCGGCAGTCTCGGGCGCCTACGTCGTGAACTGCCGGACCAGCGACCAGTTCGCGGTGACGTGGAACGCGCGGTCGGGACGATGAGCGACGACGCCCCCGCCCGGCTTGGCGGCCGGCGGGGCCTGGGCGTCGAGATCGTCCTGTGCGGCGTGGCCGCCGGGCTGAGCGGGCTGATCTACGCCGGGTTCTACGCAGGCTGGCGCTTCGCGCCCGCGGTGTTGGGCGCGGCCGCGGTGCCGGCGCTGATCGCCCTCGCCGCCGACCGGTGGGGGTGGTCGTCGACCCGGGTCGCAGTGCTCACCGGCGCCGGGCTGCCGCTGTATGCCGTGCTGGCCGTCTACTGGGGCAAGACCAGCGGTGGCCTGCCGGTCCCCGCGGCGTGGTCGGCGCTCGGCCACGGGGTGGTCAACGGCTGGGCCGAGATGCTGTCCGTCGGCCTGCCCGCAGACGCGCGCGGCGACCTGCTCCTCACCCCCGTGGTCCTGACCTGGGCGGCGAGCGCGGCGGGCGCGGTGCTGGCGATGCGGACGGCGTCGCCGCTGCTACCGGTCGCACCTGTGACCGTGGCGTTCACGCTGGGCCTCGGGTTGGTCGCGGCGGGCGGAGGCGCCCACCTCGCGATCACGGCGGCCGTCCTCGCGACCGCCCTGTTGCTCGTGTACGTGCGCGCCGGCCGGCTGGCGGCCGCGGGCGTCGAGCGCGTGCGACAATCCGGCAGCGACCCCGCGAGCGATCCCGTCGCCGGGGCGGGCGATCCCCCTGACCTGGGAGCGGCCCCGCTGGTCGGCGAGGTTGACGAGGGCGCGGCCGCGCCGGACGTCCCGCGCCGCCGCATGAGCGCCGGGCAGTTGGTCTTCGGCGTGCCGGTCGTGCTCGCGCTCGCCATCGCCGGCCCGGTGGCCGCGGGCGGGTTGTCGCTCGGCCAGGGCGACCGCTTCGACCCCCGCGACTTCCGTGACGTGCGCCTCGACATAGACGACGCGCTCAGCCCCCTGGTGGAGCTCAAGTCCCAGCTCAGCGCCCCCTCCCCGGACGAGATGTTCACGCTGGAGGTGGACGGGCTGCCCGAAGGCGTCGACCGCATCCGAGTGGCGGCGCTGGACGCCTACGACGGCGCCCACTGGACCACCACCGCCGAGTACCGGCTGGCAGGCGACGAGCTGCCGCCCGACCCGTTGCTGGCCGGCGATCCGCAGCCGACCGCGACGCTTCACGAGCGGGTCAAGCTGTCCGGGCTCGACGGGCCCTTCCTGCCGGTGATCGGGCGCCCGGTGTCGGTCGACGCCGGCGGCGCCCAGGTCGGCTTCGACCCGGCGTCGGGCACGCTGGTGCGCACGAACATGTCGCCGCGGGTGACCACCTACGACGTCGTCAGCCAGGTCGGGGCGCTGGCGCAGGTCTCGGACGCGAGCGAGCTGCCCGGGTTGCAGGCGGCGGCCACCCCGGTCCTCGACCCCTACCGGACCCTGCCGCCCGACGTCCCGCCGCAGCTGCAGAACCTGGCCCTGCTGTGGGCCAACCTGGCCAGCTCCCATCCGGCCGAGCTGCTGGCCCTACGTGACCAGCTCCTCCACGTGCGCTACGACG
>JBKPRS010000046.1:0-8323 GCA_046734695.1 Actinomycetota bacterium | reverse complement strand
GCCGACGAGGAGGTGCCGGCTGACCTCCAGGCCGACGATGCCGCCTGGGCCGCGTGCATCTCCGGCGCCGTCACCCGCGACCGCTACCGCGCCGAGCTCACCGGCGCCGGGTTCACCGACATCGAGATCGTCGACAGCCACACCGTGGCCGACGGCTTCTGGTCGGTCTTCGTACGGGCGTGCAAGCCGGGCGACGGGTGTTGATCTTGAACCGCTCGGCGGCGCGGCGGCCGATGAGTGTGGGGGCGATGGTCGACGCCGTCGACGTGGGCGAGCCTGCGATCGTGACGGAGGGCCTGCACAAGCGCTTCGGGGCGATCCACGCACTCGACGATGTGTCCCTGACCGTGCCCGCCGGGACAATCCTCGGTCTGCTTGGACCCAACGGCGCCGGCAAGACCACCCTCGTCAAGATCCTCACCACCCTTCTCCGCCCCGATGCCGGGTGGGCCCGTGTGGTCGGCTTCGATGTCGTCGCCCAGGCCCGCCAGGTACGTTCGGCAGTGGGGCTCGCTGGTCAACAGGCCGCCGTGGACCCACTGCTCACCGGGCGGGAGAACCTCGATCTCATCGCCACCCTCCACCATCTTGGGCGCCGCGAGACCCGCCGCCGGGTCCGCGAGCTGCTGGAGCGCTTCGACCTCACCGACGCTGCGGAACGCCAAGCCTCCACCTACTCGGGTGGGATGCGACGACGCCTCGACCTGGCCGCCAGCCTCATCGGCCTGCCTCGAGTCGTGGTGCTCGACGAGCCCACCGCCGGGCTCGACCCCGGCACTCGCCAAGCACTCTGGGCCAGTGTCCAGTCACTGGTCGACCACGGGACCACCGTGCTGTTGACCACCCAATACCTCGAAGAAGCCGACCAACTCGCCCACGACATCGCCGTCATCGACCACGGCCAGGTCATAGCCCACGGCACCCCCGACGAGCTCAAGGCCCAAGTCGGTGGCCATCGCATCGAAGTCCAACTCGGCCACCCTGCCGAGGCCACCAACGCCGTGCGGACGCTGCAAGGCATCGCCGGCACCGGCCCACCGGTCATCGACCCCCACACCGGCTGGCTCGTCGTTCCCATCACCGGGGGTGCGGCACCCAGCGCCGCGGTCATCCGTGCCCTCGACAGCGCCGGCATCGACATCTCAGACCTCGAGGTGCGTCGGCCGACCCTCGACGACGTGTTCCTCACCCTTACCGGCACAGCCACGGGCGACGACCAGCCGGATCCAGTCGCCGTCAGTGGAGGTTCGTCATGACTACCGGAGTGCTGACCGCCGGATTCCGCGACACCACCGCCATGACCCGCCGCAACCTCTACCACTACCTCCGGGTCCCCGCCCTCATCACCCTCGCCCTCACCCAGGGCGTCCTGTTCGTGGTGATGTTCACCTACGTCTTCGGCGGCGCGATCCCCACCCCAGGCGTGAACTACGTCGACTACCTCATGCCGGGCATCCTCGTCCTCGCCGTCGCGTTCGGATCCCCCAACACCGGCGTCGGACTCGCCGAGGACCTCACCACCGGCATGCTCGACCGGTTCCGGTCCCTCCCCATGGCCCGACCCGCGCTGCTCGCCGGCCGCACCCTCGCCGACGCCGTGCGCAACCTGCTCGTCGTCCTCCTGATGATCGGCGTCGGCTACCTGATCGGGTTCCGGTTCCACGCCGGCCCCCTCGCCGCCCTGGCCGCCATCGCCCTCGCCGTCGCGGTCGGCTACGTCCTGTCCTGGTTCGCGGCCCTCATCGGCCTGGCCACCGGCGACGCCGAAACCGCCGGGACCGCCAGCCTCCTACCCGTCATCCCGCTCGCCTTCACCAGCTCCGCGTTCGTGCCCCCCGAAACCATGCCCGGCCCCCTCCAGGCCTGGGCCGACATCAACCCCGTCACCCACATCGTCGACGCCATCCGCGCCCTCATCCTCGGCGGCCCCACCGCCACTCCCGTGCTCCAGGCCACCGCCTGGCTCGTCGCCCTCGCCGCTCTGTTCATCCCTCTCGCCATCTGGCGTTACCACCACGTCACCCATTAGACGGTGCGTTCGTCCTCAGACATATGACCGCTGCCACAGCCGGGTGGCGAGCCGTAGGGTCATGGTCATGAGCACCGCCCCTGACACCATCGTCTTGATTCACGGGTTCTGGGTCACTCCTCGCAGCTGGGAGGACTGGATCGCCCACTACGAGCAGAAGGGCTTCACGGTGCTGGCGCCGGCGTACCCAGGCTTCGAGGTGGAGGTCGAGGCGCTGAACACCGACCCGACCCCGATCGAGAAGGTGACCGTCCCGCAGATCATGGAGCGTCTCGAGGGTGTCGTGGGGGGCCTCGATCGACCGCCCATCCTCATGGGCCACTCGGCCGGCGGTGTCTTCACACAGATCCTGATGGACCGGGGCTACGGCGCGGTGGGCGTGGCGATCAACTCCGCGCCGACCGAAGGCGTGAAGCCCGTGCCGTTGTCCCAGATCAAGGCGAGCTTCCCGGTGCTGAAGAACCCGGCCAACCGTCACAGGGCGGTGGGCTTGACGTTCGAGCAGTGGCAGTACGCGTTCACCAGCACGTTCACCGAGGAGCGCGGTCGCCAGCTCTACGAGCGCTACCACATTCCCGCGTCGGGCCACATCTTCTGGGGAAGCGCGCTCGCCAACATCCATCCCGGCAAGGACGACACCTACGTCGACTACAAGAACCCCAATAGGGCGCCCTTGCTGTTCATCTCGGGCAGCAACGACCACCTCATGCCGCCGAAGATCCAGCAGTCGAACGCGAAGCACTACAAGGCCGCGGGCACCGTGACTGAGGTAAAGGAGTTCGACGGACCACATCTGCTGCCGGCGATCGAGGGTTGGGAAGAAGTTGCCGACTACGCGCTCGACTGGGCGTTACGCCACGCGACGACCGACGGTTCCGGCGTGGCGTGACCGGGATCCGCCTCACGCACATCGGAGGGCCCACGGTCCTCATCGAGGCGGTGGGATGGCGGATCCTGACCGATCCGACGTTCGACCCTCCCGGTCAGACGTACAAGTTCGGCTGGGGCACCAAATCGACGAAGCTGTCCGGACCGGCGCTCGCGCCCGACGACCTCGGACCGATCGACGCCGTGCTGCTCAGCCATGACCACCATGCCGACAACCTCGACGACGCGGGCCGTGCGCTGGTCGCCACCACGCCCACAGTGATCACGACCGCCGTCGGCGCCCGCCGCCTCGGTCCCCCGGCGCGCGGGCTGGACCCCTGGGAGGCCACGAGTCTCGCCGCGACAGGAAAGCCGACCATCGAGGTAACGGCGACGCCGTGCCGGCACGGTCCGCCGCTCAGTCGCCCGATCGTCGGCCACGTGATCGGCTTCGCGTTGCGCTGGAACGGACAGCGCAACGGCGTGGTGTGGGTCTCAGGCGACACCGTCTTCTACAACGGCGTCCGCCATGTTGCCGATCGCTTCGACGTCGACGTCGCCATCGTGCACCTGGGCGAGGTGCAGTTCCCGATCACCGGGCCGGCTCGCTACTCCATGACTGCCCACGACGCCGTGGAGCTGTGCGGTGAGCTGCGACCGCGAGTCGCGGTACCTGTCCACTACGAAGGCTGGTCGCATTTCCACGAAGGCCGTGACGCGATCGAACGTGAGATCAGCCGAGCGCCGAGCGAACTACGCGGTGTCTTCCGACTGATACCGCTCGGCGAACCCGTCGACGTGGGTGACGAGTCCTAGACGACGGGCCGTCGGTCCCGGCTTGTGCCTGCCACGACGCTGGGCGGGACAGCGAGCGGGCCATCGCCGCGTCAGTCACGGATCACCAGCGCCCCGTGGCGCCTCGCTGCCCCAGGCCCCCTCCCGCAGGAACCGGGTGATGGCGAAGACCCAGAGCAGGGAGAGCACGACGACGAGCAGCAGGGCCAGAAGCCAGGGCGCAGGTCGGATCCCCCCGACGACCAGGGCAATGGCCGCGGCGCCGGGCGTGGCGATGCGGAGGGGGCGATAGGCGGCGGCGAGGCGATCCGCGTCGACCAGACACTGCTCGGCGAACGTGAGCGCGAGCAGGCCGAGGGCCACGGAGCCGCTCAGGAGCCAGGCGGTGCCCGTCGGCGTGCGGGCATCGGAGGCGTGGCCGATCAGGCTGACCATGGCGGCGCCGGCCGCGGCGATCGACAAGGTGATCGGCAGGTGGCTGAGCATCCAGGTGACGAGTGACCCGCCATCGCCGCGGGGCAGGCGCCGCCCGACCAGGTCGAAGTAGTTCCACCAGAACCCGAAGCCGACCGCGAGGGCGATCATGCCGGTGGACGTGGTGGTCACGTCGCGCTCCGGGACCGACAGGCCGTTCACGACGCCGAAGATCACTTCGCCGAGGACGATGATCGTGAACGCACCGAACCGCTCCACCAGGGACTCGGTCGGCGGCAGGCCCTGGTTGGCGATCACGGCCGAGTGGCCGATCGCCACCATGCCCACCAGCCACGCGGCGCAGAAGCCCGCCCAAATTGCCAGTCTCGGCCCGGCCGGGAGCATCACGCTCGCGGCGATCACCACGGCGCCGGCCGCCATGCCCGTCACGTAGCGGGCGGCCGGTGCGAGGAACTCGGGATGCTCGACGCGGTCCTGGCGGCGGACCGAGTACCAGAGCCACGCCATCAGGGCCAGGAACAGCGCGTAAACGAACGCGAACGCAGGGCCGTCGTCGCCGGTGGCGTCCGTGGTGAACACGGCCAGCAGGACGAGCACGCCCATTTGGAGGAAGACCGTGTTGCGGGTGCGCCCGTCCTCGCGACCGTGAAGCTCCAGGTAGAGCGATCCGTTGACCCACGCGGCCCAGATCAACCCGAAGACGACGGTGAACTCGAGGAACCCTCGCGCGGTGACGTGCTCGGCGAGATGGTGGGCCGCCCGGCTGATGACCACCACGTACACCAGGTCGTAGAAGAGCTCCAGCGCGCTCACCGTGCGGTCGGAGCTGACCTCCCCATGGCCCCGCGGCGGGCTCCAGAGCCACTGCCTGAGAGAACCACCGGTGCCCCTGGTCACAGGCTCAACGTATCGACCCCGATGTACCGCGCGGATCCTGGCGCTCACCGCGGCGAAGCGGCCAGCCGCTGAGCGTCCCGTCCAATCCGCGGCGCGGCCCGACGAGCGACGCCGCCTACATGGCTCCAGCCACCGCTCAGGACGCGACGTTCTGAGCGCGGGCGAACGCGGCACCGGCGCGGATCAGCTCGACCAGGGCCTGCTCGTCCACATCGGACAGCCGCTTCACGTAGACGCAGCTCTTTCCGGTCGTGTGGGGACCGAGCCGGGCGAGCAGGCCGGCGCGCGTGTCTTCCCCGGCCGAGACGTAGAGGGTGAGGGCCGACTTCCGCGGCGAGAAGCTGGCCAGTGGAGCGTCGCCCTCCCGGCCGCTGGCGTAGCGGTAGTGGTACGAGCCGAAGCCGATGATCGACGGCCCCCACATGGTCGCGGGCTCCCCGGTGACCGCGGTCATCAGCGCGATGAGCCGCTCGCTGTCGGCTCGCCGGCGTTCGTCGGCCAGCCCGGCGACGAACGCTGCCACCGGCGCCTCGGTGGGCTGCGTCTTGTTCGCCACGACCGGCAGGTTATCGACCCCTGCACAGCCAACGTCGTTGTCTCGCGTGGGTGATGGAGCGGCACGGAGGCCAGACGGCCGGGTGAAGTAGTCCCGTCAGCTGGTCCCGTCGCGGGCGACCTGGGCGACCACCCGTAGTAGCAGCACGCTGCCGGCCAGCAGCCCGCCATAGCCGAGGATCTCGAAGATGCTCGCGCCGCCGACCGTGGCCGGGCTGTTGTCCGCCGCGGCCAGCAGCACCGCCGCGGGCAGCAGGAACGCCGCGCCCACCGCGGCGAGCAATGCCCGGTTGACCAGCGTGCGCAGCACCCGAGCGTCGTCCTCGGCCACGACGTTGCGCAGCCGCAGGTCGCCGCGGGCGGCGAGCTCGAGTGTGCGGTCGAGGTGATCCGGCAGGTGACGCAGGCGGACGACCGCCGCCGCCAGCTCGGCGCGGGCCACATCGCCGGGGTCGACGATCGGTTCGGCGGCCCCGGGCCCGGCCACCTCCAACGCCGCCGCCATGACCGACAACCCCGGCGACAGCACGCCGACCGTCCCGTCGAGCGTCACAAGCGCCCGAGACAGCAGCAAGAGGTCGGCGGGCAGCCGGATGCCGAGCTCGCCGAGCATCGGCACGAGCGACTGGAGGACGTCGGGCGACACGGTGCCGCCGGGCTCCACGGCCTCGGCGAGGGCCCGCGCGATCGCGCGGTCGAGGCGGTCGGCCGAGGGCGCGTCGCCGAGCTCCGCCACGGCCTCGATGCCGGTCCGGATCAGAGGCACGTCCTGGCGGACCACACCGGCCACCACGTCGATGACGGCCGTCCGCTGCACCGGGTCGAGCCGGCCGACGGCGCCGAAGTCGATCAGGCCCAGGGTCCCGTCGGCCAGGACGACCACGTTGCCGGGATGCGGGTCGGCGTGGAAGAACCCGAACTGCAGGATCTGGCGCAGCATGACGTGCAGCAGGGATCTCGCCAGTGCCCCGCGGTCGAGCCCGGCCGACGCCAGCGCGCCGGGGCGGTCGGCGGTGAGGCCGTCGAGGCGCTCCTGGACGAGCACGCGGGCGGTGCACAGCTCGAAGAAGACCCGGGGGATGCGCACGGCCGGGCCCGTGCCGCGGTCGGCGGCGACCAGCGCGCCCATGTCCGCCGTGGCGCGGGCCTCGCGGGTGAAGTCCAGCTCGGCCCGCAGGCTGCGGGCGAACTGGTCGAGCACGTCGCCCGTGCCCAGGCTGCGGCCGAGCGGCGTGCGGCGCTCGGCGAACTGCGCGAGCAGCGCCAAGGCGGCGAGGTCCCGCTCCATGACCTCGGCGATGCCCGCACGCTGGACCTTGACGACGACGTCCTCGCCGCCGGCCAGGCGGGCGGTGTGGGTCTGGCCGATCGACGCGGCGGCGAGCGGCTCCCAGTCGAAGCTGGAGAACGCCTCCTCGACGGGCCGGCCCAGCTCGGCCTCGATCACGGCCCGGATGGCCTCGGCCGGTTCGGTCGGGGCGTCGCTCTGCAGCTTGGCGAGCTCGGCGCAGACCTCCGGGGGCAGCAGGTCCACCCGGGTGGCACCGATCTGGCCGAGCTTCACGTAGACGCCACCCGCCTGCTCGAGCACGCGGCGCAGCCGGACGCCGAGGGGCTCGGCCGCCCGTTCGGCCCGGCCACCGGCGCCGAGCATCGGCCCGAAGCCCTGGGCCCGCAACAGGCCGACGAGCTCGCGGTAGCGGCGGACCACGTCCACCCGCCGCCGCACCGCCCGCAGCGGACGGGGAGCGTCCAGCAGGCCGGCGGCCTCCGGGCGGGACAGGGATCCGGGCGGTGCCATCAGGTCGAGCCCCACGGCGATCGCCATCGTGGCCGGAACCGCGATGGCCAGCGTCTGGATCACCAGCCCGTCGGCGCCCCAGTCCCAGCCGTTGAGCCCGAGCGCCAGCAGCCCGCCCGTCACCCAACCGGCGGCGCCTGCGACCAGCGCCTTCGCCCAGCCGCGCCGCACTCCGAGCAGGCGGAGCGCGAGGCGGGTCGTCACCACCGCGAGGGCGGCTGCCACGACGATGCGGCCGGCGACCTCGGCGACACTGGTGGCCAATACCGTGACGGACATCGTGATCACCCCTGGTGAGCGACTCCTGTGGTGCTCCAGCTTGGCTGGTCGCGCTCTACGACGGGGGTTCCTGACCGGGCGTCGCGGACGCCGGCGCGGTCACGCAGGGCAGGTGCCGCCCGGCGTCACCCGCACCGAGACCGAGCCGGCCGAAGGCTGGCGGACGAGCGTCAGCACGGCGGCGCACGGCGCGGAGGTGGCGCGGGCGCCCGTGGCCACGACCGTGTAGCCGTCCGGATAAGTGATCGCGGGCGTGCTGATCGACGTCACGGCGCGGGCCGGGAAGCGACCGCTGCCGGATGCCCGGGTCGCGTCCCAGGACACGTCGAGCACGCGGGCGCTGGCGTCGTAGCTGAACGCGGTGGGTGTGCCGGCCACCGCGATCGGGTGGGGGCGGACGACGGACGGGACGACGGCGGGCGTCAGGCTGGCGCCCGGGGTCGGCGTGCCGCCCCGGATGCCGACGTCGTACGCCCAGTACATCCAGGGGATCATCGCCCGGTCCAGGACGTCGGCTTGGCGGGTGATCGCGGCGGGGTCGGTGCTGGCGCCCCACTCGGTGGCGACCAGTGCGCCGCCGGTGCGCGCCGACCAGTCGAGCGCGTGGCCGACGACCTGGGGCTCCGCCGCGGCGTCGACCGTGTACATGTGGAAGCTCATGCCGG
>JBKPRS010000045.1:0-23712 GCA_046734695.1 Actinomycetota bacterium | reverse complement strand
CGGGACCGGGAACCGGCGCACGGCGGTGAGCATGGACGCGGCCGGCCCCGGGGGAGGCGAGGTCGGCCACGTCCATGCTCGTGCGACCACCCGATGGAGGCGGGCTGGGTTGCCGGCGTACCGCATCTGGGGCACCTCGCCCGCGGGCGACGGGCGGGATGCGACGGCGCGTCGGCGGGTGGTCACGGTAGGGACGCTAAGCGGTCACCGGGTGACGTTGCGTCATACCAATGGGGTGAACGGGGTCACACCCGGGGGCGATCGTTCAGCGCTCCCAGCCGGCGCAGCCCAGGTCGACCAGGGCGGCGGCGCAACGGTCGAGGATCACGTCCGTCAGCTGCGCCGAGCGCTCGTCCAGATCGAGCCCGGACCCCGCGACCACGGGGTACAGGAGCGAGAACAGCGTGGCGGCGCGGTAATCGTGCCACGCCTGATCCCGGTCGTAGTCGATGCCGTGGCCGGCCAGGCGGTCGAGGTAGCGGTCGACGAGCGGTCGCTCGACCCAGGCGCGATCGGATGGGGTGAGGCTCTGGGTGAGGAAATAGGCGAGGTCACGCGCGCCCCGAGAGCGGTCGACCAGCTGCCAGTCGCACAAGGTCACACGCTCACCCGGTCCGAAGAACATGTTGTCGAGGCGGAGGTCGCCATGGGACAGCGTGAGCGGGCCCGCGGCCAGCTGTGCGAGCAGTCCAGGCAGCAGGTCGAGGAAGCGGTCGCCCAGGTCCCGCACGGCGGGCGGCAGGCGGTCGCCGGCCCGGTCCCGGACCCCGGGCCAGCCGGCGGCGAACGCGGCGGAGACGGGCGTCACCAGCGACGGGTCGTCCACTCGCCGCAGCCAGGCGTGCCCGTCCAGGCCGCGCTCGTCCCAGTGGGCGGCATGGTGGTCCGCGAGCGCCAGCACCACCGCCTCGGCCCGGTCGGGCGGGCACCCCCCGATCTGATCGCAGGTTCCTGCCCCGCCCATGTCGTCCAGCAGCAGGACGAAGGCGCCCGTGGCCTCGTCGAAGCCCGCATGGTGGCAGCCGACCGCCAGCGGGACGGCCGCCGCCAGATGCTGGTTGAAGCACACCTCGTTGCGATACAGGCCGATGCCACCGGCGACGGCGCGGCTGCGCTCCCCGGCGGCGGTCAGCTTGGCGACCAGCGTGTCGGGACCGCCGCCGGCCGGATGCTCCCAGCGCAGCCTGAGCCGGCGGAGCGCGCCGAGCAGCCCGAAGCCGGCGCCGAGCGGCTCGGCCTGCACGCCGGTCACCGCACCTGCGGCCGGATGGGCGGGAAGCAGGACGCCGGTCAGCCACTCGGCGGTCAGCGCGGACGCGTCGGCCGGTATTTCGAGTTGGTCGCTCAGCTTTCCGCCTCCCGCCTCGGTGGCCCACCGCCACTCTGGGCGGTGACCATACCCAGTGTGTGGTGAATCCACCCCCGCGGAGCGAAGCCATCTCACCCCGGCCGGGACGAGGCTGTCCGGACCCGGTCTCACGAGGTGGCCCGATGCCGTACTACGAGTTCGTCGTGCGAGGCGAGGTGGACGCCGACACGTTGGAGCAGGAGACCGGGCTCTCGTGCACCGTCGTCGATCGAGCCGTGCGGCTCGGTGGCGAGCTGATCGACCGCGCGGCGCTGCACGGGATCATCGAACGCATGTATCGGCTGGGGCTGGACCTCGTAACGGTCGAGAGGCGCTCACCACGCCACGCACCGTGAGGAGTGCCTAAGCTCGCGGCCGTCACTCCGTGCTAGGGGAGGCGAGGGAGGCGGGAGTGCCAGACGCCGACAGCTCGAGGCCGCGCGGGACCTCGTCGCGCATGCCGTACGCCCACCTGCCGGCCCACATCGTGCGGCGCGGGCGGCTGGCGGACGCGCTGGGCACCTCGAGCGCCCGCCTGGTCGTCGTGACCGGACCGGCGGGGTCGGGCAAGACCGTCGCCGTACGCGACTGGATGTCCACGCTGGACGAGCCCGTCGCCTGGCTGTCGCTGGACGCGCGCCACGCCGATCCCGAGCACCTGCTGGAGGCGGTGCTCGACGCGCTCGACGACCTGGCGCCGGGGCTGCACGACGCCCTGTCCGAGGACGACCCCGACCGCCACGTGGCCGAGCGGGCGTTCGCCCGGGCCGCGGAGCATCTCGCCTCGTGGTCCGACGCCACGCTGGTCCTCGACGACGTCCACGAGGTCGTCTACAGCCCGTCGGCGTCGGTGCTGGCCGCTCTGGCTGCGGCGGTCACCTCGACCCCCGTGCGGCTGGTCATCTGCAGCCGCTCGGACCCACCCATCGCACTGCACCGCTTCCGCCTGGCCGGTGAGCTGGTCGAGCTGCGCGAGGCCGATCTCCGCTTCGATCCCGACGAGGCCCAGCAGTTCTTCGCCCGGTTCCCCGAGGTGGACCTCGACCGGGCCCAGGTCGAGCTGCTCGCCGATCGGACCGAGGGCTGGGCCGCGGGCCTCCAGTTCGCCGCCCTGTCCCTGGCCGGCCGGGCCGACGTCGACGCCTTCGTGGACCGGTTCGCGGGCAGCGACCGCCATGTGGCCGACTTCCTCCTGGACGAGGTGCTGGACCGCCAGCCGGAGGACGTCCGCGCCTTCCTGCTGGCCACCTCGGTCCTCGGGCGCCTACGGGCCGACCTGTGCGAGCACGTCACCGGCCAGCGCGATGCCGCCGTCCTGCTGCGGCGGGTGGAGGCCGAGAACCTGTTCCTCGTCCCGCTCGACGACGAGCGGGCCTGGTTCCGCTACCACCACCTCTTCGGCCAGCTGCTGCGGCGCGAGCTGCGGGTCACCCGGCCCGACCTCGAGCACCAAGGCCACGAGCGGGCCGCGGCGTGGTTCGCGGAGCACGGCGAGCCCGGCCTGGCCATCGACCACCTGCTGGAAGCGGGCCACTACGAGGAAGCGTTCGACCTGCTCACCCGGCATCTGCGCGACTACCTCGCCGCGGGGCGCCACGAGACCGTGCGCGGCTGGCTGGCCCGCCTGCCGGGCGACTTCGTCGATCGCAGCCCGGGCCACCTGCTGCTGGTCGCCTTCGCCCATGCCCGCTGCGGCCAGATCGCGCGGGCGCACCAGATCGTCGACCGCGCCCGGGCTGCGGCCACACCCGCCGAGCGGGACGAGCTCGGGCTCCACTTCGACGTGACGCTGGCCTCGTTCGCCGCCATCCTCGGCGACCCCGACACCTCCATCGCCTTGGGAGGGGCCGTCTGGGAGCACCGGGACGAGGTCGACTTCTCCGCCATGGAGCCGGACCTGGCCACCGCCACCCGCCAGCTGTGGGACTACCTGCCGGTGGCGCTCGCCCGCGCCTACGCCATGCTCGACGACCGCACGGGCGCCCGGCACTGGGCCTCCGTGCTACGCCAGCAGGGACCGTCGCTGCCCGGCGACCTGGTGGGCACTCTGGGGGCCGAGGCATGGGCGGAGGCCCGCAACGGCCGGCTGCGGCTCGGTGCCGAGCTGGCCGACCAGGCCCTCGTGCTGGGCACGGAGCAGGGGCGCGGCTCGTGGCGGGCGATGATCGGCGCCCGGGCGGCCCTGGCGCTCATCCATCGTGAGCGCGACGAGCTCGACCGGGCGATGGAGGTCCTCGCCCCGCACCTCGACAGCGCCCTGCGGGAGGGCCACGTCTCCATCACCACACTGGGTGAGGCCGAGCTGGCCCGGGTCGAGTGCGCCCGGGGCGAGCTCGACGCGGCCGTCCGCCGGCTGCTGCGGGTCCGGCGCGACCGCGCCGCCCGGGGCACACCCCGCTTCCTGGCCTCCGTGCTCGACCAGGCCGAGTGCCGGGTGCGGTTGCTGACGGGCGACCTCGACCGGGCGCAGGACCTCTTCGACGACCTCGAGCCCGGCCCGGAGCGGTCACTGCTGGAGGCCCGCCTCGCGCTGGCGGGCGGATGCCCCGCCACCGTGGACCCGCTGCTCGCCCCCGTGCGCGAGGACGGCAACCGGCGCCAGCGCTTCGAGGCCGCGGCCCTGTCCGCTCGCGCCGCGGCCCAGGAAGGGGACCTGGCCTCCGCCCGGCGGACGCTCGGCGGCGTAGCGGCACTGGCTCAGCGGGAGGGGGCGTTGCGGACGTTCCTGGACGAGGGCTTCGACATCCGGGACCTCGTGACGGCCCCGGTCGCCGCAGGGGTCACCCTGGCGGCCGCCTCAGCCCGGGCCGCGCAGGCGCAGGCGGGCGTGATCCTGGTCGAGGCGCTGAGCGAGCGCGAGCTGTCGGTCCTGCGCTACCTGCCCAGCCGGCTGTCCAACCGGGAGATCGGCGACGAGCTGTACGTCTCGCTCAACACCGTGAAGTCCCACCTCAAGACCATCTATCGCAAGCTCGACGTGGACCGTCGCGACGACGCGGTGCGGCGCGCCCGCCAGCTCGGGCTGTTGTGAGCGCAAGTTGAATCGCGATTCACCCCGGGCGGGTGTGCAGTCCTCACCCAGCGCTCCGCCACGATGGGTAGCGTGCCGGACGTCGCTGAGATCACGCTCCGCTGTAGGGGTGCCCGCCGGCTGACCGCGGGATTCGCCGGCTGGGAGGTCGAGGCGGAGGGTTCGTTCACGATCCTGCGCCGTCTCGATGCCAGCCCGGCGGACATCCACGCCGCTCTGGTCCAGGTCGCCGACCTGGGGCTCGAGCTCGAATCCCTGCGGCGCCTCGAGCTGTCACCCTGACCCCGCCGCCGGACGCCGGGCGTCGTTGGCCGTCCTAGCATCCGTCCCATGACCGAGGACGCGCCGGCCGAGCTGCGCCGCTTCGCGCTGGACCTCCCGGGGGCCTACGAGGACTTCCCGTGGGGCGACCGGGTGGCCAAGGTGGGCAAGAAGATCTTCGCCTTCCTCGGCGCGGCCTCCGAAGCAGGGGAGCGGGGAGTGGGCTTGGCGGTGAAGCTGCGCGAGTCCCACGAGGAGGCCATCGCGATGGACTTCACCACCCCCTCGGGCTACGGCCTCGGACGGCACGGGTGGGTCAACTGCTCGTTCCCGCCGGGGGCGCCCGTGCCTGTCGAACTGCTGTGCGACTGGATCGACGAGAGCTATCGTCTGATCGCCGCGAAACGCCTCGTCGCGGAGCTGGATCGTCGGGCGAATTCCTGAATCACGGTTCGCCTGACAGAGTTGTCATCGGGTACTGGTGAGAGGTACCCCACGCCTTCGCCCGCCCAAGGAGCCCGCCTGTGCCGCTGCTCGATGTCCATGGTCAGCTTGTCAACGTCGTCGACCGCGGAGACGGCGAGGCCGTCGTGTTCTTGCATGCCTTTCCGTTGCAGGCGGCAATGTGGGACTACCAGGTCGACGAGTTGGAGAGCACCCACCGGTGCCTGGCCATCGACCTACCGGGCTTCGGCCAGTCACCTCCGCCGGAGGACCCCGACTCGGCCTCGATGCGCAGCTGGGCCGACCTCGTGGTGGGCGTCCTCGACCAGCTGGACGTCGACCAGGCCACGTTCGTGGGGGCGTCGATGGGCGGCTACCTCGCTATGGCGATCCTGCGCCATCACCCGGCGCGGGTCCGCCAGCTCGTGCTGTCCGACACGCGGGCGCGCTCCGACGACCCGTCCGTGGCCCAGCGGCGCAGCGCCCAGCAGGACCAGATCCGGGGCGGGGCCGAGGTGGGGTCCCTGTCCAAGGAGACGGTCGAGGGCCTGCTGTCGTCGGGCTCGATGGCGCGGCCGGAGCTGGTGGACTACGTCCACGCCCTGGCGGATGGAGCTGATCCCGAGGGGTGGGTGGCGGCCCTGGAGGCCATGAAGAACCGGCCGGACTCGATGCTGCTGCTGCGCCAGGCCGAGGTGCGGGCGCTGGTCATCGTGGGCGAGCTCGACCGGGTCACCCCCATCGCCGAGGCCATGAGCCTGCGATCGCTGCTGAAGGGCGAGCTGGTCATCGTGCCCAACGTCGGCCACCTGCCCAACGTCGAGGATCCCCTGGCCTTCAACGAGGCGCTGGTGGGCTTCCTGACCGCCTGACCCCCGACCCGGGTCGACGGGCGTCCTGGCGGGGCGCCCGCCATTTTTTTCGCCACTCGAGAATTACATCGATGTTGTTTGTCATACCCCCTCGGGATGATGGCTCGTGTCAGATCGGGGCTGCGGCCCCGGCGCGAGGAGGAGACCCGAGGTGGAACCGCAGGGGTGCGACAAGAACGACGAGCTGGCGCAGGTCATGAGGCGGCTGGCGGCGGGTGACGAAGCGGCGGTGGTGACGCTGTACGAGCGATTCGGCTCGTCGATCGCGGCCGCGGTGCGGCACGTGGCCCGCAGCCGACCAGGCCGGCTCGACGACGATGACGTGGGTGGCGCCGTGCTCGACGTGTGCTTCGAGCTGGCCCGGGTGGCGGGCGGCTGGTCGCCCACAGGCGGGGCGCTGCCCTGGGTGTGGGCGCGGCACCGGGTGGCGGGCGCGGTCGACCGGGCGCTGGGCCAGCAGGCCCAGTCGCTGGACGACGAGCGCGCCGAGGTGCTCGACCGGCTGGCCGCGGCCGTCGCCCCGGGGCCGTCGGGCGACGAGCCCTCGCTGCTCGACACCCTGAACCGCATGGCGTCGGGCGACCCGGCCCCGAGGCCCGCGCTGGTCGACGCGGCGGCGATGGCCGGGCCGGGCGCCGGCGGCGCGGCGTCGGCGAGTGCTGCGACCGCGCCAGCCCCGGTGGTCGCCGATGCGGGTAGGGCTGTTGCGGTGCTCGACCTCACCGAACCGGATCCGGCCGGCGCCGGCGGCGATGACGGCGCTGTCGGGGTGGACCTCCTCGCCGAGGCGCTGGATCGGGGCGGGGTCAGCACCCGCGACCGTGAGCTCCTCCTCGAGTACGCCTACGAGAAGCACTCGGGCAACACGGCGCCGGCTACGGCAGTGGCACCTCTGTTCGACATGCGCGAGGTGTCGGTCCGCCAGGCCGCCCGCCGCACGCGCGAGCGCCTCCTGCGGTTGGCGGCCAGCGAGGAGCGGTTCGCGCCCCTCGCCGATCTCCCGTTGCTGGCATGAGCGGGCGGGCTCCCATTCGGGTCGTCCCGTCGGGCCGGGCCGCGAGGGTGGTCGGGTCGACGGCCCGATCGCTGGTGCGGGCGGAGGCGAGGGCCGAGGCTCGGCGCCGGCATCCCGCCGGGCGGGGCTGGCGGCCCGACCGGCGCCGCATGCTCGAGCGCTTGGCGGATCGCGCCTACGCCGGGGGCGCTCCGTGGCCCCGGGTGGCCGCGGCCATCGTGATGCTGCGGGGCGTCGCGGGCGACGACCCTCCCACCTTCGCTCAGCGGGTCGGCGTCAGCGCCTCGACCCTGGCCGGTCTGGAGGCGGGAGCGGTGCCGGCATCGTCCATCCCGTCCTGCCTGCGAGCGGTGGGCGGCCTGGTCGACTGGGCCTGGGTCGACGACGGCACCCGGTCGGACTGGGGGTGCTGACGATGGCTCCGACGCCGGGGATGCCGTGGACGCCGCAGAGTCGGTGGCGCCAGGCGGCGCTCAGGGGTTCTGGTAGATCCGGGTGGGCGACACGAGCACCGCCACCCGCCGCTCGGCCACCATGACCCGGTCGTACTCCGCGAAGTCCTCGTGCTTGCCGCCGGCGGCCTCGAAGATCTCACGGAGGAGGAGGCGCAGTCCCTCGGCGTCCACGCCGGCCAGCGGGTCTTGGGGACCGCAGAGCTCGACGGTTCCCTCGACCGTGGCCCAGGCCCAGCCGGCCCGCCACAGCAGGGTGGCGCGGGGGTCGGCCCGGAGGTGGTTCAGCTTGTGGGTGCCCTCCCGGGCGACGAAGGCCGCCACCGGGCGCGCGCTCACCGGGTGGGGCACGATGCCGGCGTTGACCACCGTCGACTGCAGCGTCCCGTTCGGCCGCACGGTCGACACCGACGCCAACCCGTTGTCGAGGGCGATGAGCGTGCGCACATCGTCGATCGATGCCACGCCGCACAGAGTAGGCGTTGGCACGATGGGGCCCGGCCCTACCGGGGCTCGCGGCTAGCTCTGCCAGATCTCGTGGGGCGTGAGGTCGCGTGCGCCTGCGTAGGGGAGAGGAGTGGGGGCACCGGTGGCAGCCGTCTGATAGGCCCCGCAGACCACCTCGAGCACGTGGCGGCCGAAGGCAGCGCTCGACCGGGGCTGGCGGCCCGACTCGACGTCCGCCAGCAGGGCTTCGAGCTGGCCGATGTAGCCGAGGTAGTGCAACTGCGGGCTCACGGCACGGTCCGGCTGGGGCGGGATGCGGAGGGCCACGCCGTTGATCTCCACCGACGCGTCCGGCACGAGCTCCAGGCGCACTGCGCCCGTGCGGCTCGCCGCCTGGGCGTCCCACGTGGGCGCGGCGGCGCGCCACGACGCTCGCACCTCGGCCCGCAGGCCGGTGTCGAAGGCCAGGGTCACCGTGGCGTCGTCGTCGACCTCCAGGGCGCGCCCGGCTTCGACCTTGGCCGACTCGACGGCCACCACATGGGCGGGCGCGGCCATCAGCAGCGCGACCGCGATCGCATGCACGCCGAGGTCGAACAGCGCGCCCCCACCCCACGCGGGATCGTGGCGGTGCTCGCTCCAGTCCGGCCGGCCCTGGGCGAAGCGGACCTCGAGATGGGTCAGCGTCCCGATCCGCCGGCAGGCGCTGACGGCCTCGGCCGCCGCGGGCGAGTGCACCAGGTTCTCGGCGTACGCCACCCGGCCGCCCTCGGCAGCCAGGGCGACGATGGCGTCGGCGTCGGCCAGCGTGGCGGCCAGCGGTGTTTCCACGACGGCCATGGCCCCGCCGGCCACGGCCCGCTCCGCCTCCCGGCGGTGCTGGGCGGGCGGGGTGGCCACGAGCACGGCGTCGGCGCCGCCGGGCAGGTCCTCGTACCGGCAGACGACGGCCCCGGTCTGCTCGGCCCGCCGTCCCGCGGACAGGCCCCGCTGGGACGCCACGTGCACCACCCTCAGCCCCGGGACGGCCTCGACGGCCAGCCCGTGGATGGCGGTGATCCAGCCCGCACCGGCGAAGGCGAGCGACGAGGCCACGCCCGAGTCAGGTGCCGGCCAGGCGGGCCACGATGGGCGCCGCGCTGCGCATGGTGTCGACGCCCTGGACGACCAGGTACGACACGTCCCAGCGCTCACGCCGGGCGATCAGGTCCTCGGCGATCTGGTCGACGCTGCCGAGCCAGGCGTGCGGGTACGCGGCGAGCTCCTCGGGGGTGGTCTGGAAGAACGGCGCCATGTTGGCCAGGGTCTCCTCCCGGTTGTCCGAGATGGCGACCACGTACATCAGCATGTTCAGCTCGATGTCGTCGTAGCGGTCGCCGGCCGCGTCGCGCACCCAGCCGACCTTGCGGTCGGTGACGTCGGCCATGCCGTCGCGCGACGCGTCGGCGTCGACCCGACCGTGCCGGACCGCCGGGTTGATCCCGACGATGTCGGCCTCGCGGCCCGCCAGCGCCAGCACCCGGGGCCCGCCGCCGCCGATCAGCACCGGCGGTCCCGGCTGCTGCACGGGCTTCGGCATCCCGTCGAGGGCGGTGATCCGGTAGTGCTTGCCGTCGAAGCTGAACGGGCCCGGTGCGAACAGGCCCTTGATGACCGCCAGCCCCTCCTCCAGCCGGTCGACCCGCTCACCGGCCGCATCCATGGGGATGCCGGACGACTCGTAGTCGGTGGCCATCCACCCCGCCCCGATGCCCAGCTCCAAGCGCCCGCCGGACAGCACGTCGAGCGTCGCCATCTCCTTGGCCGTGACCACCGGGTGCTTGTAGTCGTTGTCGAGCACGAGCGGGCCGATCCGCAGCGAGCTGGTGGCCTCGGCCGCGGCAGCCAGCGCGGGCACCGGAGCCAGCTGCTCACCGAAGTGATCCGGCATGAACAGCGTCGAGTAGCCGAGGTCCTCCGCCTCGCGGGCCAGCGCGGCCCAGTCGGTGCCCGAAGCGGCCGAGCTGACCTGGATCCCGAAGCGGAACGTCCGAGGGTGAGCCATGCGCTCACCCTAGGGCGTCCGTGGTGCCTGGCCGGGCGGCCGGCTGGGTAACCTCGGGGGGTCGTGCCTCCCCACCCCCTGCGTCGCCTGCTGCCCCGCATCGCGGCCGTGATCGTCGCCTGCGGCCTCGTGGTCGCGGCCTCGGCCGTGGCCATGGCCGTACCCGCACGGCTGATCGGCGAGGCCGGCAGCGGTGCCCCCCGCACCATCGAGCTGGGCCCGCTGGCGCAACGCTCCTATGTGTTCTCGGCCGACGGGTCGCTCCAGGCCACGCTCAAGGACGAGGAGAACCGCCAGCCGATCCCGCTGGCCGACGTCCCGCCGCACGTGGTCAACGCCATCCTCTCCGTCGAGGACGCCGGGTTCTGGATCCACGACGGCTTCAACGTGCGGGGCATGCTCCGGGCCTTCAAGGCCAACGTCGACGCGGGCGGCATCAGCCAGGGCGGCTCGACCATCACCCAGCAGCTGGTGAAGCTGGACCAGCTCGGCTCCCAGCAGACCCTCGACCGCAAGGTGCAGGAGCTGTTCCTCGCCTCCCGTCTCGAGAAGGAGATGACGAAGGAGGAGATCCTCGACCGCTACCTGAACACCGTGTACTTCGGCAACCACAGCTACGGCATCCAGGCGGCGGCGGAGACCTACTTCGGCGTCGGCGCCCAGCAGCTCGACATCGGCCAGGCGGCGCTGCTGGCCGGGCTCATCCGCAACCCGATCAACTACAACCCGATCAAGTACCCGGAGCGGGCCCAGGCCCGCCGCAACGTCGCCATCGACCGCATGGTGGCCACCGGGGCGCTGACCCACGACGAGGGCCTGTGGTGGCACGGGGTGCAGACGGTGCCCCAGCTCCACCAGGTCCTCCCGGTGGCGAACGACTACTTCCCCTCCGAGGTCGAGCAGCAGCTGCTGAACGACCCCGCGTTCGCCATGCTCGGCGCCACGCCCGATGATCGGCGCATCCCCGTCTACCAGGGTGGCCTGAAGGTCTTCACCACGTTCGACCCCGCGGCGCAGGCCCAGGCCATCGCCGCCCGGGACCAGAACCTGCCGCTGGAGAACGGCGTGTTCAACGTGCCCGGCGTCGACCCCATCACCGGCCAGCAGAACCAGGCCTCGGCCGCCGTCGTGTCGGTCGAGCCGTCCACGGGCGCGATCCGCACGATGGTGGGCGGCCCGGGCTTCGATCACTGGCAGTTCAACCTCACCACCCATGTCCCCGGCCGCCAGGTCGGCTCGTCGATGAAGACCTTCGTGCTGGCCACGCTGATGGAGCAGGGCTACTCGCCCGACGACATCATCAACGGCACGGCGCCCTGTGACATGACGAACCCGGGCGGCACGCCGGACCCGTACCACATCGAGAACTTCGCCGACGGCGGCGGCAGCGTGGGCACGATCACCGCGGCCACGCTCGCCTCGTCGAACTGCGCCTTCGTGCGCCTGGGCCTCATCGCCGGCTCGCAGGCGGTGGTGGACATGGCCCACAAGCTGGGCATCACCTCCCCGCTGTCCGCGGTCCCGTCGTTGCCGCTCGGCACGAGCGACATCACCCCGCTGGAGATGGCCTCGGCCTACGCCACGCTGGCCAACGACGGCGTCTACAACCCGCCCTACCTGATCGAGCGGATCGAGGACAGCGCGGGCAACGTCATCTACCAGCACGCCGCGGCGCCTGAGCAGCGGGTCTCGCCGCAGGTCGCCCGGCTGGTGACCAGCATCCTCATCCAGAACGTGCAGGGCGGCACCGGCACGGCCGCCCGCATCCAGGGCCAGCAGGCCGCCGGCAAGACAGGCACCACGCAGGGCGCCACCGACGGCTGGTTCGTGGGCTACACGCCCTCCCTGTCCACCGCGGTCTGGGTCGGTGGCCTGGGAGCCAAGTTCCCCATCATCCTCGGCGGCGTCGGCATCACGGGCGGCCGCTACCCGGCCCGCATCTGGGGATCGTTCATGAACGCCTGGCAGCAGGGCCGGCCCGCCGCCGGCTTCCCGCCGGCGACGCCGGTGGCGCCGTCCGGCGCCATGCTCGAGGTGCCGGGCGGGCGTGACCTGACGCCGCCGCCCGCGCCCCCGCCGCCCCCTCCACCGGACCCGGGGCCGACGATCCCTTTCCCTTTCCCGGTCCCCACGGTCCCGGGCCAGACGGCACAGGCGGCCCCGGCGGCGGCAACGGCAACCACCGCCGCCGCCACTAGGGCGACGGCGACGACGGCCACCACCGTCCCCACCACCAGAGGTCGGCCTCCGCCTACGCAGGCGACGTCTACGACCGGCATCCCGACAGGAGCTGCGGATAGGGTCCCACGCTGATGAGTCGCTGGGAGTCGCTCCTCACCGTCCAAGAGCACGACACCCGTGCCGACCAGCTGGCGCACCGGGCCCAGAACCTGCCCGCCCGGGCGGAGCTGGCGGCGGTGAACGAGCAGATCAGCGCGGTCGACCGCGATCTGGCTGTGGTCGAGTCCCGGCGCGGCGAGCTGTCCCGGAGTCAGCAGCGGCTGGAGGACGAGATCGCCTCGCTCACCGAGCGGGCCAACCAGGCCGAGAAGCAGCTGTACTCCGGGTCCGTGTCGGCTCCACGGGAGCTCCAGGCGCTCCAGGACGACGTGGCCTCGATCCGCCGGCGCATCAGCCAGATCGAGGACGACGAGCTGGAGATCATGGAGCTGACCGAACCGGTCGACGCCCAGCGCTCGCAGCTGACGGCCGAGCGCGAGCGCCTCGACGGCGAGGCAATGCGCATCACCGCGGCCCTGGCCGAGGCCGAGGCCGAGATCGAGGCCGAGCTCGCGACGGTGCAGGCCGAGCGGGCCGCGGCGGCTGCGTCCGTGCCCGAGGACCTGTGGCCCGAGTACGACCGGCTCCGCGCCCATCTCGGCGGGGTGGCCATCGCCCGGCTGGCCGGCTCGGCCTGCCAGGGCTGCCACCTGGCGCTGCCGGCGGTCGAGGTCGACCGCATCCGCAAGCTGGGCACCGACGAGACCGTGCACTGTGAGGAGTGCGGCCGGCTCCTCGTGCGGGACTGACCGGTCCCGCCCGCGGTGTTCCTCTGGTTCGCAGGTGGCTCGTTCGTCCTGGTGTGGCTGGTGTTCCGCAGCCCCGCCGTCGACTTCCGGCTGGTCATGCTGGGGGCCGTGCTGCCCGTCGGTGAGCTGCCGTTCGGCTCGCCCCGGCTGCTGCACAGCCTGACCGCGGCGGCCGCCGCGCTCGGGCTCGCCATGCTGGTGACCCCCCGGCGGCGCTTGGCGCAGCGCCGGCTCGTGGCCATCCCCATCGGGATGTTCATCCACCTGCTGCTGGACGGTATCTGGACCGACACGCAGGCGTTCTGGTGGCCGTTCGCCGGGCTGGCCTGGAGCGACGCCCGCCTGCCGGAGCTGTCCCGCGGCGCCTTCAACCTGGCGCTGGAGGCGGCCGGCGCGGCGGCGCTGTGGTGGTGCTGGCGGCGGTTCCGGCTCTACGAGCCCGCCCGCCGGGCCCGCTTCCTGCGCACGGGGCAGCTCGACCGGGACGTGGTGGCGCCGTGATCGTCGTGGTCCGCCACGGGCGCACCGCGGCCAATGCGGGCGGGCTGCTGCTGGGGCGGGCCGACCCGCCGCTGGACGCCGAGGGCAACCGCCAGGCCGCCGCACTCGGCGCGGCCTGCGCGGACCTCGACGTGGCCCGGGTCGTCACCAGCCCGCTGGCACGCTGCCGGGACACGGCCGGCGCCATCGCCGCCGCGGCCGGCGGCGTCCCCGTCGACGTGGACGAGCGCTGGATCGAGCTCGACTACGGAGAGCTGGACGGTGTGCCGTTCGCCGACCTCCCGGCCGAGCTGTGGTCGGCGTGGCGGGCCGACATCGAGTGGTGCCCGCCCGGCGGCGAGTCGCTCGCGGCGCTGGGCCGGCGGGTGCGGGCCGGAGCCGATGCGCTGGCGGACGAGGCCCGGGACCGCGACGTCGTGGTGGTGAGCCACGTCTCGCCCATCAAGGCCGCCGTGGCCTGGGCGCTGGGCGTGGGCGACGAGATCACCTGGCGCATGTGGGTGGCGCCCGCCTCGATCACCCGCATCGGCCTCAGCGGCCCGGCGCCGTCGCTGCGCTCGTTCAACGAATTGGCTCACCTGGGCTGAGACCGGGCCCGTAGGGTCGGGCGCATGGCCCAGCCGATCGTCGTCGTCGACTCGTTCACGGACGCGCCGTTCGCGGGGAACCCTGCCGCCGTGTGCGTGCTGCCCGCCCCCACCAGCGAGGCGTGGATGCAATCGGTGGCGGCCGAGATGAACCTGTCCGAGACCGCGTTCGTGGTGCCGCGGCCCGACGGCGACCACGACCTGCGCTGGTTCACCCCCACGACCGAGGTGGACCTGTGCGGCCACGCCACGCTGGCCAGCGCCCATGTGCTGGGCGGCGACGTCCGGTTCCACACCCGCAGCGGCCCGCTCGAGTGCCGCGCCGCGGGGGAGGGGGCCATCGAGATGAGCTTCCCCGCCCTGGTGGTCACGCCGCTGGCCGACCCGCCCGACGTGGCGACCGCCCTCGGCCTGGCGCCCGACCGGGTCGTAGCGGTGTACGGGAACGAAGGTGGCTGGGTGCTGATCGAGCTGGCGACAGCCGCCGACGTCCGGGCGGCCACACCCGTGCTGTCCGCCCTGCTGGATCTCGGCGGCTTCGCCACCGTGGTGGCCTTCCCCGGCGAGGACGAGGGCGTCGACTCGGTGTGCCGGGTGTTCGTCCCGGGCGCGGGCATCGACGAGGACCCGGTGACGGGATCGGCCCACTGCCTGATCGGTCCGTTGCTGGCGGCCCGCACCGGCCGCACCGAGTTCACCGGCGAGCAGGCGTCGGCCCGGGGCGGCATCGTCGGCATGCGGGTCGAGGGCGACCGGGTCGTCCTCTCCGGCTACGCGGTCACGGTGCTGGAGGGCATGCTGCGCGAGGGCCCGCCGCCGGCCTGACGGCGCCCGCCCTACTCGGGGGCCCGGGGCAGGGTGATGACGAAGCGAGCGCCAGGGTGGTGGTCCGGGTCGACTGCGATGGTCCCGCCGTGGGCCACGACCACGTCCCGGGCGATGGCGAGGCCGAGGCCGGTGCCGCCCTCTCCGGCGACCCGGGCGCCGTCGAGCCGGGTGAAGCGCTCGAACACCTCGTCGCGCCGCTCGGGCGGGATGCCCGGACCGTCGTCGCTCACGGCCACCACCGCGTCGTCCCCGGACGTGGCCACGCTGAGCGCCACGGTCGTGTGGGCGTGGCGCACCGCGTTGTCCACCACGTTGCCCACGGCGCGGGCCAGCTGCTCGGCGTCGCCCAGCACCCGAGCGGCCGCCACGCCGGTGCTGTCCACCGCCACCCGGCCGTCGGCCCGCAGGCGGCGGGCCTGCCGGTCGACCACGTCGTCGAGGTCGACCGGCGTGATCCGGGCGGCCGCTGCGGCCCCGGCATCGCTGCGGGCCAGCGCCAGCAGGTCGTCGACGAGGTGCTGCATGCCGATCGTCTCGGCCAGCACGCTGCGGCTCGTGGCCGCGGGATCGGCGCCGTCGGGGTGCTCGAGGTCGACCTCGATCTCGGCCCGGATGCGGGCCAGCGGGCTGCGCAGCTCGTGCGAGGCGTCCGCCACGAACCGCCGCTGGCGCAGCGTCCCGTCCTCGATGCGGTCGAGCATGGCGTTCATCGTCCGCGCCAGCCGGCCGACCTCGTCGTCCGCCTCCGGGACCGGCACCCGCCGGTCGAGCCCGGAGGCACCGATGCCGTCGACCTCGCGGCGGATGGCCTCGACCGGCCGCAGCGTCCGGCCCACCAGCGCCCACACCAGCGCGGCCAGCAGCAGCGTCACGGCCGGGACGGCCAGCACCAGCGAGCGGGTCAGGATCCGGGTGCTGTCCACGATGTCGTCGAGCGGAGCGCCCACGTGGACCACGATCGGGTCCCCACCGGCGTCGGTGCCCCGGACCGACGCCACGTGGAACGGTCCTTCCAGGGCGGGATCGTCGACCGTGCGCACGACGGCGGCGTCGCCCGAGGGGGCGGGGGCCACCGGCGGGCGGCCCTCGAGCGAGGGCGTGGACGACACCACCTGGCCGCTGGCGTCCACCACTTGGGCGATGCCGTCGTCGTCGGCCACGGGGACGAGGGTGGCGGGCACCTGGCCGTCATGGGCGGTGCCGGCCAGCGCCCGGGCCTGGACGACCAGCGTGTCGTCCAGGTTCTCGGTGAGCACCTGGCGCTGGTGGGCCACCAGCCACACGCCGGTGAGGCCGAGGACGACCGCCACCGCGAGCGCGGCCGCCAGGGTGATGCGGAACCGGACGGTGCCGGTCAGGCGGGCCCCGCGGCGGTCAGGTGCCATCGGCGCCGATCCGGTAGCCCGCGCCGCGCACCGTCTCGATCGAGTGCCGGTCGAAGGGCTCGTCGATCTTGCGGCGCAGGCGGCGGACGTAGACCTCCACGATGTTCGGGTCGCCGGTGAAGTCGCTGTCCCACACGCCCGCCAGGATCTGCTCCTTGGACAGGACCTGGCCCGCCCGGCGCACCAGCAGCTCCAGCACGTCGAACTCGCGGGACGTGAGGCTGAGCTCGTCGCCGTCGCGCCACGCCCGGCGCCGGGCCGGGTCGATGCGCAGGTCACCGACGGCCGCGGGCGCCACGGTCCGCTCCGCCGAGCGGCGCAGCAGCGCCCGCACCCGGGCCACCAGCACCGTGAACGAGAATGGCTTGGTGAGGAAGTCGTCGGCCCCGGTGTCCAGCGCCTCGGCCTCGTCGAGGTGCCCGTCCTTGGCCGTGAGCATGAGGATCGGGGTCCACACGCCCGCGGCCCGGAGGTCGGCGCACACCCGGAACCCGTTGCGGCCCGGCAGCATGATGTCGAGCACGATCAGATCGAAGGCGCCCTCCGTGGCCCGCCACAGGCCCTCGTCGCCGTCGGGGGCGATCTCGACGGCGAAGCCCTCGGCCTGCAGCCCGCGGCGCACGGCCCCGGCGAGCTTGGCGTCGTCCTCGACGAGAAGCAGCTTCACGGCCCTCCTTCCCGGTCCAGTGTGGCGCCGCCGCCCGGCACGCGGGAGACCGCGTCAGCGCCGGTTCAGGAGCGGTGGCGCACCATGGTCGAAACGGGTTCCAGGAGGCATCACATGAAGCGACGCACGAAGGTGATCGGGGCCGCGGCCCTGGGTGTGGGCGCGCTGGTCTGCACCGGCGCCGGGGTGGCGGTGGCGCAGGGCGGCGACGACGACGGGCACGACGTGCCGATCACGGGCGCCGAGCTCGACAAGGCGAGTGCGGTGGCGCTGCAGGAGACCGGCGGCGGCCGGGTGACCGGGTCCGAGAAGGGCGACGAGGAAGGCGCCTTCGAGGTGGAGGTCACGCTGGACGACGGCTCGCAGGTCGACGTCCACCTGGACTCGAACTTCCATGTCATCGACGCCAAGGGCGACTCGGAAGGCGACAACGAGTCGGGCGGTGCCGACGGAGAGTAGTTGTCACCCGTCACTCTGTGCGCGCATTTGATTGAACGGAGCGCCGGGCGGGAACCCCTGCACCGTGGCACTCACCCTGGATCCGAGAACGCTTTCGCACTGCACGGCGTGCGGCAGCCTCATCGAGGCGGGGGCGAACTTCTGCCCGGAGTGCGGCACTCGCCAGATCGACCGTGACCACCGGCCCGAGCCGGAGGTGTTGGTGGCACCGGCCGTGCCCGACGTGCCGTCCGCGCCGGTGATGCTGATCATGACGGCACTGGCGGTCGCGGCGCTGCTCGTGGCCCTGGCCGCAGGGCTGGTGATCGGGGGGGTCGGCACCGGTTTGGACGGGCTCGGCTCGTCCGGCGGCCATCACGAGGGCGATGCGGCCGGCGCCATGGACGCGTACGCGCCCCTGGCCGAGGGGTGGCAGGACAAGCACGAGCATGTGGCCGACCAGGGCACCCAGGACGACTCCGCGGGGCTGGCGCTGGCGGCCACGGACGCCCGCGACTGGATCGAGCTGAACCGGCCGGACCTGCAGAAGGCGGCCGACAGCGCCGATGGCGACTCGGCCCCGCTCTACGACGAGCTCGTCGGCATCTTCGATCGCCGGGCCGAAGTGCTGGCCGACATCAACGCGATCGGCACCGAGGGCGGGACGGGGCTCGGCGCGGCCAGTGACGAGCTCAGCGAGCTGACGGTCCTCGACCAGCAGGCGGCCGCCACGACGTGTCAGATCGCGGATGTGATGCGGGCCGAGGGCGACGATCCCGCGGACCACATCACCCCCGGGATGGGCGTGACCTGCTCGTAGGGGTGACCCGTCACCGGCCGGCGATGTCGGCCATGCTCACGAGCGCGCCGGGCATGGCCAGGACGGCGAGGGCGACGAGCGCCACCCGCCCGACCAGCAGCGCCGTGTGGGAGCGGAAGGCGTCTACCAGCGCGCCCCAGCGGGTGACGAGCACGACCAGGACCCCCAGCACCACGAGCGCCGCCGTCACGGAGAACAGGACCAGGGCCAGCGCCGCAGGGATCGCGTAGCGCACCAGCACCCGCGGCTCGCGCGACAGCAGCGGTAGCCACTCGCTCAGGCGCGCCATCCAGCCGGCGAGCGCCGCTCCGAAGGCCAGGGCGAGGAGGGCGAAGATCCCGACGGACAGCCACCCGGGACCGACGATGTCGAAGTCGCGGTTGTCCGCCCGCAATGGGTCGATGACGGTGCCGAGCACGACCAGCAGTCCGGCCCCGAACACGAGGCCACCCAGTGGGTTGGGCGGGAGGTAGCGCCGCACGACGAGGTAGATCCCCGCGGCGATCAGGCCGCCGAAGATCCCGGTGAACGTGATGAAGCCCACAGTGCCGCTCGCGGTGATCTCGCCCACGATCTCGTTGGCCTCGGTGGTGCGTCCCTGGGCGCCGTCGCCGGCGGTGACCGCGAGCAGCCGCATGGCCAGCCGCCCTCCGGCTCCGATCACGGTGAGCCCGGCCGTGACCGCGCCGGTGATCCCCAGCGCGCAGTACCAGGCGAAGCGCCGCGCCACCTCCGCCGGCCCCGGCCGCGCCTCGACCGGCGGCACCTGGAAGTCCCGGCCGCACCAGAACAACCCGGCCCCCAGGCCCGCGACCAGGAGCAGCCCGCACACCGCCATCACCGCCACGCCCCCGAGTCTCGCATCTGATCGCTTGCGCCACGCGCTTAGCGTGCTCGAGATGTCGCTGACCGACGATCACGCGCTGGTGCTCGTCACCGGCATCCCGGCGGCCGGCAAGTCCACTGTCGCCGATCGTCTGGCCCGGTGGTTCGCCCGGGGCGTCCATGTGAGGGGGGACGTCTTCCGCCGGATGGTCGTCGCCGGCCGCCACGAGATGACCGCGGCGCCCTCCGAGGAGGCGCAGCGCCAGCTCCGGCTCCGCTACCGCCTGGCGGCACAGACCGCCGACGCGTACTACCAGGCGGGCTTCTCCGTGGTCGTCCAAGACGTGGTCATCGGGCCGCTCCTCGCCACGTACGTCGACACGATCCGATCGAGGCCCCTGACGCTCGTGGTGCTGGCACCCCGGCCCGAGGTCGTGGCCGGCCGGGAGGCAGCCCGCCCCAAGCGGGCGTACCACGACGGGCACGCCACCATCGCCGCGCTCGACGCCGCCCTGCGCACCGAGACGCCCCGGATCGGCCTCTGGCTCGACACGTCCGCCCAGTCCCCGGACGACACCGTCGACGAGATCATCCGGCGCGGCCCGGTCGAGGGTCGCCTCGACTGACCGGTCGCGCGGCGACCAGCGCGAGGACGGCAGGCACCGGATCGTCCCGCGGCTCCTCGACGCGCAGAAGGCGCAGCGGGCTGGCCAGGACGTCGTTGAGCAGCTCGGCCAGGGTCCGGTGCCGGACGCCCACGGCCTGGCGGATGCCGGCGTACAGTCCCGTGCCGGACCCGAGGTCGAGGCACAGGCCATCGCCGTCACCGAGGAGGCCGGCCAGGTCCTCACGGCTGAAGTCGGCCGACGGTCGGGCGATCGCCTCGTACCAGGCGGCGAGTCCGTCGTACCGAGCTTCAGTCCGCACCACCGCGGCTCCCCGGATCCCGGCCGCACGTCGGGCGGCTTTCAGGCAGGCTAGGGCCCATGCAGCTCCCCCTCCTCCCGACGATGCTCGTCGGCAGCTACGCCCAGCCCGAGTGGCTGATCGATCGAGCGAAGCTGGCGGGCCGGTTCCCGCCCCGCGTCCGGGCCCTCGAGCTGTGGCGCGTCGACGAGCCCTACCTGCAAGAGGCCCAGGACGACGCCACGCTGCTGGCGATCCGGGCTCAGGAGGACGCAGGACTGGACGTCATCACCGACGGCGAGATGCGCCGGGAGAGCTACTCGAACCGCTTCGCCACCGCGCTCGACGGGGTCGACATCGACAACCCGGGGACGGCCCTCGACCGCAGTGGCCATCCCAACCCGGTGCCGAGGATCGTCGGCCCGATCCGGCGGCGGCACCCGGTGGAGGTCGAGGACGTGCGCTTCCTGCGGGCGCACACGGATCGCCCCATCAAGATGACCGTCCCCGGCCCGTTCACGATGACCCAGCAGGCGCAGAACGACCACTATCCCGACGAGGCGAGCGCGGCGATGGGGTACGCGGACGCCGTGAACGAGGAGATCCGGGACCTGTTCGACGCCGGGGCGGACATGGTGCAGCTCGACGAGCCCTACCTCCAGGCCCGCCCCGAGAAGGCTCGGGAGTACGGCGTGGCGGCGCTGGAGCGGGCGCTCGACGGGATCCGCGGCATGACCGCCGTCCACATCTGCTTCGGCTACGCCGCCATCATCCACGACCGCCCGAGCGGCTACTCGTTCCTGCCCGAGATGGCGGCCTGCTCGTGTGACGCCGTGTCCATCGAGACCGCGCAGTCGCAGCTGGACTGCTCGGTCCTCGCCGAGCTCCCGGGCAAGAAGATCATCCTCGGCGTGCTCGATCTCGGTGATCACACCATCGAGTCGGCGGACGTCGTCGCCGACCGGATCCGCCGGGCGTTGCCCTACGTGCCGGCCGAGAACCTGATCCCGGCCCCGGATTGCGGCATGAAGTACCTGCCGCGCGACGTCGCGTTCGGCAAGCTGCAGGCGCTCGCCGCCGGAGCCCGTGCGCTGCGCGAGGAGCTCGGCAGGGCCTGACCCGGGGGAGTCACTCCGGTGTTGCTGCCACCTCGCCGAGGGTCTGCAGGAGCGTCTCCCACCACTGCGCGAAGCGGATCTGGAACGTGGCCAGCGGCATGCCATGGCGGGCGGCGTGCTCGCGGGGGATGCGGTCCCAGCCGAAGTGCTCGACCACGACCCGGGTCTGGACGGCCCCGGCGGCGGGGTCGTCCACGTCGTCGAACCGCACGTGCAGCTCGGTCTCCTGGTCGGGGGCGAAGCTGGCCTGGCGCCAGCTGAGGACCAGGCGGCGGGGCGGCTCCCAGGCGAGGATGTGGCCGACGACGAACGAGGTGCCGTCGGCGTAGGTCTCCACCAGCCGGCCCTCGGGCCCGGGCTCGAAGGCGAGGGTGCCGTCGCGCCCGTCGCCCAGCTGGAACAGGCCGTTGGGCTTCCACCAGTCGCCGATCTGGTCGGTGAACGCGCTGAACGCCCGCGCGGCGGGCACCGGCACCCGCAGTGCCACGAGGACTCTCGACGCGTCGGTCACGGTTCGCGTTCGAGATGGGCGGCGAAGGCGGCGAGCTGTTCGGCCCAGCCCCGCTCGGCGGTGTCGAGCCAGCTCCGCAGCTCGGTCATCGGCGCGGACCGGAGGGTGTAGATCCGGACCCGGGCGTCGAACTCCGGGTGTGTCTCGCTGACGAGGCCCCGCTGGCGCAGCACCCGCAGATGCTTGCTCATCGTGGACGGCGTGGTGTCGAGCTCGCGGGCGAGCTCCCCGGCCCGTCGGGGTCGCTCGGCCAGCAACTCGACCGCTCGGCGCCGAACGGGGTCGGCCAGCGCCGCGAGCGTGTCGTCCAGTCCCGCGGCCGCCGGCTGGCTCACCGCCGCGATGTCCAGCCTGGCGGCCGCCGGATCGCTCACGGCCAGGTGGTGGCCATGATCGGCTGCCCGATGGCCTCCTCGGCCTCGGCCCGGCTGACGTCGCGCACGTGGGCCGAGAACGTCCAGCAGTGCCCTTCGAGGTCCAGGACCCGGTAGGTCCGATCGCCGTAGAACTGGTCCTCCGGCTCGGCCGTGATCACAGCGCCTGCGGCCCGGGCCCGCTCGCAGTGCTCGTCGAGCCCGCCGGCCAACTCCACGTTGACCGTTTGGGTGTTCGCGCCACCCACGCTGGCCGGGCTGCGGACCCAGTCGGCCCACTCGCCGCCGACGGTGATCCGCCCCTCCCCGGCGCAGCTCATCTCGTAGTGGCACATCGCCGGCGCTTCCGCCGGTCCGTCGATGGCCATCGTGACCTCGAACCCGAACGCCTGCTCCAACCACTCGAGCGCCGCCTTCGGGTCCCGGTAGTAGACGCTGGGGGTAAACGTAAGCTTGTCCATATCTGGATATATTTGCCGATCTGGGAAACTATGTCAAGGCCCGTGGCGGAGTCGCCAGACCGCGGTCCCGCGAGCGAGGAGCTCGTCTGCGACCACCGGCGTGGGGGCGCCTCCATCGAGGGCGATGGCGCCGAGCGAGGCCATCTGCGCCTCGAACACCTCGCGCCCCTCGCGTATCGCTTGCCGCCCTGGCTCGCCACGACCGGGTGGGTTGGCAGCATCGTGCGCGGCCAGCCGTGCCTCCTGTGTCGCCTCGTCGATGTGGAGCAGGAACGCAGCGTCGAAGAGGTCGATGACCTCGTCGATGTTCGCCGCGATGCCACAGACGAAGAGGGCATCGGCCTCGCGCGCCAACAGCTCTCCCAATCGGGATCGGCTCCAAACCCAGCAGTGGGATCGGAGCCACTCCCGATCGGGGGCAGGTGGCGCGTCGGCGAGCCGCACACGACCGCCGGCCCTGTCCTGCCAGTAGGACAGCTCGGCGTCCCGGTCCGAATCGATGGCCGAGTGCCCTCGGCGCGTGAGCTCTTCGGCCAGCGCCGACTTCCCAGATCCGGGATTGCCCGTGACGAGGACCGCCGGCACCCCGAGATCATGGTCGCTTCCGCCGGCGACAGGCAGGTGACGGACGACCACCTGGGGTGACCTGTGCGCGGGCCGGGCGTGTGGTGGTGTGGTGGGGAGTGACGGGTTCGCGGTCCGGTGCGGTAGACGTCTTCCTGGGATTGGACATCGCCGAGTGCCCTCCGGGGACCCGGCAGGCAGCGCTGGAGGAGAAGCTGCGCGAGGCGATCGAGGCCGGGCGGCTCCGGGCGGGGGCCGCCGTCCCGTCGACCCGGGCGCTGGCCCAGGAGCTGGGCCTGTCCCGGGGAACCGTGGTCACCGCGTACGGGGAGCTGGTGGCAGCCGGTTACCTGCGCACCCGCCCCGGTGGCGAGACGACGGTGGTGTCCCGGCCGGGCCCGGCCGTGCCGTCCGGGTGTCACGGGAAGAGGATCCCGCACGTGGACCTCCGCCCCGGTGCCGCGGACTTGTCCAGCTTCCCGTGGGGGCCGTGGACGACAGCGCTCCGCTCGGCACTCGCCCGGACGCCGGGCGTCACGCTCGACTACCCGCCCCGGGCCGGTCTCGGGGAGCTGCGCTCGGAGCTGGCCGACTACCTGGCGCGCAGCCGCGGAGTGCTCGGCTCGGCCGAGCGCATCGTCATGTGCTGCGGGCTGACCCACGGCCTGGCGTTGCTGGTCGAGGCGCTCTGCAGGGTCGGGCGGGCGAGGATCGCCCTGGAGGACCCGTGCCTGCCCCGGCACCGCCGGATGGTGGAGGCCCACGGCGGCGAGGTCGTGCCGGT
>JBKPRS010000044.1:0-5957 GCA_046734695.1 Actinomycetota bacterium | reverse complement strand
CCGCAGCACCGCAGGCTTCAAGGCGTCGAGGGTGGAGATGACGACCTCGTCGCCCGGCGCGACGTCGACCCCGTCGAGCAGGTACTCGGGGTTGAACGCCACGGTGAGCTCGGTGCCTTCGTACTTGGCGTCGAGCGACTCGTGGGCCTGGCCGACGTCCTGGGTGACGGCCACCAGGTCGAGCCCGTCGCTGGTCATGGCGAGGCGCACCGGGGTGGCCTCCCGGGCCAGCAGCTTGACCCGGCGCACGCCTTCCAGCAACGCCTCGCGGCTCACGGTCAGCCGGTTGGGGTGCGCCGAGGGGATCAGCCCGCGGTAGTTCGGGAAGTCGCCCTCGATGAGCATGGTCGTGAGCCGGACGTCGCCGGCCTCGAAGCTGGCGTCGCGCTCCCCCAGCCGCAGCGTGAGCTGGTCCACGCCGGTCAGCACCTTGGTGAGGTCGTTGAGGGCCCGGGACGGCACCAGCACCGACTGGCCCTCGGCCAGGAAGGACTGGCCCGGCAGGTCCCGCACCGCGAGGCGGTAGGAGTCGGTGGCCACCAGGCGCAGCCCGCCCTCCTCGGCCGACACCAGGACGCCGGTGAGGATCGGCCGGGCGTCGTCGGAGGACGCCGCCGGGACCACCTGGCGCAGCGCGGCGCCCAGCTCGGCGGCGTCGATGGTCACCGCGTCGCCCACCGGCTCGGGCAGGCGGGGGAACTCGTCGACCGGGAACACCCGCAGCGAGAACTCCGAGCGGGCCGCGGTGATGCGGGCCTGCTCCCCGTCCACCTCGACCTCGACCGCGCCGGGCGGCAGCGAGCGCACGACGTCGGAGACGAGCCGGGCCGGCAGCACCGCGCTGCCGTCCTCCCGGCCATTGACGCCCTCGCGGATGGCGACGGAGATCGTCAGCTCGAGGTCGTGGCCGGTCAGGGTCAGGGTGCCGCCGGCGAGGTCGGCCTTGATGCCCGCGAGCACCGGCAGCGCGCCGCCGCGGCTGGCCGTGGCCCGACCAGCGGTGCCCAAGGCTTCGACGAGGACGTCACGCTCGCATCGGAACTTCACGCCGTCGCTCTCTTTCTCTGCCGTCGTGTAGATGAGTAACAACCAGAAGTAGTAGTAGGGGGTGTGGATTGTGGATACCGGACCGTCCGCCCTGGTCAGCGGCTGTCTCGCCGTCCCAGTTCTGTCCCCAGGCTCCCACAGCCGGAGGGGTGCGCGCGTGATGCGGCTGGGGATGGTCGGGCGCCGGTCCCCTGTCGTTCACGCCCCGTCCACAGACTGTCCCCCGGGTTGTCCACCGGGGCGCGGAGCGGATCCCCGCCCGGTGCTCAGTCACCCTGGCGGACCGCTTTCATGAGCCGTGTGACCTGGTCGTAGATCTGGCGGTCCTTGGACATGAGCCCGCCGATCTTCTCCACCGCGTGGATGACAGTGGTGTGGTCGCGCCCGCCGAACTCGCGGGCGATGTTGGGATAGGACAGCTCGGTCAGCTCACGCATGACGTACATGGCGATCTGGCGAGCCGTGACCAGCGGGCGCTGGCGGTGCTTGGACTTCAGCTCCTCGATCGTGAAGCCGAACTGGGCGGCCGCCTCCTCCAGGATCAGTTGGGGGGTGATGGGCCGGGGCTGGTTCTCGCTGAGCAGGTCGGCCAGGACCTGCGTGGCCCGGTCCACGGTGATGGGCTCGTGCGTGAGGCTGGCGAACGCCGACACCCGGATCAGCGCGCCCTCGAGCACCCGGATGTTGTCCTTGATGTTGGCGGCGATGAACTCCAGCACCTCGGGCGGGATGCGGGCGGTCTCCAGCTCGGCCTTCTTGCGCAGGATGGCCAGGCGGGTCTCGAGCTCCGGCGGCTGGATGTCGGTCAGCAGTCCCTGCTGGAAGCGGCTGCGCAGCCGGTCCTCGAAGCCGATCTGGTCCGGCGCCCGGTCGGATGACAGCACGATCTGGCGGTTGGTCTGGTGCAGGTGGTTGAAGGTGTGGAAGAACTCCTCCAGCGTCTCCTGCTTGCCCTGGAAGAACTGCACGTCGTCGACCAGCAGCACGTCGATGTCCCGGTAGCGGCGCTTGAACGCGTCCCGGGTGTCGGAGTGCATGGAGTCGATGAACTCGTTGAGGAAGGTCTCCGAGGTCACGTAGCGCACCCGGTAGGCCGGGTAGTTGTCGTTCACGTAGCTGGCGATGGCCTGGAGCAGGTGAGTCTTGCCCAGGCCGGCGTCGCCGTACACGAACAGCGGGTTCCAGCGCCGGGCCGGCATCTCGGCCACGGACTGGGCTGCGGCGTGGGCGAAGCGGTTGGATCCCCCGATCACGAAGTTCTCGAACGTGTAGCGGGGGTTGAGCTCCACGTCGCCCACCGGAGTGGGCAGGTCGCGCTCGCGGGCGGGCCGGTCGAGGGGCCCGCCGTTCGGGGTGGGGCGGGCCACGGTGGTATGGACGGATGAGGGCGTGGGGACCGTCCACAGCGACGGCGGCTCGGGCGGCTCGATGCGCAGGACCAGCTCGACGTGCGGGGCCCCGGCCTCGGCCAGGGCGTCGCGCACCAATCCCAGGTAACGGCCCTCGATGCGCTCCTTGGCCAGGGCGCTGGCCACGCCGAGCGTGAGGCTCTGGCCGTCGTAGCCGACGGCCCGCACGCCCTCGAACGCGGTGTGCCACACGGGGTCGGACACCTGGGCCCGCAGGAGCGCTGCGCACATCGACCACAAACGGTGCGCATCGCTGATCACGTCAGACCATCCTCCTGGGTGGCGCAGGTCATCCACAACACCATCCACACTTGTGGATGACCGCACAAAGACTTGACGCCAGGTAGCCGACAGGTGTCGGGGAGTCGCCGCCGACCGCCGGTCGGCGCGCTTGCGTCCCCGGCTCTGGCACCCCGACCCGCGGGTTCGGGGTCGCGGCAACGTAGCACCGGGGACCGGCGCCGACCAGGGTCATCCACAGGGTGGGGACCCCATGCCTGGGGGCGGGCTGTGGACGACCGGCGTGCGTGGGCGGATGGGCCGTGCCGAACGACACGCTGCGCGCGCGGAGATCGACGTGGGCTGGTTGGCGCAATCGGCCCATCGGGCTCTAGCGTTGTCCCGGCACCGACGCGGGTGCTCCGCCGCCGCGCGTCGTAATGATGGTTCGATCCCGCCGCTGGCCCCGCGACGAGCGAGGAGGCCGCGTGGCTGAGGAGGCACAAGGTGAAGCGCACGTATCAGCCGAACAAACGGAGACGAGCGAAGCGGCACGGCTTCCGGTCCCGGATGTCGACCCGGGCCGGCCGGGCGATCCTGCGAACCCGGCGCCGGAAGGGCCGCGAGCGCCTCTCGGCCTGATCGGAAGGGTCGGCGACCGTGCGACGTTCGACGCGCTGCGGCGTGACGGGCGGCGGGCCCGGCGCGGGCCGATGACGGTTGTGTACCTGCCCGGCGGGAATGACGTCAGGGTGGCCTACGCCATCGGCCGCAAGGTCGGCCCCGCCGTCGTGCGCAACCGCCTGCGCCGGCGACTACGCGAGGCGGTTCGCGAGCTCAACCGGACGACGGGCGGGCTGGGGTGCGGTGCCTACCTCGTGACGGTGCGACCGGAGGCGGCCGGATGCACCTATCGCGAATTGCGAGATGACCTGGGGCGGGCATGCACCGCGCTGAGTGGCGGGAAGGGTCGATGAGCCCGGTCGCCCGCTTCCTGCACGGTGGAGTCCGCTTCTACCAGCGGGCGACCGCCGGGCGACCGTCGCCCTGCCGGTACGTCCCGACGTGCTCGAACTACGCGCTCGACGCCTTCGAGCAGCACGGCGCCGTGCGGGGCAGTGCCCTCACGGTCCGCCGGTTGTCCAGATGCCACCCCTGGGGTGGTCACGGGTGGGATCCCGTTCCTGAAGGAAAGCACCACTGATGCTAGACGGTCTTTTTGAGATTATCTCCGGTACTCTCAACTTCTTCTACACGCTAGTCCCCAACTATGCCGTCGCCATCGCGCTGCTGACCTGCGTGGTGATGCTGATCACGACGCCGCTCACACTCAAGGGCACGCGCTCGATGATCGAGATGCAGCGGCTGCAGCCCCAGATCCGGCGGCTGCAGGTCCAGTACAAGGACGATCGCCAGAAGCTCAACGAGGAGCTGATGGCGTTCTACCGCGAGCACGAGATCAACCCGGTGGGCGGCTGCCTGCCGCTCATCATCCAGATGCCGGTGTTCTCGATCCTCTTCTACGTGGTGCGAGGGCTGACCAACGAAGCGAGCTTCGTCGGCGTCCAGAAGCTGCTGAAGGCGGACTACTTCCCCTCCGCCGTGGTCACCCAGGGGTTCAAGCCCAAGTACCTGCACCACGACACCGAGCTGTACCAGTCGCTGCTGGGCAAGACCGAGATGAACGCCATCGGCAAGAACCACTTCGACCTGTCGATCTCGCCGATCCAGGCGCTGTCCGACGGCTTCCTGGTGGCGCTGCCCTACATCCTGCTGGTGGCGATGATCGCCTTCCTCAGCTGGTACCAGCAGCGCCAGATCATGGGGCGCAACCCCAACCAAGAGGTCAACCCGCAGCAGCAGATGATGATGCGGCTCGGCCCGCTGCTGTACGTGTTCTTCGCCTTCGTGAGCCCCGCGGCGATCGGCATCTACTTCCTGGTCTCGACCTTGTGGAGGGTTGGCCAGC
This sequence comes from Actinomycetota bacterium, assembly GCA_046734695.1. GTDB lineage: Bacteria > Actinomycetota > Acidimicrobiia > Acidimicrobiales > VFJN01 > ZC4RG19. Next base: position 1,313 of record JBKPRS010000044.1, on the reverse strand, counting down.
AGGCGTTCATCACGCGCTCGCTGTACGGCAGCGAGGACTCGATCGGCCGGCAGGCCCAGAAGGCCATGCAGGAAGCCCGTGACGCGAAGAAGAACGGCGGCGGTGGTGCGACGGCGAAGCCTGTCGATGGCAAGCCCGTCGCCCGCAAGCCGGTGGACAAGGGCACCAGCAAGGGCAGGGTCGCGGCCCGCAACGGCAGCGGCAACGGCGCCACGGCCGGCGCCAGGGCCCGGCCGCAGGACAAGCAGACCGCAGCCAGCGGGGCGTCGTCGGCACCCAAGCCGCACCCCCGGTCCCGTAAGAAGAAGAAGAGGAAGTAGATCGCAGTGGAATGGGTCCAAACGACCGGACGAACTGTCGAGGAGGCCAAGGAAGCGGCCCTCGACCAGCTGGGGGTCGATGAGCAGGACGCCGAGATGGAGGTCGTCCAGGAGCCGCAGAAGGGCCTCTTCGGGCGCCTGCGGTCGGAGGCACAGGTGCGGGCTCGGGTCCGCCCCACGGCGCCCCGGCCCAAGGTCGACCGGCGCGAGCGCCGTCGGGGAGACCGGCGGGGCCGCGACGGCGGCGAGCGGAGCCGCCCCAAGAAGACGGGCTCCCGCGAGCGGGTGAGCGCGGGGACGGCTGGCGCCGGCACCCCGGCAGGCGGGACCCGTGCGGAGGATCGCGATGTCGCCGGCCGTCCGGCCGAGGCCGGAGCCCCTCGGGGCTCGCAGCCCGGCACGGACGGCTCTGCGGGCGGATCGTCGAGCAGCAGAAGGCGCCGGCGCAGCCGGGCGGCCCGTACGGCAGAGGGAGCAACGGTGAGCGAGAGCACGCAGTCGGCCGAGTCGCCCGAGTTGGGCGAGCTCGACCTCGAGGGTCAGAGAGCCGCCGTCGAAGGCTTCCTGAAGGACCTGATGAACGCGTTCGACCGGTCGGACACCACGGTCGAAGTGAACGTCGGCGAGGACCAGGCGCTGGAAGCGGCGGTCGAAGGCGAGAACCTGGGCCTGCTGGTGGGCCAGAAGGGCGTGACCCTCCAGGCCATCCAGGAGCTGGTGCGAAGCATGGTCCAGCGTCAGTTCGTCGGCCAGTCGCACGCCCGGGTGCGGGTCGACGTGGCCGGCTACCGGGCCCGCCGCAAGGAGGCGCTGGAGCGCTTCGCCCGCGGTGTGGCCGAGAGCGTGAAGGAGTCGGGCGTGGCCAAGGCGCTCGACCCGATGTCGTCGGCGGACCGCAAGACGGTCCACGATGCGGTCAACGAGATCGACGGCGTGGTCACGGTCTCCGAGGGCGAGGACGCTGCCCGCCGCGTGGTGATCCGCCCGGCGTAG
>JBKPRS010000043.1:0-7878 GCA_046734695.1 Actinomycetota bacterium | reverse complement strand
GCCCTCGACCCCGACAAGCTGGAGGCCGTGTTCAAGGGCCCGCCCGCCCTGCACCGCTTCCCGGGCTCCATGGGCAAGCGCACCCAGGCCCTGTGCCAGATGCTGGTCGACGACTACGACGGCGACGCCGCCCAGGTCTGGGCCGGGGTCGAGTCCGGCCCCGAGCTGCTCCGCCGCCTCAAGGCCCTGCCCGGCTTCGGCGGCGAGAAGGCCAAGATCTTCGCCGCCCTCCTGGCCAAGCGCTTCGACGTCCGACCCCCAGGCTGGGAGCAGGCCACAGCCCCCTTCTCCGACGACCAACCCCGCTCGGTCGCCGACATCGACTCCGCCGAGAGCCTGGCCAGGGTCCGAGCCTGGAAAAAGATGATGAAAGCCCAGAACAAGGCCAAGTCCGACCAACCATCCTGACGACAAGCCCCCCTTTACTATTGTTATCTAGGGGCCCTAGAGTTAGGTTGTGATCAAGGAGACGAGCACGCGCAAGGTGCGACGCGCCCTCGAACGCAATGGTTGTGAGCTGGTACGAACCAGAGGTCGGCACGAGGTGTGGGCTTGTCCTTGCGGAGAGCACACGGCGCCGTTGCCGGCCAGCCATCCCACGATCGCCCCTGGTGTGCTGCGCTCGATCCGCCGCCAGATGCCTTGCCTGCCCGAAGGATGGTTGACGTGAGCAGCGATCGTCCCCGCCGCTTCGACGCAACCGCCACCCGGGACGGCCGCTGGTGGCTGATCGAGGTCCCCGGGATCGGAGCTACCCAGTCCCGCAGTCTCGCCGGCGCCGCAGACCAGGCGCGGGACCTCGTGGCCGCGGTGCTGGATGTGGACCTCGAGGACGTGACCGTCGATGTCCTACCCGACCTCGGCGACGACGTCCTGGACGAGGTCCAGATGGTGCGCCGGCGCTTGGCCGACGCGGCTGCGGCGGCCGCCGCCGCGGCGGACGACTATCGAGATCTCGCCGCCCGGCTGGTCTCCGACCATCAGCTGACTGGAGTCGATGCCGCCACCGTGCTCGGCGTGTCGCCTCAACGGGTGTCGCAGCTGCTCCGGGAGGGCGAGCGTACGAACCGGTGACGCAGCCCGTCAGCGGCGAGGGCACCGCGCTGGGGGTCAGCGGCGGAGGGCGTGGCGTTGGCGGTCGAGCCAGCCGAGGAGGACTGCGACCGCGCGGGGGTCGTGGCGGAGGGCATGGCCGGCGCCGAGGATGAAGCGGAGCTCGGCGGAGCCGTGGGCGTCGGCTACGACGCGGGCGTCGAACGGGGGGACGACCTCGTCGTCGCTGCCGTGGACCACCAGGAGGGGGCGGGGGGCGTAGCGGCCGACGCAGGCGACCGCCCGGATGCCGCGGAACTCGCGGGACCAGGCGTCGAGGTTCGGGGGGAACTCGGGGTCGGTGATCACGCCGACCTCACGGCCGTGTTCCAGCAGGCGGCGGGGGTGGCTGGCCCAGTCGTCGAAGTCGCCGGGTGAGCCCACGGTGGCCACGCCCGAGACCCGCGCGTCGGCTGCGGCCGCGCACACGGCCAGGGCGCCGCCGGTGCCGAAGCCCGCGAGCCAGATGCCGAGGGGCCGGATGGTGTCCGAGACGTAGCTGATCGCGTTCTCTATGTCGTCGATCCAGCCGCCGAGCGAGAACTGTCCTGCCGACTCGCCGCAGCCCCGGTAGGCGAACGCCAGGGCGGCCCAGCCCATCTCCGTGGCGATGCGGTCGGCCAGCTCGGGCATGGTCTCGGGGGCCGTGTCCGCGGTGCCGGCCGACGGGTAGCCGTGGCACAGGATGACCGCGGGCAGTGGCCCGCTGGGACGGCCCGGCGGCCGGGCCAGGTGGGCGGCGAGTGACAGCCCGTCCGAGTCGATGCGGTGGTCCACCGAGCCCCGCCGGCCCGGTCAGGCCGCGGCGTCCTCGACGACGCCCGCGGCCTCGCGGGCCTGGCGGCAGGACCGGCACAGCCGGTAGCCGCGGTTGCGGGCCTCGGCGAGCGTGTCAGGTCCGAAGGCCAGGAAGGTCTCGGCCGCCATCATGTCGGCGATGGCGTCCTCGTCCACCGCGTGGTCGATGTCGTGGACACGCTGCGTGCGCTTGTCCCCCACGAAACGGTTGTGCTCGAACCCCCTGAGGCGCTCCATGCGCCGGGACCGTACACCGAGGGTGAAATCGGGTGCCGCATCCGGGTCCGAACCCGGCAGACTCCCTGCACCGTGTCTGTCGCCGTCTCCTCCGGGGCCGCGGGGGCGGAGGCGTCGCTGCTGCGACGAGGATCCCGCCTGCTGTGGCGAGCAGTGCGCGCCCACCCGCGCCTGTTCGTCATCGCGGTGAGCGGCGCGGCCCTGTTCGCCGCGATGTCGGTCGCCGGCACCTGGGTGCTCGGCCGGGTGACGGACAAGGTCATCGTGCCCGGGTTCGACGGGGGCGTCAGCGGCCGGACCGCGGCCCTGGGGGCCGCCGCCATCCTGGGTGCCGCCCTCTTGCGCTCGCTCGGGGTCGTTGCGCGCCGCTACTGGGGCTCGCTGCTGGTGCGGTCCACGCAACGGACCTGGTTCCTCCAGGTCACCGACCGCTACCTGCGGGTGCCGCTCAGCTTCTTCGGCACCCACCCGACGGGCCGGCTCATGGCCCACGCCGACGCCGACATCGAGCGGTCGATCAACGCCATCATGCCGCTGCCCTTCACCTGTGGCGTGGCCGTGCTGCTCGTGCTCTCGGTCGTGAGCCTGGCCCTGATCGACCCGCTGCTCATGCTGGTGGGCCTGGCGCTGTTCCCCGCGCTCCTCCTGCTCAACCAGTACTACAGCCGCCGGGTCGAGGACCCCGCGGCCCGGGCCCAGGCCCACCTGGGTCAGGTGGCGACCGTGGCCCACGAGTCGTTCGACGGGGCGCTGGTGGTCAAGTCCCTGGGCCTGGAGGACCGCGAGGTCGGCCGCATGAGCGAGGCGGCCGGCGGCCTGCGCGGCGCCCGCCTGCAGGTCGGCCGGCTGCGGGCGATCTTCGAGCCGGCGCTGGAGACCCTGCCCAGCCTGGGCACCATCGCCCTGCTGGCCCTCGGGGCCTGGCGGATGTCGACCGGTGCGATCTCGACCGGCGAGCTGGTCCAGGCCATGGCCCTGTTCGGCATCCTGGTGTTCCCCATGCGGGTCATGGGCTTCCTGCTGGAGGAGATGCCCCGGGCGGTGGTGGCCCTGGACCGGGTGGACGGCGTGCTGGCCGCCCCGGTGCGGCCCGCCCCCGCGCCCGGCGCGGCCCGGCGCCTGCCCGGCGGCCCGCTGGCCGTGGACGTGACCGGTCTGCACTTCGGCTACGGCGGCGACCCGGTCCTGGCCGGGCTCGACGTCCACCTCGCTCCGGGCGAGGTCGTCGCCCTGGTGGGCGCCACCGGCAGCGGCAAGTCGACGCTGTGCCACCTGCTCAGCCACCTCTACCGGCCCAGCCGCGGCGTCGTCCGCCTGGGCGGCGTCGACCTGGCCGCGGCCGAGCCCGCCTCGGTGCGGGCGCACGTGGCTCTGGCGTTCCAGGAGACGTTCCTGTTCGCCGACACCGTGCGAGAGAACCTCACGCTCGGCGAGCCGGTGCCCGACGGCGAACTGCGCTGGGCGCTGGAGCGGGCCCGGGCCGACCGCTTCGTGGACCGCCTGCCGGAGGGGATCGACCAGGTGCTCGGCGAGCGGGGCGTGACCCTGTCGGGCGGCCAGCGCCAGCGGCTGGCCCTGGCCCGGGCCCTGCTGCGCCGTCCCGGCCTGCTCATGCTGGACGACGCCACCTCCGCGGTCGATGCGACGATCGAGCGCCAGATCCTCGACGGCCTGCGCACCTCGCTGCACGCCACCACGCTGATCGTGGCCCACCGGATCTCGACCATCGCCCTGGCCGACCGGGTGCTGTTCCTCGACGGCGGCCGGGTGGCGGCGTCGGGCAGCCATGCCGACCTGCTGGCCACCGTGCCCGCCTACGCCGCGCTGGCCCTCGCCTACGAGGAGGAGGAGGCGTGACCGCGGCCGAGCGCGACTTCGACCTCGACCTCGACGACGAGCTCGACGAGGTGCTGCGGGAGGACACGCCCGCGGGCGCGCTCGACGGCGAGCGGCCGATGCCCGGGACGCCGGAGGAGGAGCACGTCCTCCAGGCCGGCGCCATCGGCGTGCTGCGCCGGGGCATCGCCGTCACCCCCGAGCTGCGCCAGGGCGTCGTGCTGACCCTGCTGATGGCCGTGGCCGGCGCCGGCGGCAAGCTGGCCGTGCCGATCCTCATCCAGCAGATCCTCGACAAGGGCGTGCTGGGCCCCGACGGCTTCCGGCCCGCCTTCGTCTACCCGGCGTGCGCGGCGGTGGCGCTGGTGGTGTCGGTCATGTACCTCGTCAGCCGGCTCACGTACGTCCGCCTCGTGAGGGCGTCCGAGAACAGCCTGATGGGCCTGAGGGTGCGGGCCTTCGAGCACATCCACCGGCTGTCGATCGCGGAGCACGCCGAGTCGCGCCGCGGCGCCCTCGTGGCCCGGGTGACCAGCGACATCGAGACCCTGGCCCAGTTCATGGAGTGGGGCGCGGTGTCCTGGATCGTGAACGGCGTGCTGGTCGTGGCCACGTTCCTGGTCATGGGGGTCTACGACTGGCGCCTCGCGCTGGTCACGCTGGTCTGCTACTTCCCGGTCATCGTGTTCATGCCGATGCTGCAGCGGCGCCAGCTGGCCGCGCAGGACGAGGTGCGCAACGCGGTGGGCGAGACCCTGTCGGAGGTGTCCGAGACGATCACCGGGGCGGCGCTGGTCCAGGCCTACGGGCTGGAGGACCGGGCGTCCGGCCGGCTGCGGGCCGCCATCGACCACCAGTTCCGGAGCTACAAGCGGGCCGCCCGCTACTTCGCGGCGATGTTCCCCGTCGGCGACCTGTTCGGGGCCGTGGCCCTGGCGGCCGTGACCCTGGCCTCGGTGACCTGGGGGCCGGGCTGGGGCCTGGACGTGGGCGAGGTGGTGGCGTTCCTGTTCCTGATCTCGCTGCTCCAGAACCCGATCGCCGAGCTGTCCGAGGTCATCGACCAGACCCAGATCGCCATGGCCGGCTGGCGCAAGGTGCTGGGCGTGCTGGCCACGCCGCTGGACGTCCCCGAGCCCGACCCCGGCCGGTCGCTGCCGTCCGGCCCCCTCGACATCGCGGTGGACGGGCTCGACTTCGCCTACCGCGACGGGGTCCCGGTGCTGCGCGACCTGAACCTGCGGCTGCCCCCGGGCGGCTCGATCGCGGTGGTGGGGGAGACCGGGTCGGGCAAGACCACGTTCGCCAAGCTGCTGTGCCGGCTGGCCGACCCCACGGCGGGCACCATCCAGGTCGGCGGCGTCGACCTGCGCGAGGTCTCGCCGGACGAGCGGCGCCGGGCCGTGCGGCTGGTCCCCCAGGACGGGTTCCTGTTCGACGCCACGGTGGGCGACAACGTGCGGGTGGGCCGGGCCGGGGCGGACGACGACGAGGTGCGCGAGGCGTTCGGGGCCCTGGGCCTGGGCTGGTGGCTGGATGACCTTCCGCTCGGCCTGGACACCCCGGTGGGCGAGCGGGGCGGCCAGCTCTCGGTGGGCGAGCGCCAGCTGGTGGCGCTGGCCCGGGCCCAGCTGGGCGACCCCGGCCTGCTGGTGCTGGACGAGGCCACCAGCGCTGTCGACCCCGAGACCGAGCGGGCCCTGACCGACGCGCTGGACCGCCTGTCGGCCGGCCGCACCCTGGTGTCGATCGCCCACCGGCTCTCGACCGCGGAGGCCGCCGACCGGGTGCTCGTCTTCGATGCCGGTCGCATCGTGGAGACCGGCACCCACGCCGACCTGGTGGCGGCGGGCGGCACCTACGCGTCGCTCTACGAGAGCTGGCTGGGCAACACCCGCGCCGAGGATCAGCCGGCCGCGGGCGGGCCGACGGCGCCGATCTCGGCCAGGTAGCCGTGGAGTGAGGCGATGACGTGGAACACGTCCTCGTCCGTCACGTCCAGCTCCTCCCGCTCGGCGTAGCCCAGCACCTCGGCCACCGAGTCGTCGTCGGCCAGGACGACGTCCGGAGTGGAGCCGTTGGGCATCGCCAGCTCGGTCCCCGGCACGGCCAGCACCCCGCGGCGCTCCAGCAGGTCGAGCTCGGCCAGCACCAGCAGGCGCACCTCGTCGTAGGTGAGGCGGGCCTGGGCCTCATCGGGCAGGTTGTCGGCCACGTGATGGACCGCCTCGTCGACGTCGAAGATCGTGGTCTGCGGCTGGCGCCGGAGCCGGAACGTCTCGCCGCCCACGGTGACCGCGGCGATGGCGAACACGACGAGGGCAGCGAGCACGACGAACAGCCAGACCACGCAGCGCAGGTTAGAGGCTGACGCTCGCGGGCCCCTGACGAAGCGGAGTTACGGAACGTAGGTCAAGCAACCCTCCGGGAGGCGCGATGATCTTGCCGTGCCCGGACGGGTCTCGACGCCCGCGTTCGTAGGCCGCACGGCGGAACTGGCGGCCCTGGTCGACGCGTTCGGCGACTCCGTGCAAGGGCACGGGCACGTGGCGCTCGTGTCCGGGGAGGCGGGCGTGGGCAAGTCCCGGCTCGTGGGCGAGGCCACGGCCCATGCCCGGCGGCGTGACGCCCGCGTGCTGGTCGGCCAGTGCCTCGACCTGGAGGAGGGCGGCCTGCCCTACGCCCCCATCGTGGACGTGCTGCGGACCCTGGACCGCGAGCTGTCCGACGCCGAGGGGGCGGCCACGCTGGGCCCGCTGCGGGCGCTGCTGGGCCGGGAGGGCGCCGGCGGCGTCGAGACCCTGGCGCCCGGCAACCCGCTGGCCCAGGCCCGCCTGTTCGAGCTCCTGCTCACCGTGATCGAGCGCCTGGTGGCGGCCCGACCGCTGGTGCTGGTGATCGAGGACCTGCACTGGGCCGACCGCTCCACCCTCGACCTGGTGTCGCTCATCGCCAGCAACACCCGCACAATGCCGGTCCTGCTCATCGCCACCTACCGGCGCGACGACGTGCCCCGCCGCCACCCGCTGCGCACGCTGGCGGCCGAGCTCACCCGGCGCGGCGCCGTGGCGGTCCCGCTGGACCGGCTCGGCCCGGGCGAGGTGGCCGAGCTGCTGGGGGCGCTGCTGGGCTCCCAGCCCGCGCCCGAGGTCGTGGCCAGCGTGGTGGAGCGCTCGGACGGCAACCCGCTGTTCGTGGAGGAGCTGGCCGCGGCGCTGGCGGACGATCCCACCGCGCCGATGCCGCCCCAGCTGCGCGACGCGGTGATCGGCCGGGTGGAGCACATGCCGGACGAGGCCGCCGCGGTCCTGCGCGCCTGCGCGGTGGGTGGCCGCCAGGTGGAGCACGACCTGCTGGCCGCGGTGCTGACCCCCCGCCCGCCGGACCAGCTCGACGACGCGCTGCGCAGCTGCGTGGAGCAGGGCCTGCTGGTGGCCGACCAGCGCAGCGGCACCTACCGCTTCCGCCACGCGCTGCTGCACGAGGCCGTGCTGGACGAGATCCTGCCCGGTGAGCTGGTCCGGCTGCACGCCGCCTACGCCGCCGCCCTGGCCGAGCGCCAGGCCCACGGCGGGACCGGGGACGAGGGCTGGGCCCGCCTCGCCCACCACTCGGCCGCGGCCGCCGACTACGACGCCGCCCTCGGCGCGGCGGTCCGGGCGGGACAGGCAGCCGAGGCCGCGGTCGCCACGCCCGAGGCCCACCGCTACCTGGAGTGGAGCGTCCGGCTCTGGGACCGGGCCACCGACCCCGAGGCGGCCGCGGGGTACGACCGGGGCGCGCTCCTGGCCCAGGCGGCGGACGCCGCCAGCCGGGGCGGGGCCACGGTCAGGGCCCTGACCCTGGTGGACGAGGCCCTGGCCACGCCCCAGGTGGCCGCCGACCCGGTGCGGGCCGGGCTGCTGCACGAACGCC
>JBKPRS010000042.1:0-1613 GCA_046734695.1 Actinomycetota bacterium | reverse complement strand
TCGGCCAGCAGCGCCGCGGGATCGGTGGCCGGGCGCCCGCCGCCGGGACCGGGCCCGCCGCCGGCCAGGCCGGCCAGCGCGACCATCTCCCGGGCCAGCGCCACCGTCACCTCGATCAGGTCGTCGGGGCCGCCGCCCCGCAGCACCTCGACCGCCTCGGCCACCTCGAGGCCGTTGCCCGCGGCCCGGCCCAGCGGGGCATCCATGTCGGTGATGAGCGCCACGGTGCGAACCTCGTGGGCCTGGCCCAGGGCCACCATGGTCTCGGCCAAGCGCCGGGCCCGGTCGATCTCGGGCAGGAACGCGCCGGAGCCCACCTTGACGTCGAGCACCAGCGCCCGGGTGCCCTCGGCGATCTTCTTGGACATGATCGAGCTGGCGATTAGGGGGATGGCCTCGACCGTGGCCGTGACGTCGCGCAGGGCGTAGAGCTTGCGGTCGGCCGGGCACAGCGTCTCGCTGGCCGCGCAGATCACCGCGCCCACGTCCCGCAGCTGGGCCACCACCTCGTCGGTGGACAGGGTGGCTCGCCAGCCGCGGATGGCCTCCAGCTTGTCGAGCGTGCCACCGGTGTGGCCGAGGCCCCGGCCCGACAGCTGGGGGACCGCGGCCCCGCACGCCGCCACCAGCGGGGCCAGCACCAACGAGACCTTGTCGCCCACGCCACCGGTCGAGTGCTTGTCGACCGTAGGCCGACCCACGCCGGAAAGGTCGAGGCGCTCGCCCGAGTCGATCATCGCCTGGGTCCAGGTGGCCAGCTCGTCCGCCGCCATGTCCCGCAACAGGATCGCCATGCACAGCGCGGCGGCCTGCTCGTCGGCGATGGTCCCGGCCGTGTAGCCCTCGACGAAGAACCGCACCTGCTCGTCGGACAGCTCCCCGCCGTCGCGCTTGGTGCGGATGACGTCGAGGACGTCGGTCGCCATCAGCCCAGCTCGTCCGGGCCGAAGGCGCCCGGCAGCCACTCGGACATGGGCCGTTCGTTGACGAGCAGGTCGGCGCCGCCCGCCTCGGACAGCAGCTGGCGGCAGCGGCCGCAGCACGCCAGGTCGTGGCCGTACGGATCGGTGACGGCCACTGCCACCAGCCGGCCGCCGCCCTCGGCGTAGAGGGCGGACACCAGGCCGCACTCGGCGCACAGCGTCAGCCCGTAGGAGGCGTTCTCGACGTTGCAGCCCACCACGACCCGGCCGTCGTCGACCAGGCCCGCGGCTCCCACCGGGAACTCGGAGTAGGGGGCGTACGCCTTCTGCGCGGCCTCGGCGGCCGCGGCCCGCAGCGCTTCCCAGTCGATCAGCGTCGCGGCCACCGGCGCCTAGCCCGCCACATACGGCTGGCCGTCGGCGGCGGGCGGGCGTGAGCGACCCACGAGCCCGGCCACCACCACGATGGTCACGATGTAGGGGAGCATCAGCAGGAAGTCGGACGGGATCGGCGTGTTCAGCAGGGCCAGCCGGGTCTGCAGCTCCTCCGTGAAGCCGAACAGCAGCGCGGCCAGGAAGGCGCCGACCGGGTGCCAGCGGCCGAAGATGAGCGCGGCCAGCGCGATGTAGCCCTTCCCGAAGGTCATGTTCTCGGTGAAGCTGCCCGTGGCGTCGAGCGTGAACCAGGTG
>JBKPRS010000041.1:0-7137 GCA_046734695.1 Actinomycetota bacterium | reverse complement strand
GACCAGTCCACCGGCGGGCTGCTGGCCATCCTCAACGACGACGTCAACCAGCTCGAGCGTTTCCTCGACATGGGCGCCCAGGAGCTCATCCGTACGCTGGTCAACATCATCTTCGTGGGCGTCGTCTTCTTCGTCGCCTCGCCGGTCCTCGGGGTCGTGGCGTTCCTGCCGATCCCGCTCATCGTGTGGGCCTCGGTCCGCTACCAGCGGCGGCTGGAGCCCCGCTACACCGAGGTGCGGGAGGCGGCCGGCGACCTGAGCGCGCTGCTGGCCAACAACGTCTCCGGCATCGCCACCATCCGCTCGTTCACCGCCGAGGATCGCGAGTCGGGCCGGGTCGAGGCGGGCAGCCAGATCTACCGGGAGGCCAACGGGCGGGCCATCAAGCTGTCGTCCGCCTTCATCCCGCTGATCCGCATGGCGATCCTGGCCGCGTTCACGATCACGCTCGTGGTGGGCGGGCAGGCCGCGATCAACGGCAGCCTCGACGTCGGCCTGTTCTCGGTGCTGGTGTACATGACCCAGCGCCTGCTGTGGCCGCTGACCCGCCTGGGCGAGACGTTCGACCTGTACCAGCGGGCCATGGCGTCGACCCGGCGCATTCTCGACCTGTTGGCGGTCGAGCCCACGATCGTGGACGGTCCCGGCGTGCTGCCCTCCCCGGTCAGCGGCGAGGTGTGCTTCGACGCCGTGTCCTTCGCCTACGGACCGCCCGAGGACCGCGGCCCGGCCGTGCTCGACCGCTTCTCCCTGGAGGTGCCCGCAGGCGAGACCCACGCCATCGTGGGCGCCACCGGGGCGGGCAAGTCCACGGTGGTCAAGCTGCTGCTGCGGCTGTACGAGGCCACCGAGGGCCGCATCACGATGGACGGCGTCGGCATCGACGAGGTCCCCCTGGCCGAGCTGCGCCGGGCCGTGGGCTACGTCGGCCAGGACGTGTTCCTGTTCCAGGGCACCGTGCGGGAGAACCTGGCCTACGGCCGCCCGCACGCCACCCAGGAGGAGCTGGAGCGGGCCGCCCGCCTGGCCGAGGCGCACGAGTTCATCACCGCCCTGCCCCGGGGCTACGACACGGTGGTGGGCGAGCGGGGCCAGAAGCTGTCCGGCGGCCAGCGCCAGCGGCTGTCCATCGCCCGGGCCATCCTCAAGGACCCGCCCCTCCTGGTGCTGGACGAGGCCACGTCGTCGGTCGACAACGAGACCGAGGCCGCCATCCAGCGCTCCCTGGAGCTGGTGGGCCGGGACCGCACCGTCGTGGTCATCGCCCACCGCCTGTCGACGGTCCGCCACGCCGACCACATCCACGTCCTGGAGAAGGGCCGTGTGGTCGAGTCCGGCACCCACGACGACCTCCTCGCCGAACGCGGCCTGTACGCGGCCCTCTGGCGCATCCAGACCGGCGAGGTCCACGCCCTCCGCCCCGCGGAACCCGCCACGGCGGAGACCGCCTAGACCGGCAGAAGCGGGGTCAGATGCGACCGCAAATCACGGGGTGACCCGACGCCAGCAGGACCGAGGTCGGCCGTCTGGAACGCGTCCCTCACTGCGGCGAGGCCTTGGGTGAGCGCCTCCCACCCGATGGGGTCAGGCATGGTCACGACGACCGTGATCTCGACGTCGTCGTCGATCCGGGCCGTTCCGACCGAAGGCTCAAGCGCCTGGTCGTCGAGCTGGTCGACCACGCTCTCGATCAGATCTGTGATCTCGTCGTCCGTCAGCCGTCGGTCGCACGCCAGCGTGGCGATGACCTCGACGAGGAACATGACGCTCACCGTACCGGCCTCGAACAGGTGGAGATCATCCGAGCAGCCTTCTGCTTGAAATGAGCAGGGTTCGACGGGGTCTTGTGCAGTGTCTCCTGGTGAGCACCACACGAGCACCGCATGATGACGTAGCCCCGCCGGGTGATTCGGGCGACCACCCACCCGTGAGCTGCTGCCAGACGCACAGCTGCATCACGGGTCACCAGCGGTATGGTAGCACCACTGAATAGATGCTATAGGACTGAATTTGGTCAAAAAGTCGTGTCGGCGGGGAAGTCGCCGGCGGCGATGCGGGTCTTGCGGAGCAGGGCCGTGATCTGGTCGAGCTCGGCGGGGGTGAGGCCGTCGAGGCCGAAGCCTGTCGCGCTCACGGCTTCGGTGGCCTTGGCCACCACCCGGCGGCCTTCGCCGGTGATCTCGGCCAGGATCGTGCGGCGATCGGTGGGGTGGGCGTTGCGGCCCACGAGGCCCTGCTTCTCCAGGCGGTCGATGATGTTGGTGACGCTGGTGGGGTGCAGCATCAGCCGGTCGCCCATCTTGCCCATGGGCAGGGAACCGTGGCGGCTGAAGGCCAGCAGGACGAGCGCCTCGTAGCGGGCGAAGGTCAGGTCGAGCGGGCGGAGCGCCTCGTCCACCGCGGCCAGGATGATCTGTTGCGCCCGCATGATCGACGTGGTCGCCGACATGGCGGCCGGGGCTCCCCAGTCGCGCGCCTCCCATTGGCGGCGGGCTTCGGCGATGGCGTCGAATCCCAGGGGGCGGGGCTTGGACATCGGCCGCATCCTATGTCGGATGTCCAGCGGTCGGATCACCATTGGTCGGAGCATCAGTTATCTGTGGACAGAAACTAGGACATCCAAGTATTGTCTGGCGCGTGGCTGGCCATGGGGGTACAAACGCGCCCGATCCGACACCCGCGCCGGAGCTGCACCGTCCGGTGCATCCGGTGCGGCTCGTCACCGCGGCCAGCCTGTTCGACGGGCACGACGCCGCCATCAACGTCATGCGGCGGATCCTGCAGTCCCAGGGAGCCGAGGTCGTCCACCTGGGCCACAACCGCTCGGTGGACGAGGTCGTGCGGGCCGCGGTGCAGGAGGACGTGCAGGGCCTGGCCGTCAGCTCCTACCAGGGCGGCCACATCGAGTACTTCCGCTACCTGGTGGACCGGCTGCGGGCCGAGGGCCGTCCCGAGATCAAGGTGTTCGGCGGGGGCGGCGGCGTCATCGTCGAGGACGAGATCGCCGAGCTGCACGACTACGGCGTGGCCCGCATCTTCTCCCCGGCCGACGGGCAGCGCATGGGCCTGGCGCCCATGGTCAACACCATCATCTCCGCCTGCGACGTCGACCTGGCCATCGATGTCCCCACCTCGGCCGACGACGTGCTGGCCGGCGACCCGCGGGCGCTGGCCCGGGTGCTCACCGGGATCCAGGGCGGCACGCTCGGCCGCCAGCTCCTCGACGATCTGCGGCGAGCGGCCCGGAGTCGCCTCGTGCCCGTGCTCGGCATCACGGGCACGGGCGGCTCCGGCAAGTCCTCGCTGACCGACGAGCTGGTCCGGCGGCTGCGCCTCGACTTCGACGACAAGCTGCGGGTGGCGGTGGTGGCCGTCGATCCCACCCGGCGGCGGGCGGGCGGAGCGCTGCTCGGCGACCGCATCCGCATGAACGCCGTCGACCAGAACGTGTTCTTCCGTTCGCTGGCGACCCGCGGTGCGACCGAGGTTCCCGACCACCTTGACGACGTCGTGGCCGCGTGCCGCGCTGCGGGGCACGACGTCGTCATCGTCGAGACGCCCGGAATCGGCCAGGGCGACGCCGGGATCGTGGACCTGGTGGACGTGTCCCTCTACGTCATGACCCCCGAGTTCGGGGCGGCCAGCCAGCTCGAGAAGATCGACATGCTCGACTTCGCCGACGCGGTGGCCATCAACAAGTTCGAGCGCCGGGGCGCCGAGGACGCGCTGCGGGACGTGCGCCGCCAGCTCCAGCGCAACCGCGAGAGCTTCGGCGGGTCGCTGGAGGACCTGCCCGCGTTCGGCACCATCGCCGCCCGCTTCAACGACGACGGCGTGACCGCCCTCTACCAGCACCTGCGGGGCCTGCTGACGGAGCACGGCCTGCCGTCGGGCGGCGGCGCGCTGGCCCCGGTCACCACCCGGGTCCCCACCGGCATCACGACGATCGTGCCGCCCGCCCGGTCCGCCTACCTGGCCGAGGTGGCCGACACCGTGCGGGGCTACCACGCCCACACCGCCGAGCAGGTGGCGCTGGCCCGGCGCCACCAGGCGCTGCGCATCACCAGCGACCTGCTGGCCGAGGCCGGGGCCGAGACCGAGCCGGTCGAGGTGCTGCTGGCCCAGGCCGAGCACGAGCTGGACCCCGCCTGCCACGCCCTGCTCGACGCCTGGCCCGCCACGGTCGCGGCCTACTCGGGCGACGAGCACGTGGATCAGATGCGCGGCCGCGAGGTCCGCACGCCGCTCACCCACGAGTCGCTGTCCGGCACCAAGGTGCGCCGGATCGCCCTGCCCCGCCTCGGCGACGACGGCGACCTGTTGCGCTGGCTGCGGGACGAGAACCTGCCCGGCCGCTTCCCGTTCACCGCCGGCGTGTTCGCCTTCAAGCGGGAAGGCGAGGATCCCACCCGGATGTTCGCGGGCGAGGGCGATGCGGTCCGCACCAACCGGCGCTTCCACATGCTGGCGGAGGGCCAGCCCGCCACCCGACTGTCGACCGCGTTCGACTCGGTCACGCTCTACGGCTTCGACCCCGACGAGCGGCCCGACATCTACGGCAAGGTCGGCAACTCGGGCGTGTCGATCGCCACGCTCGACGACATGCGGGCCCTCTACGACGGGTTCGACCTGTGCGACCCCACCACGTCGGTGTCGATGACGATCAACGGGCCGGCGCCGACCATCCTGGCCATGTTCTTCTGCACCGCCATCGACCAGCGCCTGGCCGCGTACGAGGACACCCACGGGATCCCGCCCTCGCCGGACGAGGCCGCCGACATCGCCGCCTGGGTGCTGAACAACGTCCGGGGCACGGTGCAGGCCGACATCCTCAAGGAGGACCAGGGCCAGAACACCTGCATCTTCTCCACCGAGTTCGCCCTGCGGATGATGGCCGACATCCAGGAGTGGTTCGTCGAGCGGCAGGTGCGGAACTTCTACTCGGTGTCGATCTCCGGCTACCACATCGCCGAGGCGGGCGCGAACCCGATCACCCAACTGGCCTTCACACTGGCCAACGCCTTCACCTACGTCGAGTCCTACCGGGCCCGGGGCATGGACGTCGACGAGTTCGCGCCGAACCTGTCCTTCTTCTTCTCCAACGGCATGGACCCCGAGTACGCGGTGCTCGGCCGGGTCGCCCGCCGCATCTGGGCCGTCGCCATGCGGGACCACTACGGCGCCGACGAGCGCTCCCAGCGGCTCAAGTACCACGTGCAGACCTCAGGCCGGTCGCTGCACGCCCAGGAGATGGCGTTCAACGACATCCGGACCACCCTGCAGGCGCTCATCGCCATCTACGACAACTGCAACAGCCTCCACACCAACGCCTTCGACGAGGCGGTCACCACCCCGACGCCCTCATCGGTGCGGCGGGCCGTGGCCATCCAGCAGATCATCAACAAGGAGTGGGGCCTGGCCGCCAACCACAACCCCAACCAGGGCTCGTTCGTCATCGAGGAGCTGACCGACCTGGTGGAGGAGGCGGTGCTGGCCGAGTTCGAGCGCCTGTCCCAGCGGGGCGGCGTGCTGGGCGCCATGGAGACCGGCTACCAGCGGGGCCGCATCCAGGACGAGTCGATGCTGTACGAGCAGCGCAAGCACGACGGATCGCTGCCGCTGGTGGGGGTCAACACCTTCCTGGCCCCGGCGACGGAGGGCGAGGAGAGCGAGCCGGTGCGGCCGGTGGCGCTGGCCCGCTCGACCGAGGAGGAGAAGCAGGCGTGCCTGCGGCGCCTGCGCGAGTTCCAGGCGGAGCATGCCGCCGACCAGCCCGCGGCCCTGGAGCGCCTGCGCCGTGCCGCGCTGTCGGGCGACAACCTGTTCGCCGTGCTCATGGACGCCGTGCGGGTGTGCTCGCTCGGCGAGATCACGAGCGCGTTGTTCGAAGTCGGCGGGCGGTACCGCCGCAATGTGTAACCGGGTCGGGCCCGGCTCCCCACGGGCCCGACCCCGACCGAACCAGCGGTAGGCGCGCGCTCAGGCCGCGGGAGTGAACACCAGCACGTCGTCGTGCTTCCAGCGCTCGCGCGGGCGCTGCGGCTCCGGCAGGGCTCGCAGCGCCGCCAGCGTGGGCTCGACCACCTCGGCCCAGCGGTCGTCCGTCACGTCCCACAGCGAGGACCACTGGCGGCGCTCGATCTCCCGCGCCATGTCCTCCGGCGAGACCAGGAAGCGGGCCGGCGGCGTGGTCTCGTGTGCCACCAGCGCCAGCCCGGCGGCGGGAGCCCCCGCCACCAGCAGCTCGGGGCGGTCACGCTCCGGCCGCAATGCCTGGGCCATCGGGACGATGACGTCGCCGATGTCGTCGTCCATCCAGTTGCCTCCGGCCGGGATCACCGCCAGCCGCCCGCCCGGCGCGACCACCCGCCCCGCCTCGGCCACCAGGGCCTGCGGGTCGGGCACCAGCTGGAGCACCCAGACGATCACCGCGTTGGGGACGGACCGGTCCGCCACCGGCAGCCCGTAGCCGTCGGCCACTGCCACCCGCGAGCCCAGCCGGGGGTGGGCCAGGGCCAGCATGGCCGGCGACAGGTCCACACCCACGACCGGGTGCCCTCGGTCGCGCAGGGCGAGGGCCACCGCGCCGGTCCCGATGCCCACCTCCAGCACCGGTCCCGGCCGCAGGTGTGGCGCGATGTTGTCGGCCAGGTACACCCCGCGCTGAAGCCCGCCGCGCGTCGCGTCGTAGGTGGGCGCAGCCCGATCGAAGGAGATCGACCCCATCGGGCCGCCATCAAAGCAGATCCGCGGCGGCCCGCCGCCCTCAATACCAGCCGGTCTTGGAGGAGTAGTTGAAGTAGCCGGAATCCCACGGGTCCGGGTCGTCCGGGAAGGTGATGTGCAGCTGCATGGACCCCGCGGCGTAGGACTGCACGCCCCGGTCGTCCCAGGCGGGCGTCACCGCCTTGCGCCCCGGCGACGAGGCCGACTGGTGGCGGCCGTCGCTGCGGTAGATGTCCGCCTGTACCCACTGCTGGGTAGCCCAGCCGCTCACGTAGGCGGCCGACGCCCAAGCGCAGCGGGTCGAGGGGCTGTACCACAGGATGGTCACGCCCTTGCGCCCGAAGATCGGGTCGACCATGTCGGCTGAGCCCACCATGACGCCGTCGTGCGTGCTGCAACCCGGGTCGTCCC
>JBKPRS010000040.1:0-14964 GCA_046734695.1 Actinomycetota bacterium | reverse complement strand
TCGACGTGTTGGGCTCGACCCAGTTGTCGTACATCGTGGACAGGATCACGACGTCGGCGTCGCGCAGCTCGTCGGCCAGGCCCGAGTCGTCGGCGTTGGCCACGCCGGGGTCCATCTCGATGTAGCGGGTGCCCGGCACGAGCTGCGGGAGCAGGAAGTAGAGGTAGGCCTCGCTGTAGGGCGTGCGCCGCAGGTCGCCGGTGCCCACGATGACCTTGTCGCCCGGCCTGGTGAGGCGGTCGACGTCGTCGAGCAGGGCCTCGGCCGCCGGGGGCACGTCCTCCCGGCCGTAGTAGAAGCTGCGGCCCCGGTGGTCGACCGACCACACGTGCCGGTCGTAGTTGACGCTCTGGGCCACGTAGTCGGCGTACCAGCGGTACGTGAAGTGGGGGAACAACAGCATGAAGGCGAACGGCGCCAGCATGGCCACCCGGGCCACCGCGAGCCGGGTCCCCCGGAGGCGGGCCGCCTCGGCCAGGAACGCCGGCAGCAGGCCGAACGGCACGCAGCTCACCCAGGACAGGTGCGCGGTGTCGGCCCGCTGGACCACCTGGGGGAGCAGCCCGGCCGCGAACAGGCCGAGCGCCAGCAGCCGCCAGCCGTGCTCGCTGCCCCGGCGCTTGGACCACACCGCGATGGCGACCATGGCCGCGCAGGTGGCGACCAGGATCCAGAACCACAGCGCGATCTGCATCGGCTGCTCGGGGGTCGGCAGCGGCCACGGGAAGCGCCGGAACGCGAAGGCCCGGTTGAGGAAGCTCGTGTACTCGTCGGACGGGGGAGGGAACGGCAGCCGCCGTCCCGGGCGCAGCTTGAACACGGGCTCGACGAACATGCCCTCGACCACGTTGCCCGGCCCGGCCAGCACGAGGTGGACCAGGTAGGGGCTGAGGCCGAGCGCCAGCCCGAGCCCGAGCCGCTTGCGCCCGGCCCGGTCGAGCGCCCAGACGAACAGGACGCCGAGCGCCAGGCCGAGGCACACGACCAGGTCGGGCCGGAACAGGAGCGCGAGGCCGGCCAGCAGCCCCGCCACCCACTGCGTGCGGGGCCGGATGCCCGGATCGAGGGACCGGGCGGCCACCGCCACCGCCCACAGGGCCAGGGCCACGCCGCCGACCCAGGCCAGGGCCGTGACGCCGATGGGCGGGATGATGACGATGGCGGTGACGACCCCGCACAGCGCGGCGGTGTAGCGGCCCCAGCGGAAGCCCACGTAGGTGGTGGCGGCGATGAGGCCGGCCAGTTGCAGGATGCCGACGACCCGCTCGGTCCACAGCGACACGCCGAAGACCTTGAAGAAGCCGGCGATCGTCCAGATGCTGCCCGGCCCGTAGAGGTGGAGGAAGTCACGGTTGGGGATGTCCCCGTGGAGCAGCCGCTCCGGGAACACCAGCATGAAGCCCTCTTCCATGGGCGCCCCGGGGGCCCGGAACACGCCGCGCAGGGGCAGGAGGATCGCGAGCCCGACGATGGCCGTCGGGATCAGCCAGCGCTGGCGGCGGACCCACGCCCAGAGCCCGCGCCCGCGGTCCGCGGCCGGCGTCGCCTCGTCCGCCTCCGGCTGAACCGGTTCGTCCGGCGCGGGGGAGCCGGTCTCGGTGGTCTCCGTTGTCTCGCTCATGTCGTCGCCGCTCCGGCCGCCGCGGGCAGCCCCACCGGGCGCCAGCCCGCGAAGAGCCGGTGGTGCCGGTCCTTGAGGGCGAGGGCGGGCCGCTCGACGAGGTAGTACGAGACCGCGGCCGCGGCGACGCTCACGACCACGGTGAAGGCCAGCGCCTTGGGGAACGAGCCGGTGAACAGCGGCACGTCGAACACGTCGCGGTAGATGTCCGTAACCCCTTCGTGCCAGAGGTAGATGCCGTAGGAGAGGACCCCCAGCGTCACCATCGGTCGGCTGCCCAGCCAGCGCAGGGACCGGGGAAGCGTCGCGCCTGCGAGCGCCACCGGCAAAACCAGGAAGAAGCCGACGCCGCCGTACAGCGCCTCCTTGACCACGCCCTGGGTCGGCTCGGTGGCGCCGACCTCGAAGCCGAGGCCCAGCCGGGTCGACACCGCCCAGAAGCAGGCGGCCGCCCCCAGCCAGCACACCATCGGGTGGCGGCGCGGCCACTCCAGGATGCGCAGTGGCTGCTGCCGGCGGCGCGACCACTCGACTGCGACGGCCAGGGCCATCCCCGGCACGAACAGGTGGAAGTTGGCGGGCAGCCAGTGCAGCCGGGGATCGAACGTGCCCAGCGAGACGTCGTCGCCGGAGAGGCTGTGCAGCCAGTAGCGCCAGGTGAGCGCGGCGGCCGCGGCCGCGGCGAGGACGCCCAGCTCGACCGCCACCGCCCGCCGCGGCGCCAGCCGCCGGAGCAGGTAGGCGGCGCCCGCGGCCCACAGGGGCAGCAGCAGGTAGAACGCCACCTCGTTGGTCAGCGTCCAGGCCTGCTGGAGCCCGCCCAGCGCGGTCGAGGCCGAGTAGCTCTGCAGCAACCCGAAGTAGCGGACGAAGTCGCCGAGGTTCTGGAAGTCGTTGCGGTCGCGGGTGTCGAGCACCACGGCCAGCACCGTGAGCGCCAGCCAGTAGGCCGGGAAGATGCGCAGGAACCGGTTGCGGAGGTAGGCCCGGACGTCGGCCGGCGGGCGGCCGTCCATGCGGCGGGCCACGAACGGCCGGTACAGCAGGAACCCGGACAGCACGAAGAACACGGCCACGCCCACGTCGAGACGGGCCCAGTACTCCCCCCGGGGGTCGCGCACCGTGAAGCCCGTGTGCAGCGCCACGTGGGTGGCGAGCACACCCAGCGCGGCGATGGCCCGGAGGCCGTCGAAGCCGGCGAAGCGGCCCGACGACGAGCCGAGGCCGCCCGGAGTCTCGGCCAGCGAGCCACCGGCCGCCGGCTCGCTCACCGCGCTGGCGGGGATGGGCTCGGGTGGGAACGGGGCCTCGGGCGCCTCGCGCCGTCGCTTGCGGTAGGCGACCAGGGCCGCGTCGAGCGAGACCGCGGCCGGGAACATCAGCGCCAGCTCCGCGGGCAGGCGGAACCGGGTGGTGCCGTAGATCACCGCGACGGTGATCACCACGGTCCCCACCACCGCGATCAGGGGGAAGATCGGCCGCCCGGCCCGCCGCAGGCCCACCAGCCCGAAGGCGGCGGCGACCGCGGTGGCGTACCAGACGAACATGCCCGCCTGGCCCAGCGCCGGCTCCTTGGACTCGACCTGGTCGTCCAGGAAGATCTGGCCCTGGGGCTGGTACACCCCGAACGTGCGCCCGACCCGGGCCGCCACCACGTACGGGACCCGCTCGGCGTGGTCCCGCATGTACTGGCGGGCGATGCGGGCGAAGCCGCGCCCCTGGGCCGAGGCGTCGCCCTCACCCACCAGGTGCTCGGTGTCCTGGATGCAGGCCAGCGACCAGTAGCCGACCCGGTCGCCGTAGTACACGCGGTCGCAGTTGGCGGTGCCCAGCGTCTGGTCGAACTGGGCCGACAGGGTGGTGGGCCGCTCGAAGCGGGACATGTTGTACCCCACCCAGGGCCCGATCACGATCAGCGCGACCAGCCCGGCCGCGCCCAGCTGCAGGCCGTAGGACCGGAGGGGCTTGTGCTCCGGGCGCCGGTAGCGCCACCACAGGAGCGGCACGGCGATGGCCGGGCCGAGCAGGATGGCCTCCGAGCGCACCAGCGCGGCCACGCCGATGGCCGCCCCGAAGGCGATGGCCTCGCCGGTGCCGGCCCGGTCCCACCAGCGGTAGGCGGTGAGGAGCACGATGGCGGTGGTCGACACGACCAGGGTCTCGGACAGCACCATGGCGTCGAACAGGAAGACGTTGGGGCTGAGCGCGGTCATGACGGCCACGATCAGCCCGACCCGCTCGCCCGCGATGCGCCGCCCGGCCAGGCCCATGGCCACCACGCCGCCCACGCCCAGGAAGCACGACACGACCTGGTGCCACAGGAACGAGCGCATGCCCAGCAGCGAGAACCCGGCCAGCACGGTCATGTAGCCCGGCGGGTGGTCCGCGCCCGGCATGCGGACGCCCTCCAGCAGGAAGCGGAAGGGGTGGACGTAGCCTTCGCCGTCGGCCAGCAGGTTGGCGCCGTGGTGGTAGTAGTACGGATCGCCGATCACCGGCCAGGGGTTGCGCCAGCCGAAGAGGTAGATGAGCCGGACGGCCAGGCCGCCCACGGCGATGACGGCCAGCCAGGCCCCGAAGCGCCGTGGCCGGACGGGACCGTCCTCGGTGGCCGCGTCATCGGCCGCGACCTCGTCAGCGGGCGCGCCGCCGGTGGGCACGCCGTCGGGCTCGGTGACCGTCGGAGTGGGTGATGTCTCGGTGGATGTCATCGGCGGATGGCGCCGCCCCGCCCCCCTTCAGCCGGGCGGTCGGCCATCGCACGACCCTAGTAGGACCGACTACGCACCCGATGATTTCTGGCCGGTAGGGTGACCGGTCGTGCTCGAAGCACTCCGTGACTGGGGGAGGCGAGTGCTGCCGCCCGTGCCGCCGCTCGACCGGCGCGCCCGCTGGTGGCTCGCGGGGATCATCGCCGTCGGGGCGATCCTGCGGTTGGTGTGGGCGTTCCAGGCCGAGGAACCGGTGGCGCTGCGGGACCCACTGCTGTACCTGGTGCTGGGGGACCACATCGCCTCGGGTGACGGCTACAGCTACGGCCCGGGGCCCGACCAGGGGGCCACGGCGTACTACCCGCCCGGCTACCCGGTGCTGCTCGGGGCGGCTGTGTGGGCGGTGCGGCTGCTGCCGGGCAGCGTCACGACCTTCGGCGTGGCGATCGGCCTCAACGTCGTGCTGTCCGTGGCCACCATCGGGCTGGTCTTCGTGCTGGCCCGGCGCCTCGCCGGTCCGACCGTGGGCCTGGTGGCCGCGGGCATCTGGGCGCTCTGGCCCAACCTGATCTTCCACAGCGGGATCGTGCTGACCGAGACGCTGTTCCTGTTCCTCTTCGTCCTGCTGCTGATCGTGGCCCTGGGCCACCCCGGCGCGGCCCGGGCGCCGGGCGCCCGCCGGCTGGTCGCCATCGGCGTGCTGTTCGGGCTGTGCGTGCTCGTGCGACCGGTCACGCTGGTGGCGGCGCCCGCGTTCCTCGTCCTGTGGTGGGGCCCGGCCGTGCGCACGGTCCTGTGGCGCTCGGCGGTGGCGCTGGCGGCCGTGGTGGCCGTGATGCTGCCGTGGGCGATCCGCTCCACCGTGGTGATGGACGCGCCCGTGGCCCTGTCCCTCAACCTGGGCGACAACCTGTGCCTGGGCCACAACCCCGGCGCCACCGGCGGCTTCGTCGACCTGGCCGCCTACTGCTACACGGGCGAGGGCCTGCGCCGGCCCGAGTACGAGACCCGCCGCCAGTCGGAGAACATCTCCCGCGCCCTGCACTACATCCGGGACAACCCCGGCACGACGCTGCGCCGCACGGTCAGCAAGGGCCGCATCACCTTGGCGAGCGACGCCGACGGGCTGGATGTGGCCGAGGACTTCGGCGAGCGCCCGATCATGTCCGACGGCACCCGGTCGGTCCTGAACTTCGCGGCCAACGCCTTCTACGCGACCGTGGTCGTGGCCGGCCTGGCGGGCGCCGTGCTGCTCGTCCGGCGGGCGGACCCGGCCCGCCGCGGCCTGTTCCTGGTGGTGGTGGGCGTGGCCCAGCTGCTTTCCCCGCTGGCCACGTTCGGCGACCCGCGCTTCAAGATGCCGATGTACCCGACCATCGCCGTGGCCGCGGCCGTGGCCCTGGTGGCCGCAGCGGAGTGGCTGTGGCGCCGGTGGAGCAGCTCAGCTGCGCCGCGGGAGGATCGGGGCGTCCCGGCCGGTGCCGCCACCGGCTGACGCCGACCCCGGGGTGACGGACCCGGCCGCCGCCTCCTCGTGGTACTCGTCCTCGACGTTGACGGCCCAGATGTCGTGGCCGGCGTCGCTGAGGATGTTCTCCACGGTCAGCATGGCCGTGTACATCGAGTGGTCCTGGTTGTTGTACCGGTGCATGCCGTTGCGCCCGACCGGGTGGACGTTGGGGACGTTGTCCTCCAACCAGCGCCGCAGCACTGCCACGTTCTCGGCGTAGTCCGGGTCGTAGACGGGATACGCCTTGGGCATGCGCACGACGTAGCCGGCCTCGACGTCGGACGCCTTGACCAGGCCCAGCTGCTCCAGCTCGGCCTTGCCCTTCTCGATCAGCTCCTCGTCGGCGGCGCTCCACCACTCGTCGCCCTCGACGACCGTGTACTCGAGGCCGAGCACGTTGCGCCCGCTGTGGATCATGTAGGGCGACCACGAGCCGAAGTTCTGGACCCGCATGGTCTTGACCTCGGGGGCATGGATGTAGATCCAGTTGTCCGTCCACGGGACCTTGTCCTCGGGGACCACCAGCGCCACCGACAGGAAGTCGCGGAAGTAGAGCTCATCGGCCGCGGCCTGCACCTCGGGCGGCGGCGGCGGGTCCATGGCCTTGGCCAGCAGCGAGTAGGGCATGGACGAGATGACGTGGTCGGCCGGGTACTCGGTGGTGACGCCGTCGGCCTCCGAGACCACCGCCACCGCCCGGCCGCCCTGGTGGCGGACCCGGGTGACCGGCGCGTCCATGATGACCTTCGTGCCGGCGGCCTCGACCAGCTCCCGGCACCGCTCCCACATCATCCCCGGGCCGTACTTGGGGTACTGGAACTGCTCGATCAGGCTGGTCACCTGCTTGGACTTGTCCTGCCGGCGGCCGGCGAACCGGGCGCGCACCGGCTCCCAGACGGCGTCCCACAGGGACATGCCCTTGATGCGCTGGGCGCCCCACTCGGCGGAGATCTCCGAGGTCGGGACCGCCCACACCTTCTCGCTGTAGGTCTTGAAGAAGTGGCGATAGAGCCGCCAGCCGTAGTTGGCGACGACGTAGTCCTCGAGGGACCTGATCTCCTTGGGGCGACGCACCCGGATCCACAGGAAGGACAGGCCGCAGCGCACGGCCTCGACCGGGCCGAGCGCCATGACCGCCTTGACCGGCTTGAGCGGGTAGTCGAAGAACTTGCCCTGGTAGTAGATGTGGCTCGCGCGGGGGCGGAGCATGAACTCGTCGTCGGCGAGCACCTCGTGCCAGAAGTCCTCGACCCGCTGGACCTTGGTGAAGAACCGGTGGCCGCCGATGTCGAAGCGCCAGCCGTCGCGCTGCACCGTGCGGGAGATGCCGCCCACCACCGAGTCCGACTCGAGCACCGTGCTGGTCACGCCGGCCTTGCCGAGCTCGTGGGCCGCGGTGAGGCCGGCCGGGCCGGCGCCGATGACTACGACGCTGCCCGGACCGTCGGCCGTCGGCGTCGGCGCGGCGGGCGAGTTGGGTTCGCTCACGGGATCGCTCTCCCTCAGCGGTGCGGACGTGAACGAGCCACCTTACCGAAGGGGCGGCCGTGGGCCGCCACTCCGCGGGATCCCCGGGGCGCGCGGCAGCGACCCGCGCCGCCCCAGCTCGGCCCAGGAATCGATCCCGCAGGGTGGCGCGTTGCTAGCATCGCCGCTTCATGCGCACGCTGGTCGCCGGAGGGGTCGACGACGATTCCACCGCCGCCGACACCGATCGGTCGACGCGGTATGGATGGGTGGTGCCGGTGGTCCTCGGGGCCATCGTGGCGCTGGGCGTGGCCCTGCGCTTCGTGCAGCGCTCGCCCTTGTGGCTGGACGAGGCGCTGAGCGTCAACATCGCCAAGCTCCCGGTCGGCGACCTGCTCGACGCCCTGCGCCACGACGGCCACCCGCCGCTCTACTACCTGATCCTGCACTACTGGATGAAGCTGTTCGGCCAGGGCGACGTGGCGGTGCGGGCCCTGTCGGGGATCATCGCGGTGGCGTCGCTGCCACTGGCCTGGCTGGCCGGCCGGGGCCTGGCCGGGCGCTCGGGGGGCCGCTGGGCGCTGATCGTGGTGGCGCTGTCGCCCTACTGGGTGCGCTACGGCACCGAGACCCGCATGTACGCGCTGGTGATGTTCCTCGTGCTGGCCGGCTACCTGCTGGTGCAGGACGCGCTGGTCAAGCCGACGGCACTCCGGCTGGTCGGCATCGGGCTGGTGAGCGGCCTGCTGCTGCTCAGCCACTACTGGGCCTTCTACCTGCTGGCCGCGGTCGTGCTGATCCTGGCGTTCCGCTGGTGGCGCGAGGCCGACACCCGGGGGACCACACTGCGAGTGGGCGCGGCCGTCGTGGCCGGGTCGGTGCTGTTCGTGCCCTGGCTGGGCGGCTTCCTCTATCAGGCCGGCCACACGGGCACCCCGTGGGGCGAGCCGTTCCGGCCCACCGCCATCGTGCAGACGACGCTCCAGGACATGGGCGGGGGCGAGCTCACCGAGGCCGCGCTGTACGGCTCGATCGTGCTGGTGCTGGTGCTGGTGGCCCTGTTCGCCGTGCGCTCGGCGAACCACGAGATGGTGCTCGACCTGCGGACGTCGCCGATCGTGCGGGTCGAGCTGGCGCTCGTGATGCTGGTCCTCGGCCTCGGCACCGTGGCCAGCTACCTGAGCAACGCCACCTACCAGAGCCGCTACGCGGCGGTGATCGTGCCGTTCGTGCTGCTGGCCGTGGCCGTGGGCATCACCCGCGTGCCGGGACTGGGCCGCCTGCTCGTCGGCATCGTGTACATCGGCTTCTCGCTGGCCGGCATCCTCTGGGTCAACTACTACCAGCGGACCCAGTCCGAGATCGTGGCCGGGGCGGTGGCGGCGCGGGCCCAGTCGGGCGACGTCGTCGTGTACTGCCCGGACCAGCTCGGCCCGGCCTACTCGCGGGAGATGCCCGACGGCCTGGTGGAGCTGAGCTACCCGGCGCTCACCTCGCCCGAGCGGGTCGACTGGGTCGACTACGCGGAGCGGAACGCGGATGCCGACCCGCACGCCATCGCGGCCGAGATCAACGAGCGGGCCGGGAACCACGCGGTGTTCGTGGTGTGGATGTCCGACTACCGCACCTTCGGCTCGCAGTGCGAGCAGCTCCTGAGCGAGCTGGACATGGTCGAGCCCCTGGTCATCCAGGACAGCACCCGGTTCTTCGAGCCGGCCTCCGTGCACTGGCGGCCGGCCACCGGCTGACCGTTGTCGCTTAACCGGTATAACTGATAACATCGGTTAGGTGACGGATCAGTTCATCTGGGTCGGCCAGCATCCCGGCCTCGACCTCTGCAACACCGAGCCGGTCATCGACGGTGCGTTCGTCGACCTCCTGACCGGGCCCGAGGCACTGGCAGCGTGGGCCGCCGAAGCCGGTCTGCCCCCGGTGGCAGCGGGCGACGTGACGGACCTGACGGTGCGTTGGGCCCGGGCCTTGCGCGACGGGCTGCGGGCCGCGCTCGATCCGCCGGAGCGGCATCCCGACCGCCTCGGCGACGTCGACGCCCTCCTGCAGCCCGTGCGGGGCGCGCTGGGCCTGGCGGCCGCGCCGGATCCCCGGCTGGTGCTGCGCTCGGACGACCCCGAGGCGCAGTTCCGCCTCGACCTGGCGGCCGCGACGGTGCCCGCCCTCGCGCTCGATTCCGCCCGGATCCGGCGCTGTGCGAGCTCTGCTTGCGTGTTGCTGTTCCATGACGTGAGCAAGGCCGGGCGCCGGCGCTGGTGCGACATGGCCACGTGCGGCAACCGCGCCAAGTCCGCCGCCCACCTCGAGCGCGCCCGGAGCGCCCGATGACCGCCCCGGCCGGATCGATCGTGTCGGTGAACGTCGGCCGGCCCCGCCAGGTCGACTGGCACGGGCGGACGGTCACCACGAGCATCTGGAAGGCGCCGGTGCGGGACCGGGTGCTGGTGGAGGGCATCAACCTCGCCGGGGACGACCAGTCCGACCGCCGGGTCCACGGCGGCCCGACCAAGGCGGTCTACACCTACGCGGCCGAGGACTACGCCTGGTGGGCCGAGCAGCTCGGGGACGAGATCGGCTACGGCACCTTCGGCGAGAACCTCACGCTGGAGGGCGTGGACCTGCGGGCCCTGGTGGTGGGGGAGCGCTGGCGGGCGGGCACCGCGGAGCTGCGGGTCAGCGAGCCCCGGTTCCCGTGCTTCAAGCTGGGGGTGCGCATGGGTGACGCCGCCTTCGTCGACCGCTTCAGCACGGCCCGGCGCTTCGGCTCCTACTTCGCCATCGAGCGCGCGGGCATGGTCGGCGCCGGTGACGCCATCGAGCGCCTGGAGACCCCGGACGACCTCTTCACGATCGGGGAGTGGATCGACGCCTACGAGGACAGCGACCCGGCGGGCCTGGAGCGGATCGCCCTCCATCCGCTGGTCTCGGACTCCTGGCGGGAGTGGGCCGAGCGGGCTGTATCACGGGCGCGGGCCCGCTGACGTTGTCCACTCCCAGTTCACAGGGTTGTCCTCTCGTAGCGCACAGGGAGCGCGCCGTACCGTCTGCGCCATGCCGACGTTCGAGGTGATCCTGCGGGACCGGACCGTCGAGACCGTCGACGGCGCCGACGCCTACCAGCAAGAGGGCCCGATGACCACGTTCTTCCGCCGTGGTGACGGCCGTGACGTGATCGACTCGTGGAGCACGCGCATGGCCAGCTTCCGCACCGCCGACCTGCTGGTGGTCCGGCGCCGGGACGCTGCGGTCCCCGCGCTGGCGGCGGTCGCGGGCTGAGGGCGGCGGCGATGGGCGAAACCCAGGCGTTCACCTGCCCGCGCTGCGGGACCGACGTCAGCGAGACGTACTACGGACCGTGCCGGTCCTGCCGCGATGAGCTGCGGGCCGAGGTGGCCGCGGAGGCCCGTACGGTGGACGAACAGGTGTATGAACCGAAGATGAATGTGACACCCAACGCGGTGGCCCTGAAAGACGACTGAAACACACTTTTCACCATGTCAGAACGGTGACGAACGTCACCTGGCCGCGCGCTAGGGTGCGTGGTGAAATCGCAGTCGCGCAGGCCTGCAGCCACGCCGGGAAGGGCTGAGGGGACGCTCCGGAGGGGTGTCGTCACGAGGTCCTCGGCTACCTGCCTGCGCGGATTCTGCTGGGTGTCGGGGGCCGGGGTCGGGCTTCGACGCAAGACGAACGGAGCCGCCACGTGGTGCGCCGCATCCCCATCCGCGCCAAGGTTGCCGGAGCGCTGGCCATACCGCTAGTCGCACTGGTCGTCGGGGCCGCGATGGGGGCGTCGGCCAACGCCGCCCAGGCCTCCCAGGTCATGCACCAGGCCGATCTGGCCACCGCCTCGATCGGCCACGCCGGCCTCATCAGCGCGCTGCAGGACGAGCGCAACCTGGCCCTGATCGAGATGCTGGGGCTGAGCGGGCGCATCCAGCTGGATCCGGCGGACCTCGAGGCGGCGCGGGACGCCACCGATGCCGCCCACACCGCCCTGCACAGCGAGATCGCCGACCAGACCGACACGCTGCGAGACGACTACGCGGTGGCGCTGGAGAGCCTGGACCAACTCGACGGCGTGCGGGCCCGAGTCGACGCGGCCACCGAGGACGGCACCGGGCAGCCCGACCGCGACGAGGCTCACGAGGTCTTCAGCGCCTACAGCGACATGATCGGCACGCTGTTCGCCTCCCACGACCGCTTCTCGCTGGTGGTCGACGACGCGGCGCTGCGCCAGGGCGACGACCTGGTCCACTACTCGTCCCACGCCACCGACGCGGTGGCCCAGCTCGTCGAGCGGCTGCTGTTCTGGGGCAGCAGCCCGGGCGGCATCGACGAGCCCGAGGAGGCGGCCCGCGTCGCCGAGGCGGCCCGCGACGTCGAGCGCAACAACGCGGTGGTGCGCACCAAAGGCACGGGCCCGTACACCCAGGCGGCCGACACGCTGCTCGCCAGCCCGCGGGTCACCGGTCTGCTCGACTACGCCGACCAGGCCGTCCGCACCGGCGAGGTCGACCCGAATGCCCTGCTCGACACCACGCCGCTCGGCCCCGAGGGCGGCTACGCGGCGTTCCGGGACCAGGTGGCCGGCGTCCTCGACACCGAGGCGACCCGCCTGGCCGACGAGGCCGACGCCCGGCGCCGGCTCTACTGGGCGGCCGTCCTGGTGGTCCTGGCCGGAGCGGTGGGGGTCGCGTACGTCGTGAGCCGGTCGATCACCCGGCCGCTGCGCCACCTGAGCCAGGAGGCGGGTGCCACGGCGAGCTACCGCCTGCCCGCGGCCGTGCAGGACATCCTCGACGCCCCCGCGGGGACCGACGTGGCGGTCCCCGAGCTGCCGCCCCACGCGGCGGGTCCGCGCGACGAGGTGGGCGACGTGGCCCGGGCCCTCGACGACCTGCAGCGCTCGGCCCTGACCCTGGCTGTCGAGCAGGCGGCGTTGCGGCGCAACGTGGCCGAGTCCTACGTGAACCTGGGCCGGCGGAGCCAGAACCTGCTCAGCCGGCTGCTGGACTCCGTGGGCGAGCTGGGGCGCACCGAGACCGACCCCGACCGCCTCGACCAGATGTACCGGCTCGAGCACCTGGCCAACCGCATCCGCCGCAACGCCGAGTCGCTGCTGGTGCTGTCCGAGCCCGTCGCCCCCGCCCGCTGGCAGCCGCCGGTGCAGGTCTCGGACGTGGTGCGGGCCGCGCTGGGGGAGATCGAGAACTACGAGCGGGTCGTGGTCCGGACGCTGGAGCCGGCCATGGTGCGGGGCGGGTCCTCGACCGACCTCACCCACATCCTGGCCGAGCTCATCGAGAACGCTCTGCGCCACTCGCCGCCGCGGGAGCTGGTCGAGGTGAGCGGGCACACGGGCGAGGGCGGCTACGACATCTCGGTCGTCGACCACGGCCTGGGCATGACGCCCGAGGACCTGAGGCGGGCCAACCAGCGCCTGGCCGGGGCCGAGTCGTTCACGGTGACGCCCGCCCGCTACATGGGCCACTACGTGACCGCCGTGCTGGCGGCCCGCCACGGCGTGTCCGTCCGGCTGCACGGCTCGGTGGTGGCCGGGATCACGGCCCTGGTCACCTTGCCGCCGACGCTGCTGACCGACCACCCCGACCACCCCGCGGCCTCCCGGCCCCTGGGCGAGCCCGACCCGCTCGCGGGCTCCTGGCCCGACGATCCCCTCCCCGAGCACCCGACCGCGCACGACGTGCGCGCCGCGGTCGCGCTGCTGCGCACCCGCACCGCCGCGCCGACCCGCGAGACCGTGACGGCCAACCTGCGCGCCCCGGCGGTGGACGCCATCGTCCCGCGCCACTGGCCCGCCCGCTCCGAGCGTGAACGCCCGGTCGCGGCGGCTCCGGGGACCGGATCGGCCCGGCTCGTGGGCGGGCCCACGGCCAGGGACCGGGCCGGCGAGACCGCGGGGCGCACGGCGAGCGGGTTGGTCCGGCGGGTGCCTACGTCCCCGCCCCCCGCGGGCGCGCGGGCCACCCGGCCCGAGATGGAGCGGTTCCTCACCAGCCTGGGCGGCCGGATGCCGCCCGCGCCGGACGGCACGGAGGCCGGCCCGGGCCCGGACGGACCGGGGAGGTGACTGTGCTGACCGACGAGGCGCGCAACTTCAACTGGCTGCTGGAGACCTTCGTGGACGAGACCGCGGGGGTCACCGACGCCATGGCCGTCTCGTCCGACGGGATGCTGATCGCCCGGTCCGAGACCCTGGAGGCGCAGGAGAGCGATCTGCTGTGCGCCATCATCGCCGGCACCGCGGGCCTGGCGATGGCCGCCAGCCGCGCTCTCTCCGGCGGTGGGCTGGAGCGGGTGATCATCACGATGGAGCGCGGGTTCCTGTTCGTGAGCGCCATCGCCGACGGGAGCTGCCTCGGGGTGGTGGCGACGCGCGACTGCGATGTGGGCTCGATCGGCTACCAGACGACCGACCTGGTCCACCGGGCCGGTGAGCTGTTGACCCCGGCGCTGCGTGAAGAGCTCACGCAGCGCGCGGCGAATCACTGATGGGGACCTAAGACCGCTCCCCAACTGCTCGTCACGGGGATACGGTGACGAGGTGAACGACGTCGCGATAGCGGCGTACCCCACGCGGTACTGGCACCGTCTGGAGGACGGCCGCGTGCAGTGCGACGTCTGTCCGCGCGCCTGCAAGCTCCGCCCGGGCCAGCGGGGCCTGTGCTTCGTGCGCGGGCGCCCGGCGGCGGAGGACGTCGGGCCCGAGGTACAGGACGGCGGAGACGCGGTAGAAGATGGAATTGTCCTCCTCACGTACGGCCGGTCCTCGGGCTACTGCATCGATCCAGTCGAGAAGAAGCCGCTCGACCACTTCCTGCCGGGCTCATCGGTGCTCTCCTTCGGCACCGCCGGCTGCAACCTGGCCTGCCGCTTCTGCCAGAACTGGGACATCTCCAAGTCCAAGGAGATGGACACGCTGGCCGACGCGGCCAGCCCCGAGGGGATCGCCGAGGCGGCGCAGCGCCTGGGCTGTCGCAGCGTGGCCTTCACCTACAACGACCCCACGATCTTCCTGGAGTACGCGGCGGACGTGGCCGACGCCTGCCACGAGGTCGGGGTCCAGGCCATCGCGGTGACCGCCGGCTACATCTGCGAGGAGCCGCGGCGCGACTTCTACGGCCACCTCGACGCCCTCAACGTCGACCTCAAGGGCTTCACCGAGGAGTTCTACAAGCACGTGTGCGTGGGCCACCTGGAGCCGGTGCTGGAGACGCTGGAGTACCTGCAGCAGGAGACCGACGCCTGGTTCGAGATCACGACGCTGCTCATCCCCGGCAACAACGACTCCGATGCCGAGCTGGACGAGCTGACCGGGTGGGTGGCCGGGCACCTGGGGCCCGACGTGCCGCTCCACTTCACCGCCTTCCATCCCGACTTCAAGATGATGGACACGCCCCGGACCCCGCCGGCCACGCTCACCCGGGCGCGGGAGTGGGGCGTGCGCAACGGGCTGCGCTACGTGTACACGGGCAACGTGCACGACCGGGCCGGGTCGAGCACCTGGTGCCCGGGGTGCGGCGCTCTGCTCATCGAGCGGGACTGGTACCAGCTGGGCCGCTGGGGCCTGACCGACGAGGGCTGCTGCGTCGCCTGCGGCTGGCAGGTGCCCGGCCACC
>JBKPRS010000039.1:0-3438 GCA_046734695.1 Actinomycetota bacterium | reverse complement strand
GTTCTTGCACGCCTTCGTCGGGCTGCAGTCCTCGTCGAGGTCGACGCCTCCGTCGCCCCGCTGCGCCGCCCAGACCGCACGGAGCACCTCGAGGGCGTCATCGGCCGGCTGCGTCATGTGCGCGTCCCTTCTCCGGGCATCACTGCGACTGCCCCTGCAGTGTACGTGTCGCCCGGACCGCCAGAGCCTCCGCGACGATGGAGATGGCGATCTCCCCCGGCGTCCTCGCGCCGAGGTCCAGCCCCGCCGGCCCGTGGATGCGGCCGAGCTCGGTGATGCCCTGGTAGGCGAGCCAGTCGGCCCTCAGCTCCTGCATCTTCCGCGCGCCGACCGCGCCGATGTAGCCGACGTCGCTCGACAGTGCCGAGGCCAGCACCCGGCCGGCGAGCTCGTGGTCGTGGCTGAGCACCACGAGGTTGTCCAGCGGGGCCAGCGACGCGACCATCCCGGTCGCGGGCCCGACGTCGGTCACGGTCTCGGCCTGCCAGCCGACCAGCGCCGCGGCCTCGACCAACGCCTCGGCGACCGGCCCGGCGCCGAAGATCACCAGCCTGGCCACCGGCCACAGCACGGTCACGATGCGGTCCTCCGAGGCCACCGCATCGCTCACGCCGCGCCGGAACACCCGCTCGACGTCGTCGCCGGCCGTGGCGACGGTCCCGAACGTGAACAGCGCCGTGTCGACGACTACGTCCCCCTGGAGGCGTGTCACGAGGCAGACCGGCTCACGGGCGGTCAACAGGTCCCACAGCTCTGCGGGCAACGCCGACGCCGGAAGGAGGAGGCAGCGGGCGTCGCCGCCACGCGGCAGCCCGACGATCAGGGCGTCGACGTCGTCAATGTGCAGCTCCACCAGCTGCCCTTGGCTTCCCTCCTGCTGGCCGGCGAGCCGTGCCAGCTGCCCATCGGCCGCGCCCGACAGCAGCGACCCCAAGCGCCCGCCCCCCGGCGTGAGGGCGAGGGCATCGTTGCGGTCGAGGCTCTCGAACCCCTGGCTGTCGACGACCCAGGCCACGTCCACGCGCGTGCCGGCCCGAAGACACGCAGCGACGCTCAGCGCGATGCCGTACACCCGCCCAGCGTAGGCGGGCCCCGTCGCCGGGACGGCCCCGCCGCAGGACCGTCCCGGCGCGGTTGGGGGTGCGCGCGGGCTACTCGCCCGGTCGCACGATCTGCTGGAGGGCCCAGCCGTTGCCGTCGGGGTCGCTGAAGTAGACGAAGCGGCCCCAGGGCAGATCCTCGACGTCGCTGGCGTCGACCCCGTTGCCGACCAGGTGGGCCCGGGCGGCGTCCGCGTCGTCCACCACCACCTGGAGGCCCTGGAGCGAGCCGGGCTCCATGGTCGAGACGCCCTTGCCGAAGGCGATCGAGCAGGCCGATCCGGGCGGGGTGATCTGCACGAAGCGGATCTCGTCGCTGACGGTGTGGTCGTGGTCGACGGTGAAGCCGACCTGCTCCGAATAGAAGGCCTTGGCGCGGTCCACGTCCGAAACGGGTACGCCGATGAGCTCCAGCTTCCAATCCATGCTTCGCACGCTACGACGCCTCGAGGTCACATCTTGTCCTCGTTTGCCCTCTTTCGACGTGTCCAACAACGCTTCTGGTACGGCGGTCGCCCCGCTACCCTGCGAGGATGCACCGGCCAGTGCTCCCCAAGCCGCGGCTGCGTGGGCGGCTCCATCAGGTGGCGTTCTTCGTCTCCATACCGGCTGGCATCGCCCTCGTCGCCTTGGCCCGAGGGGCCGAGGCGCGGGTGGGCGCCGCCATCTTCGCCGCCAGCCTGACGGCCCTGTACGGGGTCAGCGCGGCGTACCACCGGGGCCAGTGGTCGGCCCGGGCGCTCATGGTCATGCGCCGCCTCGACCACTGCATGATCTTCGTGCTCATCGCCGGCTCGTACACCCCGGTCGTGCTGCTGGCCCTGCGCCCGTCGTGGGGGATCAGCCTGTTGGTGGTCTCCTGGGTGGGCGCCGCGGTCGGCGTCGTGATCACGGTCCTGCGCCTGGAACGCTGGCCCGCGGTCGGCTTCACCATGTACCTGGTGCTGGGCTGGCTGGCCATCCTGGCCGCCCCGCAGCTGGCGGCCTCGCTGTCAGGCGTCGAGCTCACGCTGCTGGCGGTCGGCGGCCTGCTCTACACGGTCGGCGCCATCACCCTGGCCACGCACCGCCCCAACCCCAGCCCGGCGGTCTTCGGCTACCACGAGATCTGGCACACGTTCGTGGTCAGCGCCAGCGCCTCCCACTTCGCTCTGGTGCTGCTGCTCGTCCGGGCCTGACTCGGTCAGTCGACCGAGACGACCTCGACCTTGAGCTCGGCTCCGGTGGGGGCGACGAAGGTGACCGTGTCGCCGGGTGACGAGCCGATCAGCGCTACGCCCAGCGGGGACGAGGGGCTGATGACGTCGAGGTCGTCGTGGCGCTCCTCGATGGAGCCGATGAGGTAGCGCTCGACCTCGTCGTCGCCCTCGTAGCGGATGGCGACGACCGACCCGTGCGAGACCTGCTCGCCGCCGCCCTCGGTCTCGACGATCTCCGCGTTCTCCAGCATGTAGGCGAGCTGACGGATGCGGCCCTCCATCTTGCCCTGCTCTTCCTTGGCCGCGTGGTAGTCGCCGTTCTCGGACAGGTCACCCAGCTCGCGGGCGGCCTCGATCTTGCGGGCGATCTCGACCCGGCCACGTGTCGTCAGGTCGTCGTGCTCGGCCTGGAGCCGGTCGAACGCCGCCTGGGAGAGGTGCTGGGTCTGTGCCATAGACGTTCAAGATTAACCCCGGCGGATGCCGCCGCGGCAGTGGAGACGTCAGGGACCGACCACTCAGCGTCTCTGCGTGATGGCGTCCTGCTTCCCGGCCACGACGACGGCGACGATGACCCCGACGATCCAGAAGAAGCCGGTGGCGGGGTCGTCTTTCAGCCCCTCCCGTACCACGTCGAAGGCGAAGGACAGCCCGTTCCAGAGCGGGATGCTGCCGCCGTCGTCGATGAACAGGGAGCGCTGGATGAAGTACTCGCTGACCCCCAGGGCCAGCAGCGTGAACGCGCCCGCGATGACCTGGAGCGGGATGCGGTTGCGCTGCTGGGCGCAGATGAGGACGCCCTGGGCGACGATCCAGCCGACGCCGAAGGCCAGGTAGACGATCTGCATGCGGGTGGTGGCCACGATGCCCCACCAGATGAGCCCGGCCACCACCGCGCCCGCGAAGCCACCCATCACCGCGAGAGCGAGGTTGGCATTCCCGGACTCCTGCTGCGAGTAGGAGGCCCAGGCACCCGGAGCCGACGAGCGGGTCGACCAGGACGCGGGCGCCGGCCCCGACGGCTGTTGCGGAGCCTGGGGCTGGCCGCCCCACGCCGGGGGCGCGGCGTGCGACGGTTCGCCCCACGGCGACGGCGGGTCGTGCTGGCCGCCCCACGCCGGGGGCGCGGTGTGCGACGG
>JBKPRS010000038.1:0-2179 GCA_046734695.1 Actinomycetota bacterium | reverse complement strand
CAGGCGGGCCGCCAGGTCCCGGGCCACTCCCGCCACCGACATGGCGTCGGGGCGGTTGGGGTTGATCTCCAGGTCGTAGAGGGCGTCGGCCTCGATGCCGAGCGCCTCGGTCAGGTCGGCGCCGATCTCCAGCCCCGGGGGCAGGATGTAGATGCCGCCGGCGTCGCCGCCCAGGTTCAGCTCGGCGGCCGAGCACAGCATCCCGTTCGACCACTCGCCCCGCATCTTGCGCCGCCCGATCTCGATGCCGTTGGGCATCACCGTGCCGAGCGTGGCCAGGGGGACCAGATCGCCGGGCGCCATGTTGAAGGCCCCGCACGCGATCTGGAGCGCCTCGCCGTCGCCCGCGTCCACGTGGACCAGGTGGATGCGGTCGGCCGAGGGGTGCGGCCGGGTGGCGAGCACCTTGGCCACCACGATGCCGTCGAGCCCCTGGCCCAGCAGGTCGAGCTGCTCGACCGCCATGCCGAGGTCGCTCATCTGCTCGCCGAGCGCGACGGGGTCGCCCTCGATCGGCGCGAAGTCTTGGAGCCAGGACAGCAGGACCTTCATCGGTGCCCTCGGAGAAGTGCGACCGGGCCCCGACCCTAGAACTGGGTCAGGAACCGGATGTCGTTGGTGAACAGTTCGCGCAGGTCGGCTACCCCGTGGCGGGCGGCGGCCAGGCGGTCGATGCCGAACCCGAAGGCGAAGCCCTGCCATTGCTCGGGGTCGAGGCCGCAGTTGGCCAGCACGTTGGGGTGGACCATGCCGCAGCCCCCGAGCTCCAGCCAGCTGCCGTCGGGGCGCTGGATGTCGAACTCGGCCGAGGGCTCGGTGAAGGGGAAGTACGACGGGCGCAGCCGCGACGTGAAGTCGCCGCCGAAGTAGGCCTTGGTGAAGGCGTCGATGGTCCCCGCCAGGTCGGCGAAGGTGATGTCGCGGTCGACGACCAGGCCCTCGATCTGATGGAACACCGGCATGTGGGTGGCGTCCGCGGTGTCGGAGCGGAACACGCGGCCCGGCATCACCGAGTAGTACGGCGGCGGTGTGCCGCTCATGACCCGCACCTGGACCGGGGAGGTATGCGTGCGCAGGACGGTCGACCCGGGCTCGCCGAAGGTCACGTGCAGCGTGTCGTACATGTCCCGCGCCGGGTGGCTGGGCGGGAAGTTGAGGGCCCCGAAGTTGTTCCAGTCGGTCTCGACCTCGGGCCCCTCGGCCACGGTGAAGCCGAGGCCGACGAACACGTCCTCCAGGTGCTCGATGGCCTGGGTGACGAGGTGGAGGTGGCCGATCCCGGGCCCGGGCAGGACCTCGGTGAGGTCGAGCCGCTCGGCGATGAGCTGCTCGGCCCGCTCGGCCGCCTCCATGACCGCCCGGCGCTCGACCGCCAGTGCGGCCAGCTCCTCCTGGGCACCGTGCAGCACCTTGCCGACCGCCCGCCGGCCGTCGGCGTCCAGCGCGCCCAGCCGCTTGCGCAGACCGGTGAGGGGCGAGCGCTTGCCCAGCACGTCGGTCTCCGCCGCCCGCAGCTCGTCGAGCGTGGCGGCCGCGTCCAATCGCACGCGGGCATCGTCGGTGAGCCGCGCGATCTCGCCGATGAGGTCGTCGTCGTTGCTCATGTAGTGGTGAACCCTGCCGTTCGCGGCGGCGCCGCGTCCAGTCCATTCCCCTCACCCGCAGCCCGCTCGCGGGCCCGGCGCTGGCGCAGGGCCTCGAAGCACAGGACCGTGCCCGCCATCCCCACGTTGAGGGACTCCGTGCGCCCGGCCATGGGGATCGTCACGCTGCGCTCCACGGCCGCGGCCACCGCGTCGGGCAGGCCGTGGGCCTCGTTCCCGAGCACGAGCGCCACCGGGCCGGCCAGGTCGACGTCGTCGTAGGCCAGCGCCCCCCGGGCCCGGGTCCCCACGGTGGTGAAGCCCTGGGCCGCCAGCGCGGCCAGCACCTCGTCGCTGTCGGCCGCCCGGGTGACCGCCAGGCGGAACAGCGAACCGGCCGACGAGCGCACGCACTTGGGCCCGAAGGGATCGACCGAGCCGTCGCAGAACAGCGCGGCGCCCGCGCCGGCGGCTTCGGCCGACCGGAGCAGCGTGCCCGCGTTGCCGGGATCGCCCACGCCCACCAGGACGAGGGCCAGCGGCCCGGCTGCCGCGGCGGCCTCGGCCGGCGTGCGGTCGGCCGCGCGGGCGATGGC
>JBKPRS010000037.1:0-3486 GCA_046734695.1 Actinomycetota bacterium | reverse complement strand
GGTCCCACGCCTCGACGGTGGGCACCACCGACGCCAGCACGTGGCTGTGGCCGTCCTGGTGCTGGAGACCCTCGCCCAGCAGCGTGGTGCGCCCCGCGGTGGCGCCGAGCAGGAATCCCCGGGCCCGCGAGTCGGCCGCGGACCAGATGAGGTCGCCCACCCGCTGGAAGCCGAACATCGAGTAGAAGGTGAAGAACGGCAGCATCGGCACGCCCCGGTGGGCGTAGCTGGTGGCGGCGGCGATGAACGAGGACATCGAGCCGGCCTCGGTGATGCCCTCCTCCAGCACCTGGCCGTCCTGGGCCTCGCTGTAGGACAGCAGCAGCTGGGCGTCGACCGGCTCGTAGACCTGGCCGTGGGCCGCGTAGATCTTGAACTCCTTGAACAGGGCGTCCATGCCGAACGTGCGGGCCTCGTCGGGGATGATCGGCACCACCCGCCGGCCCACGTTGGGGTCGCGGCACAGGTTCCGCAGCAGGCGGGTGAAGGCCATGGTGGTCGACACCTCCTGCTTGCCCGACCCGGCCAGCACCTCGTCGAACGGCTTGTCCTCGGGCAAGCCGATGGGCCGCTTGGTGCGCACCACCCGGGACGGCAGGGGACCGTCGAGCGCCTTGCGCCGGCCCAGCATGTACTCCTGCTCGACCGCGCCGTCCTGGAACTTGATGTAGGGAGGCTCCTTGTCCTCGGCCAGAGCGTCCTCGGGGATCACGTCCTGGAGGTACAGGCGCTCGCGCAGCACCCGAAGCTGGTCCACCGTCATCTTCTTGATCTGGTGGGTGGCGTTGCGGCCCTCGACGTCGGGGCCGAGCGTCCAACCCTTGATGGTCTTGGCCAGGATGACCGTGGGCGCGCCGTGCTGCTCGGTGGCGGCCTTGTAGGCCGCGTACAGCTTCCGGTTGTCGTGCCCGCCGCGGGGCAGGTTGCGGATCTCGTCGTCGGAGAGGTGCTCGACCATCTTGCGCAGCCGGGGGTCCGGCCCGAAGAAGTGCTCCCGGGCATAGGCGCCGGACTCGACCGCGTAGCGCTGGAACTCGCCGTCGACCGTCGTGTTCATCTTGTTGAGCAGGACGCCGTCGCGGTCCTGGGCCAGCAGCTCGTCCCAGCGCGAGCCCCACACGACCTTGATGACGTTCCAGCCCGCCCCGCGGAAGACGGCCTCCAGCTCCTGGATGACCTTGCCGTTGCCCCGGACCGGGCCGTCGAGGCGCTGCAGGTTGCAGTTGACGACCCAGATCAGGTTGTCGAGCTGCTCGCGGGCCGGCAGCGTGAGCGCGCCCAGCGTCTCGGGCTCGTCCACCTCGCCGTCGCCGATGAAGCACCACACCCGCGACGCGCTGGTGTCGTCGATGCGCCGGTTGTGCAGGTAGCGCAGGAAGCGGGCGTGGTAGATCGAGTTGAGCGGCCCCAGGCCCATCGACACCGTGGGGTACTCCCAGAACTGGGGCATCAACCGGGGATGGGGGTAGCTGGACAGCCCGCCGCCCACCTCCTGGCGGAACTGGTCGAGGTCGCCCTCGGTGAGCCGGCCCTCCAGGTAGGCGCGGGCGTAGATCCCGGGCGCGGCGTGGCCCTGGATGTAGACGGCGTCGCCCGCCAGCCCGTCTTCCTTGCCGTGGAAGAACCAGTTGAACCCGACGTCGTACAGCGCGGCCGAGGACGCGAACGTCGACAGATGGCCGCCGATGCCGTCAGCGTGCTTGTTGGCCTTGATGACCATGACCGCGGCGTTCCAGCGGATGTAAGCGCGGATGCGGCGCTCCATCTCGTAGTCGCCCGGGAACCATGGTTCCTCCTCGGGCGGGATGGTGTTCACATACGGCGTCGACACCGTGGCCGGATGCCCCACCTGCAGCTCGCGGGCGCGCTCGATGAGCTTGGACATCAGGAACCGGGCTCTGGGGGTCCCGTGTCCTTCGACGATGGCGTCGAGAGAGTCGAGCCACTCCTGGGTCTCGGTCGGGTCGGTGTCGGGCAGCTGGTGCACGAACCCGTCGATGATCATGCCCCCATGCTGGCACCTGATCTGGTGAAACAGAACGTTGCACCCCGCGCCTAAGTTGTCCCGTCTGTGTCGACGGTCGTGTACACCGACGGAGCCTGCCTGGGGAACCCGGGCCCGGGTGGCTGGGCGTGGGCCGAGCCCGACGGTCCCTACGCCAGCGGGAACGAGGCCCACAGCACCAACCAGCGCATGGAGATCAACGCCGTCCTGGAGGCGGTGCGGGCCCATCCGACGGGTCATCTGCACATCGTCAGCGACTCCACCTACGTCGTGAACTGCTTCCGGGACCGCTGGTGGGAGGGCTGGCTGCGGCGGGGCTGGACTAACTCGGCCAAGAAGCCGGTGGCCAACCGCGACCTGTGGGAACCGCTGATCGAGGAGTACCGGCGCCGGGGGAACGTCAGCTTCAGCTGGATCAAGGGCCACTCGGGCGACCGCATGAACGACCTGGTGGACATGCTGGCGGTGGAGGCCGCCCAGACCCAGCAGGGACGGACCGGCACCACCGCCCCAAGTTAGGGTCCGGGCGTGCAGGTCGGGGTCGACACCGGCGGGACGTTCACCGACTTGGTGGCGGCGGACGGGCGGGTGGCCAAGGTCCTGTCCACGCCGGACGACCCGGCCCACGCCATCCGGTCCGCCCTGGCGGGGGAGCGGCCCGACCTGCTGGCCCACGGCACGACCGTCGCCACCAACGCGCTGCTGGAGCGGCGGGGCGCCACCGTGGCCCTGGTGACGACCGAGGGCCTGCGGGACGTCATCGAGATCGCCCGCCAGGACCGGCCTTCGCTGTACGACCAGCTCGCCTCCCGGCCCGAGCCGCTGGTGCCCCGGTCGCTGCGTTACGAGGTGGCGGGCCGGCTGGCGGCCGACGGGTCGGAGCTGGTGCCGGTCGGTCCCGTGGCCGACCCGGAAGCCGACGTCGTGGCCGTGTGCCTGCTGCACGCCGACATCGAGCCGGTCCACGAGCAGGCGGTGGCGGCCGACCTGAGGGCGCGGGGGTTCGACGTCACCTGCTCGCACGAGGTCTCGCCCGAGATGCGGGAGGTCGAGCGGACCGTCACGACGGTGGTCAACGCCGCCCTGCGGCCCCGCCTGCGGGCCTATCTGCGCAGCCTGGACGGCGAGGCCGGCGAGGTGC
The DNA here is from genome assembly GCA_046734695.1 of Actinomycetota bacterium. Taxonomy (GTDB): domain Bacteria; phylum Actinomycetota; class Acidimicrobiia; order Acidimicrobiales; family VFJN01; genus ZC4RG19. The sequence goes on along the minus strand of JBKPRS010000037.1, from coordinate 340 downwards.
TGGTCATGACCTCGGCCGGCGGCCTGCTGCCCGCGGCGGAGGCGGCGGAGCTGCCCGCCGCGCTGCTGCTGTCGGGACCCGCCGGAGGGGTGCGGGCCGGCGCGGCCGCGGCGGCGGCCAACGGCTTCGCCGATGCGGTCACGTTCGACATGGGCGGCACGTCCACCGACGTCTGCCTCATCCTCGACGGCGCCCCCGCGCCCGCCGCCCAGCGGGAGGTGGGCGGGTTCACGGTGCGGTTCCCGTCGCTCGACGTCCACACCATCGGGGCGGGCGGCGGGTCGATCGCCGCCATCGACCCCGGTGGGGCGCTGGTCGTCGGGCCGCAGAGCGCGGGCGC
>JBKPRS010000036.1:0-10317 GCA_046734695.1 Actinomycetota bacterium | reverse complement strand
TTCGCCCCCCGGGGCGCGCTGGAGATGATCCTGCACGGCCACGACGTCTGCGCCGGCCTGGGCGTCCCCTTCGCCCCGCCCGCGGACGTCTGCGCCCGCTTGCGGGAGCACAGCCGGGGCTGGCCCCACTGGTCCAGCCCCGGATGGCACGAGGCGGCCGCCACCGACGACCCCTGGGCCGACCTGCTGGACGCCTCCGGCCGCAGCCTCACCCGCTAGCCACGCTCACCAGATGTCGTCGCCGCGCAGGACCGCGTCGGCGCCGCCGTCCACGAACACCACCTGGCCGGTGAGGCGGGCGGTGGTGGGCGCGGCCAGGAAGGCGATGAGCTCGGCCACGTGCTCGGGCCGGGCGTGGCCGCCGTAGGGCATGGGGACGGCTTCGGCCATGAGCGCCCGCATGCTCTCGTCGGCGAACAGCGGCTCGGTCATGGGCGTCTGCACGATGCCGGGGGCCACTGCGTTCAGGGCGATGCCCGCACCGGCCCAGGCGTCGGTCGGGGCCTGGCGGCGGACCCAGCGGGCCAGCGCCCGCTTGGAGGACGGGTAGGCGGCCAGGCCGGCCCGCCCTGCGCGCGCGGCCGCGGCCTCCTCGTCGCCGTCGAGGCATTCGGCCACCAGCGCGACGTCGTGGGCGTTGATGACCGACGACGATGCCGTCGCCACCGCCCGGGGCGAGTCCGCGCGGGCCAGCAGCGGGCGCAGGCTCTCCAGCGTGGCGACCGCGCCGAAGTAGTTGACCCGCACGCACAGCTCGGGCGGGGCGTTCACGCCCGCGTTCGCGATCACCGCGTCGACCCGGCCGCCGGTGGCCTGGGTGACCGCGTCGACCAGGGCGGCGCGGCCCGCGGGGGTGGCCAGATCGGTGGTGATGGTCGCGTCCCGCAGGTCGACGTCCACGACCCGGTGACCGGCGGTGGACAGCAGCTCGCAGGTCGCCCGGCCGATCCCGGAGGCGGCGCCGGTCACGACGTAGGTGCGCGGGGCGTGATCAGGCATCGGCCCAGTCTGGACGATGGCTGACACGGGTGTCACAGGACCGCCGCGAACGCCTCCGCCACCCGGGCCTGGGCCTCGGCATCGAGCACGTCCCCGAGGCCGAGGGTGTGGAGGTCGACCAGGTCGGCCTCCTCGGCCTGGGCCACCCGGGCGATGGCGTCGTTGTAGGCGGCCACCGTGGCCGCGGGCACGCCGGTGACCTCCGGAGCGTTGGCCACCAGGACCCGGGCCTTGCCGCCCCGCCCCAGGACGTGGACCAGATCGCCGAGCACCGCCTCGTAGTCGGCCACCGGCGTGCCCGCCGCCAGGTCGTCCCGGCTGAGCCACACGGTGACCAGCGTCGGCTCCACCTCGCTCGCCAACGCGACCTGCTCGCGGAAGGCTTCGGCCGCGGTGGCGCCCTCCTGGGCCCCGTTCACGAACACCGTGTCGCGCGGCAGGGCGGTGCGGAACAGCACCTTGGGCCACTCCTCCACGAGCGGCTGCTCGGTGCCGATCCCCAGCGTGGCGTCGGCGCCGACCGCCAGGTACACCTCGGCCGGGCCGTCCGGTGCGGCGGCGGGGACGTCGTCCTCGGCCCTCCCGGAGCATGCAGCGGACGCCAGTGCCAGCACCGCCACGAGCACGGCGGCGGCCCCGCGCCGGGCCGGTCGCCTCATGCCTCGACCGCCTCGCGGGCCGGGAGGCGGGCGGCACGGCGGGCGGGGATCGCCCCGGCCAGCACCGCCAGCAGGCCGGCGCCGACCACTCCCGCGACCGCGATGGCGAGCGGGAGCTCCGCGCTGACGCCGACCAGTCCCTGGCTGCGCAGGTAGCCGTTGACCACCACCCCCACCAGCGACGCGAGGCCCAGTCCGCCCAGCGTCCCGATCAGGCCGCCCAGCAGGCCCAGGACACCGGCCTCCACCAGGAACAGCCGCAGGACGTCGCGGTCGCGGGCGCCGATGGCCTTGAGCACGCCGATCTCGCGGCGGCGTTCCCGCACCGCGGCCAGCAGCGCGTTGGTGATGCCGAGCGTGGCGATGGCCAGGGCGATCAGCCCGATGCCCGCCAGCACGATCTCGACCACCCGGAGGTAGCGCTGGACGCTGGCGATGAGGTTCTCGGGGGCGCTGGTGGAGTAGCCGATGTCCTGGATGCCGTTGCGGGTCGCAGCCACCCGGTCCAGGCCCCGGGCCACCACGAAGGCGCCGCTGTAGGGCGACGAAGGGATGTCGAGCCGGTGGTCGGGCGCGCCCGCCAGCGACCACGCCCGAGCCGGGCGCACGGCCTCCAGCGGCGCCAGCAGCGCGCCGGAGGTCGCCTCCTGGGCCACCACGCCGACGATCTCCATGCGGGTCCAGCGGTTGCGGATGCTGTCACCGAACGAGCGGGGCGCGCCCACCTCCAGCTCGACGCCCAGCATGCGGGCCGCGTCGGTGCGCCCCAGCCCGAAGCGGGCGAGCCACGTCGTGGTCACCGCCACCTCGGTCGCGGACCCCGGAGCGGGCAGGCGGCCGGCGAGCACCGAGATCGGCAGGTCGTCGGCCCGGCGCACATCGGCGCCCACCATGGTCTCGAACAGCACCCCTCGGGGCCCGCGGTCCCGGTCGTAGCGGGGCTCGGTCGTGATGGTCGTGCCGTCGTCCAGCTCCACCGGATCGGGCACGGCCACGACCACCCGGGTGCTGACCAGCGGGATCACGGCCCGCACGTCCGGCAGTGCGGCGATGGCTTCCAGGGCGGCGTCGTCGAGGTCGCGGGGCTCGCCCGGCTGGGCGTCGTCCTGGTCCACCTGGGTGGGGTCGGGGGCGGCCGGGGCCACCTCGATCCCGGCCAGCGGCCCGCCGTCGGCGAGCTGGTCGAGCACCCGCACCTGGGCAGTGCGGGAGATCGTGAGCAGGGCCGAGAACAGCGCCGCGGCCAGCGCCACCGCCAGCACCGTCAACGCGGCCCGGCCCGGTCGCCGGGCCACGCCCCGGGACGCGAGGACGACGACGTCGCGCCAGCTCACGCCGCGCGATGCCCCGCGTCGAGCTGGACCCGCACGGGCGCCCGGGCGGCCAGCGCCCGGTTGTGGGTCACGACCAGCAGCGTGCAGCCGTGCTCCTGCCGCAGCTGCTCCAGCAAGCTGATCACGGCGTCGGCCGAGGCCTCGTCGAGGTTGCCGGTGGGCTCGTCGGCCAGCAGCAGCCGCGGCCGGTTGGCCAGAGCCCGGGCGATCGCCACCCGCTGGCGCTCGCCCCCCGAGAGCTGCAGCGGCTGGTGGCGGGCCCGGGCGGCCAGGCCGACCGCGTCCAGCAGCTCCGCGGCCCGGCGCCGCCTCGCACCCGGTGCCACCCCGGCCAGCACGGCGGCCAGCTCGACGTTCTCGGCTGCGGTCAGCGCCTCCAGCAGCCCGAAGTGCTGGAACACGAAGCCGACCGTGGTCCGCCGGTAGGCCGCCAGCTGGTCCCCCGCCAGGCCGGCGAGATCGACGTCGCCGACGCTGGCCGTCCCCTCCTGCAGCACCTCCAGCCCGCCGAGGACGGACAGCAGCGTGGACTTGCCCGCGCCCGACGGGCCGGTCACCGTCACGTAGCCCCCGGCGGGGACGTCCAGGTCCACGCCCTCCAGCACGGCGAGCGTGCCCTCCGGCGCGGGATAGCGGTGGGTCAGGCCCCGGACCGAGATGGTGACACCGCCCTCCACGCCACCCATGGTGGAGCGTTGCGGCGAGCCGCGTCTCGTCACGCGGGCCAGTTCACCGAATGACAAGCCCTCAGCCGCCGCCCGCGGCCCGCTTGCGGCGCTTGCCCTCGTGCATGGCCTGGACCCGGGCGACGGGGATCTCGTGGCCCTCGGCGATCAGATCGGCGCTCAGTGCCTGCGGCTCGGGCATGTGCTCCGCCCACGGGTCGCGGTCCCCCAGGCGGTCCAGCGCGGTGTGCACGGTGAAGTCGGCGGGGGTCACGCCGTCGAGCTCGTCCCACGCCACCGGGAACGACACCGGCGTCCCCGGCCGCACCCGCGGGCTGTAGGCGGCCACCACCGTCGCCCCGCCGACGCGGGTCGAGTCGACGAACACCTTGCCGCCCCGGTCCTCCTTCATGAACGCGGTGGTGGCGATCTTCGGATCGAGCCGCTCGGCCCGGGCCGCGATGGCCCGGGTGGCGGCGGCCGCGTCCTCCATCGCCACCGAGTCGTCGATGGGCACGAACACGTGCACGCCCTTGGCCCCGCTGGTCTTCACCCCGCCGGCCAGTCCCAGGTCGTCCAGCGCCCGGTGGACCAGGTGGGCGACCGCGACCGCCAGCCCGAAGCCGTCGCCCTCGGGCGGGTCGAGGTCGAGCACCAGGTGGGTCATGCGGTCGATCCGGTCGGCCCGCACCAGCGTCGGGTGGTACTCGACGGCCCGCTGGTTGGCGAACCACAGCAGCGTGCGCCGGTCGTTGCAAAGGGCGTAGGCCACCTCCCGCTTGGACGTCTCGGCCCACAGCCGCACGGTCGGCACCCAGTCCGGCGTGTACTTGGGGACGTTCTTCTGCATGAACGCCTCCTGCCCCCGGTGCACCCGGATGACCGACAAGGGTCGGTCCGCCAGCTCCGGCAGGATCCGTTCGCTGACCCCGTCCAGGTAGTCCACGAGATCCCGCTTGGTGGCCCCCGCCCCTTCGAACAGCGGTTGGTCGAGGTTCGTGAGCGGAACCCCGTCCCGCTCCTCCTTCTCCGGCTTGCCGGTCATGACCGAATACATTGGCTCAGCTGAGGCCGAAGGGGGGCGCCAAGTGGTGATTCGCGCGCGGCTCGCGCCCGTCGTCGTCGTGCTGGCGGCCGGTGCCCTGGCCGCATGCAGTGAGGATTCGCCGCGGCTGGCCGAAGGACAGACCTCGTGCGGCGCGGTGATGCACATCGGCGACTCGCTGACCGTGGGGATGATGGCCGAGGGTCAGATCGCCGATCCGGCTCTGCGATTGGACAGCCAGTACCGGGCGGTCGGCGTGGCCGATGTGCACGGGGATGGCGGAGTCGGACGGACGATCCACGAGGTCTCCAACGACGAGCAGCCGGGTGCCGAGGTGGCCCGGCAGGCGCGCGCCGACGGCTACACGGGGTGTTGGGTCGTCGAGCTCGGCACGAACGACGTCGCCCTGCTGGCGCAGAACGAGACCACGTTCGGCCCCCGTCAGCGCATCGACGAGATGATGGCCATCATCGGCGACGAGCCGGTGATGTGGCTCACCACCGTGACCCAGGTCGACGACGGCGACTACGACAGCGCCAACATGGAGGCCTGGAACGCGATCCTGCGCGACGCCCGGGACAGCTACCCGAACATGGTGATCTACGACTGGGCGTCGGTTGCCCGTCCCGAGTGGTTCCACGCCGACGGCGTCCACAGCACGCCTACCGGCTTCACGGAGATGGCCCGACTGATCCCGACCGAGCTGGCCGAGCTCCTGCCGGCTACCCGGTAGCCAGCACCTGCCGGTAGACGTTGGTGTCGCGGGGGACGAAGCCGAGGCGCTGGTAGAGGCGGTTGGCGTCCTCGCGGGCCGGGCGGGACGTGAGCTCGATCGTCTTGCACCCGAGCTCGCGGGCGCGCTCCACCATGGCCAGGATCAGGGCCGTGCCCACGCCCTGGCCGCGGCCGGCTTCGTCCACCGTGACGTCCTCGATCCAGCCGCGCATGGCGGTGGGGATGCGGAAGGTGGCGAGCGTGGCCATGCCGATGATCGTGCCGTCGTCGTCCAGGGCGATGAACAGGTCGGTGGCGGGCGAGCCGACGATCTCGCCCAGTTCGACCGTCGTAGGCGGCGGGGCCGACGACGAGACCTGGGGCACCAGCCGCTGGACGGCGTCCACGATGGCGGGGGTCAGGGTGGTGGCGATCTCCACTTTCACGCCGCGCACCGTACCGCTGTCAGGCCGGGTCGGGGACCGGCTGGGGCGGGGGCGGGCCGACGTAGCGGGCCGACGGGCGGATGATCCGGTTGTCGGCCGCCTGCTCCAGGATGTTGGCGCACCAGCCGATCACCCGGGACGACGCGAACGTCGGGGTGAACAGGTCGCGGGGCAGGCCGGTGTGCTCCATGACCACGCCCGCGTAGAACTCGACGTTGGCGTACAGGTTGCGGCCCGGCTTGAGCTCGGCGAGGACGTCCACGACGGTCTGCTCGACCTGCTTGGCGAAGTCGGCCTTCTCGGCCCCGATGCGCTCGGCCACGTCCCGCAGGAACAGCGAGCGGGGGTCGTCGGTCTTGTACACCCGGTGGCCGAACCCCATGATCTTCTCGCCCTTGGTCACCGCGTCGACCAGGTACGGGCGGGCGTTCTCGGGCGTGCCGATGGCGTCGAGCAGGTCGAGCGCCCGGGCCGGGGCGCCGCCGTGCAGCGGGCCCGAAAGGGCGGCGATGCCGCCCGTGACCGCGGCGGCCAGGTCGGCTCCGGTCGAGGTGATGACCCGGGAGGTGAACGTCGAGGCGTTGAAGCCGTGGTCGATGGTGAGGATCTGGTACTGCTCGACCGCCCGGGCCCGCTCCTCGTCGGGGCGCTCGCCGGTCAGCATCCACAGGTAGTTGGCGCCGTAGCCCAGCTCCGGATCGGGATCGATCGGCTCCTGGCCCTGCTCCAGGCGGTGCAGCGCCATGATCAGCGTCGGCACCGCCGCGCACACGACCAGGGCGTTGGAGCGCAGCTCCGCGGGCGGGATGTCGAGCCACGGCTGGAACCCCTGGCTGTGGCCCACGAGCGACACCGCGCTACGCAGCCGGTCCATGAGCGGGCCGCCGGACCGTGCCACCTCGGGCAGCAGCCGCCGCACCGCCTCGGGCACCTGACGCTGGCCCCGGACCTCGGCCGCGAAGGCGTCGCTCTCCGCCCGGGTGGGCAGGTGGCCCTCGAACAGCAGGAACCAGATGTCCTCCAGCGAGCGCTTGCCGGCCAGCTCGACGGCCGAGTACTCGCGGTAGTGGTAGAAGCCCTCGAGGCCCCGGACGTCGCCGACCTTGGTCTCGGCCACGATCACGCCCTCCAGCCCGGGGGGCGCCTCGATCTGGCCCGGGTGGACGACGGGCTGGATGGCCGCCACCCGCATCAGGTCGCGCAGCGACACGATCCCCACCAGCTCGCTGCCCTCGACGACGGGGATGTGGCGGTAGCCGTGCGTCCCGAGCGAGGCGAACGCCTCCTGCACCGACAGGCCCGGCTCGACGCAGTCGGGGTCCGGCGTCATCCACTCGGCGACCTTGGTGCCTTCGGCCGATGGCCCGGCCGCCGCCAGGCGGACCACGTCCCGCTCGGTCAGGATGCCCACGGGGCGGGTGCCGTCGACCACGACGACGGAACCGACGGTGCGGTCGTTCATGCGGGTGGCGGCCTCGGCCACGGTCTCGTCCGGGAGTGCAACGACCACGGGCGAGCTCATCACCTCGGCCACCGTGCGTACGGTGTGGGGGGTCACGGATATCACCGTAGATCGGTCGGCGGCGCCGCGGAACGCCCGCCATGCGATTGACATGACCACCAGTGTCGAGCCGACCGCTCAGCGGTGTTGGATTGCGTTCATGTGCATGTGACGGACTGATCACATGGTTGTCGGTTGCGTGTCACAGCACAGTCGTACCGTGCGGGCCATGGAGCTTCCCCCCGCGATCACGGCGTGGACCGGCGCCGGCGCGGCAACGAACGCCCGGCGTTCGCTCGACGAGTGGACACGGGCCCAGGACGAGGTGGCGGCGCTCCTGGTCCGCCTGGAGACGCGCGGCGTCTCCCTGCCGGGCCCGGAGCCGCGTCCCACCTCCACGGCCGCCTGACCCCGTCCGTCCCCTCCGGGCGGGGTACAGGCCGCCGGCCCCCATAACATGGAGCGAGTGGATCACGTCATCTGGCGTTCCCGCCCTACCCTCGACCGGCCGGTGCTGGTGGCCGCGTTCGAGGGCTGGAACGACGCCGGCGACGCCGCCAGCGGGGCGGTCCGCTACCTGATCGACCGCTACGACGGCGAGCTGGTGGCCGAGATCGATCCCGAGGAGTTCTTCGACTTCACCTCCACGCGGCCCCAGGCCGAGATCGACGAGGACGGCGCGCGCCACATCGTCTGGCCGACGACGTCGGTGTACTCGGCCACCCTGCCGGGGGACGCCGGCGACGCGCTGCTGCTGATCGGGACCGAGCCCCAGCTCCGCTGGCGCACGTTCTGCGCCCAGGTCACCGGGCTGGCCCAGGAGCTGGGCGCCCGCCTCGTCGTCATCCTCGGGGCGCTGGTGGCCGAGGTGCCCCACAGCCGGCCGGTGCCGGTGGTGGGCACCGTGAGCGACCCCGCGCTCCAGGCCGACCTCGGGCTGCGCCCCTCGACGTACCAGGGCCCCACCGGGGTCGTGGGCGTGCTCTCGACGGCCTGCCGCGACTCCGGCATCCCCGCCGCCTCGCTGTGGGCGGCCGTGCCCACCTACGTGCCCACGGCCCCTTCACCCAAGGCCGTGCTGGCGCTGCTGGAGCAGACCTCCGAGGTGCTGGGCATGTGGGTGCCGACCACCGACCTCGAGATCGCGGCCGCGGCCTACGAGCGCCAGGTCACCGAGCTGGTGCAGGAGGACGACGAGACGTCCGACTACGTGGCCCAGCTGGAGCGGCGCCACGACGCCGACGACGAGGACAGCACGGGCCGCTCGCTGGTCGAGGAGGTCGAGCGCTACCTGCGCGATCGCAGGGAGTGACGGGCCCAGGGCGCGGTCTGCTCCCAGATGCGGGCCAGCCGCAGCGGGATCTCGTCGTGATGGCGCCGGGCCATGATCTGCAGGCCCACCGGTAGTCCCTCGGAGTTCGTCCCCGCCGGCACCGACACCGCCGGGTTCCAGCACAGGTTGGCCAGCATGGTGAACGGCGTGGCCGACGCGCCCAGGGGCTTGGCCGGCCGGCCGTCGATGGTGTCCGGAGGCGGGCCCTCGGCCGGGAACGCCACCACCGCGGTCGTGGGGCTGAGCAGCACGTCGACCTCCGACATCAGCGCCGCCACCTCGTGCTCCAGCTGGTAGCGGCGGCTCTCGGCCCGCGCGACGTGGGGCACGGTCTGGCGCTCGGTCTGCTCGAGGACCGACCGGGTGAAGCGGGTGAGGTCGTCGGCCACGCCCGGCCACATGCCCTCCTCCATGTGGTGCCACAGCCCGGTGGGACCGGCGCCCAGCCACGCCTTCACCGGGTCGGTCAGGACCACCGGCTCGTCGTCGAGCACCAGCCCCGCGGCGTCGGCCAGCCGGCGGGCGGCCTGCTCGGCCAGCTCCCGCACCTCGGGGTCGACCAGCGCGAAGCCCATGTCCGCCGTCCAGCGGGCCCGGAGCCCCTGCATGGGCAGCGACTCGGCCGCCGACTCGTAGCCCACCAGCTGGCGGGGCAGCGACATGCGGTCGCGGTCGTCGGGGCCCGACGCCACGTCCAGGTGGCGGGCGGCGTCGGCGACGGTGGTGGTGAGCAGGCCGTACACGGCGGTGTGGGACGTGCCGGGCGACGGATCGGGGATGCGGCCGAAGCTGGGCTTGAACCCCACGAGCCCGCAGAAGCTCGCCGGGATGCGGGTGGAGCCGCCGCCGTCGCTGGCCGTGGCGGCGGGCAGCCAGCCGGCGGCCACCGCCGCCGCGCTGCCGCCACTGGACCCGCCGGGCGTGCGGGACGGGTCCCACGGGTTGCGGGCCACGCCCCACGCCTTCGTCTTGGTGAAGTTGAGCGTGCCGAACTCGGGCGCCGCCGTCTTGCCCACGGGGACCGCGCCCGCGGCCCGCAGCCGGGCCACGTGGATCGAGTCCTCCGCCACCGGGCCCCGCCCCACGTAGGGCAGCGAGCCGTAGCTGGTGGGCATGCCGGCGCAGTCCTCCAGGTCCTTGACCCCGATGGGGACGCCCGCGAACGGCCCGGGATCGTGGCCGGCGGCCACGCTGGCGTCGACGGCCTCGGCCGCGGCGCGGGCCAGGCCCTCGTCCACGTGGACGAAGGCGCCCAGCTCGTCGTTGCCCGCCGCGATGGCCGCCAGGGCCTCGTCGAGCACCTCCACGGCCTTGCGCTCGCCGCGCCGGACGGACTCCGCGACCTCGATCGCCGACTGCTCCATGGCAAGTCCCTCGCTTCCCCCCTGGTCACCAACCATGTCCGAGCATAGACCTGCACAGACAGTGCAGAATCTTGCCCGTGCGCCGCCTGCCCCGCCTGCTCCGGGAGCCCATGTGGGTGCTCGGCCTCGTCGTGCTCGTGGACGAGATCGACAAGAGCATCGTCCGAGGCCTCATCGACCCCCTCGAAGCCCACTTCGGGGTGGGTGACTTCGCCATCGGGGTGCTGCTGTCGATGCAGTTGCTGTTCAACGGCATC
>JBKPRS010000035.1:0-9054 GCA_046734695.1 Actinomycetota bacterium | reverse complement strand
CCGGTCGCCGTCGCCTGCCGCCACATCACCGGCCTGTCGACGATCGTGTGGGGCAACGACTACCCCCACGCCGAGGGCACGTTCGGCGGCAGCCGGGAGCTGCTGGCCACCCAGATGGCCGGCGTCCCCGACGACGAGCGCCGGGCCATGGTCGGCGGCACGCTGGGCGAACTCCTGGGGCTCGCCCCGGTGGCAGCCTGAACGAGCTCCGCTTCGACGGGCGCGTCGCGGTCGTCACCGGCGCGGGGCGCGGCATCGGGCGCGCCTACGCGCGGCTGCTGGCCGAGCGCGGCGCCCGGGTGGTGGTGAACGACCTGGGCGGCTCGATCGAGGGCGAGGGCGCCGACGCGGCCCCGGCGGCCGAGGCCGTGGCCGAGATCGTCGCCGCGGGCGGCGAGGCCATCGCCGATGCCAGCGACATCGCCACCGAGGCCGGCGCCCAGGAGCTGGTGGGCGCGGCGATCGAGCGGTTCGGACACCTGGACGTTCTGGTCAACAACGCGGGCATCATGCGCTGGGCGCGCTTCCCCGAAGTGGACCCGGACGACCTCGCCAGCCACCTCGCGGTCCATCTCACCGGCGCGTTCCTCACGACCCGCGCCGCCTGGCCGCACATGGTGGACGCGGGCTACGGCCGCATCGTCATGACCACGTCGTCGGGCATCTTCGGCCTGCCCGACAACGCCTGCTACGCGGCGGCCAAGGCCGGGGTGATCGGGCTGACCCGCAGCCTGACGCTGGCCGGAGCTCACCGCGGCATCAAGGTCAACCTGATCGCCCCCGCCGCCGTGACCCGGATGGCGGGCCGCGCCGCGGAGGAGATGGCGGTGCAGATGTCGCCCGACCTGGTGGCCCCCCTGGTCGGCTACCTGGCCCACGAGGACTGCCCGGTCAGCGGCGAGATCTACGCCGCCGGGGCCGGGCGCTTCGCCCGCATCTTCGTCGCCGCCACCGACGGCTACGTCCACGGCACGCCCGACCCGACCATCGAGGACATCGCCGACCATTGGCCGGCGATCAACGACGAGTCCAGCTACCACGTCCCCGCCGACCTGACGTCGTGGTCGACGGACTTCCTGGCGCACTTGATCTGATGGACTTCTCGCTGAGCGACGCCGAGCAGGACCTGGTCGGGCTCTGCCGCGACTTCGCGCAGAAGGAGATCGCGGCCCGGGCGCCCCAGGCGTGGGACGAGGGCCGCTGCCCCACCGACCTGCTGCGGGAGATGGGCGAGCTGGGACTGCTCGGCATGCTCATCCCCGAGGAGTGGGGCGGGATCGGCATGTCTACGGTCGGGTTCGTCGCCGCCATGGAGCAGATCGGCCTGGCCGACCAGTCGGTGGCCGCCGCCTGGCAGGCCCACGTCACGATCGGCTCGCTGCCGCTCTACCTGTTCGGAAACGACGACCAGCGCGAGCGCTGGCTGCGGCCGCTGGCCGAGGGGCGGGCCCTGGGGGCGTTCGGGCTGACCGAGCCCGACGCCGGCTCCGACGCCCGCGGCATCCGCACGCGGGCCGAGCGCCGGGACGGCGGCTGGCTGATCAACGGGCGCAAGACGTTCATCTCCAACGCGGGCACCGACATGTCCTTCGGGGTGACGCTGCTGGCCCGCACCGAGGCCAACTACGCCACGTTCGTGATCGAGAAGGACACGCCGGGCTTCACGATGGGCCCCAAGATGCGGGGCATCGGCTGGCGGGGCCTCGACACCCGGCAGCTGTACCTCGACGACGTCTGGGTGCGCGACGAGCACCTGGTCGGCGACCCGGACCTGGGGCTCAACCAGTTCCTACGCACGCTGGAGGTCGGGCGCATCTCGATCGCGGCCCTGTCGCTGAGCCTCACCCAGGCCGTGCTCGACCTGGCCACGGACTACGCCCGCCAGCGGGTCCAGTTCGGCCAGCCCATCTCCAAGTTCCAGGCCGTGCAGTTCAAGCTGGCCGACATCGCCACCGAGCTGGAGGCGGCCCGCTGGCTCACCTACCGGGCCGCGTCCCTGCGCGACGCGGGCCGGCCGTTCCAGAAGGAGGCGGCGATGGCCAAGCTCAAGGCCTCGCGCGTCGCCACCTGGGCCGCGTCGGAGGCGGTGCAGATCCACGGCGGCGTCGGCTACATGCTGGAGTCGCCGGTGGCCCGGTTCTACTGCGACTCGAAGGTGCTGGAGATCGGCGAGGGCACCAACGAGATCCAGCACCTGGTGATCGCCCGGGCGCTGGGGTGCTGAGCCACAGCTAGACCGCTACCAACCGGCGGACGGCGGCGGCGATCTCGTCCCGGCCCGGCAGCCAGGCCCGCTCCAGCTCCGGCGCGTAGGGCGGCGGGGTCGCGGCCGCGCCGATCCGCTCGATCGGGGCGTCCAGGTCCCAGAACGCCTCGCGGGCCACGGTGGCCGCGATCTCGGCGCCGATGCCGAAGGGGACCGCAGCTTCGTGCGCCACGAGCAGGCGGCTGGTGCGGTGCACCGAGTCGAGGACCGGCGCCATGTCGAGCGGCGCCACGGTGCGCAGGTCGATCACCTCGACGGAGATGCCCTCCGCGGCCAGTGCCTCGGCCGCGGCGAGCGCCTCGTGGACCATGCGGGACACGGACACGACGGTGGCGTCGGTCCCGGGCCGCACGATGGCGGAGCGGCCCAGCGGGACGATGTGGTCGGCAGGTGGCTGGGGTCCCTTCATCCCGTAGAGCAACCGGTTCTCGATGAACACGACCGGGTTCGGATCCTGGATGGCGGCCCGGAGCAGCCCGTAGGTGTCTGCCGGGGTCGAGGGCATGACGACGCTCAGGCCGGGGATGTGGGCCAGGAGCGCCTCCAGGCTCTGGGAGTGCTGGCTGCCCGAGGACCGCCCGGCGCCGAACTGGGTGCGCACGGTCAAGGCCATCTCCGCCGCGCCCCCGGTCATGAACGGCAGCTTGGCCGCCTGGTTGAGCAGCTGGTCGAAGCACACGCCCAGGAAATCGAGGTACATGAGCTCGACCACCGGACGCATCCCCGCCATGGCCAGGCCCACTCCGGCGCCCATGATCGCGGTCTCCGAGATCGGGGTGTCGCGCACGCGCCCGCCGAACCGCTCGGCGAGCCCGCGGGTGAGCCCGAACACGTTGCCGCCCGCGCCGACGTCGATGCCGGCCACGAACACCCGCTCGTCGCTCTGCAGCTCCGCCTCCAGCGCGGCCCGGATGGCGTCCATGGTGCGGAAGTGGGGTGCGTCCGCGGCGGGCGCGGGCGGCTCGGCGCGCTCCGGGCGGGCCCGCACGACGAAGTCTCCGACGGTGGCCGGGTCCGGGGCGGTGAGCCGCCGGGCCGCTTCGACCGCGCCGTCGAGGTCGGCCGCGACCGACGCCTCCAACGCCTTGATCTCGTCGTCGGCCACGCCTTCGGCTCGCAGCACCCGCTCGTGGGCGAGGAGCGGGTCACGCGCCTCCCACTCCCGGACCTCCTCCGGCGACCGGTAACGCTGGGGATCGCCCTCGTAGTGGCCGTGCCAGCGGTAGGTGGCGGCCTCCACGACCGCGGGGCCCTCGCCGGCGCGGGACGCCAGGACCACGTCCTCCATGGCCGCCGCCGTCGCCGCCACGTCGTTGCCGTCGACCGCCACGTAGCGCAGGCCGTAGCCCGCGGCCCGCTGGGCCAGCGGGGCGCCGTGCTGGGTGGCGGCGGGCGAGAACTCGGCGTAGCCGTTGTTCTCGCAGAAGAAGACCACCGGCAGCCGCCACACCGCGGCCAGGTTGAGCGCCTCGTGGAACGCCCCCTGGGCCGGGGCGCCGTCTCCGAAGAACGCCACCGCCACGCTGCCGTCGGCCCGCAGCTGGGCCGCGGTGGCCGCGCCCGCGGCGATCGGCAGGCCCGCGGCCACGATGCCGTTGGCACCGAAGATCCCGAGCTTGGGGTCGGCGATGTGCATCGAGCCGCCCCGGCCGCGGTTGGTGCCCTGGTCCTTGCCCATCAGCTCGGCGAACATCCCCAGCGGGTCGAGGCCCTTGGCCAGGCAGTGCCCGTGGCCCCGGTGGGTCGACGTGATGACGTCGGTCGCCCGCAGCGGCCAGCACGCGCCCACGGCCGAAGCTTCCTGGCCGATGGACAGGTGCACGAAGCCGGGGACCTCCCCGTCCCGGTAGAGAGCGGCGACGCGCTGCTCGAAGCCGCGGATCAGCAGCATCCGGCGGTGCATCTCGACCAGATCGGCAGTCGTCCCCATGGAGCAGGTAGTGTACTGATCGGTACAAAAGGGAGCAGGATGACCGACCGGATCGACATCCCCCAGTCGTTCCCCGACCCCGGTGACGTGGGCGGGAAGCGCGTGGTGATCACGGGCGCCAGCCGGGGGCTGGGCGCGCTGCTCTCGCACGCGTTCTCGCAGGCCGGTGCATCGGTAGCGCTCGTGGCCCGCACCGAGAAGGACCTCAAGGCCGTGGCCGGGGCGCTCCCCGGACCGTCGCTGGTGCTGGCGGGCGACGTGACCGACGAGGACTTCGACGAGGCTGTGGCCGACGCCGTCGCGGCCGAGTGGGGCGGCGTCGACGCCTGGATCTGCAACGCCGGGATCTCGCCCGTCGTCGCCGGCCCTCGGCGGACGAGCGCCTCGGTGTGGCGGCAGGTCCTGGAGGTGAACCTCACGGGCGCCTTCCTCGGGGCCCGGGCCGCGGCCCGGGTCATGGGCGAGGGCGGGCGGCTGATCTTCACCGGCTCGGTCGTGGGCGAGCGGCCCCGCCAGGGCCTGGCCGCCTACAGCGCCTCCAAGGCCGGGCTGGTGGGCCTGGCGAAGGCCCTGGCCCTCGACCTCGCCCCCGCGGGCATCACCGTCAACGTGGTCGCCCCCGGGTGGTTCGACTCACCGCTGGCCGGCGGCTGGATGAACAACGCCGACCTGTCCGCCGCCATCACCGGGCACACCGCTCAGGGCCGCTGGGGCGCCCCCGCCGACCTGGCCGGCGCCTACCGGTTCCTCGCCTCCGACGCGTCCGCGTTCGTCACCGGCACGGTGCTGAGCGTCGACGGCGGCTACCTGCTCGTATGACGCCACCGCGCCGCGTCGTCGCCATCACCGGGGCCGGCGGTGCCCTGGGAGCCGCCATCTCGCACCGGCTGGCGGGCGAGCCTGACACGGATCTGGTGCTCAGCGACGTGAGCGAGCCCTCGCTGAAGGCGACCGTGGCCGGCCTTCCGGCCGAGGCCTCCGCCGAGACCGTGCTGGCCGACGTGAGCGACCTGGCCCAGGTCGAGGCCGTCGTGGCCCGGGCAGTCGAGCGGTTCGGGCGCCTCGACGTGCTCGTCTCCAACGCGGGCGTGCTCTCGCCCAACGGCCGGATCCACAACCTGGCCACCGAGGACTGGGAGCGCGCTTTCCGGGTCAATCTGCTGGGCGCGGTCAACGGCATCAAGGCTGCCGTGGCGGTCATGCGTCCCCAGGGCTCGGGGTCCATCGTGCTGACCGCCTCGATCTCCGGCCTGACCGCCTGGTCGCACGCCGCTCCCTACTGCGCGACCAAGGCGGCGGTGATCCAGCTGGCCAAGGTGGCCGCGGTCGAGTACGCCCGCGACGGGATCCGGGTCAACTGCGTGTGCCCGGGCACGTTCCGGTCCGCCATCCACGACGAGCTCCCGCCCGAGGCGCTCGACACCATCGCGACACGGCATCCCCTGGGGCTGGGTGCCGCCGCCGACGTGGCGGGTGCCTACTCCTACCTGGCGAGCGACGCGTCGCGCTGGACCACCGGCTCCGCCCTGGTCGTCGACGGCGGCTACTCGGCGCCCTGAGCGATGCCGTGCATGAAGATCTCGGCGAACGGCTTGGCCACCGAGCGCGCCGACAGGCGACCGCCGGGCTTGAGCCACAGGTAGGTGTAGTTGTGCATGCCGAGCCAGGCCCGGGCCGTCAGCCAGGGATCGATCTTGCGGAACTCCCCCGACTCGACGCCGGCCTTCAGGACCGCCTCGACCCGGCGCTCGTAGGTCTGCCGCCGCTTGCGGAACTGCTCGGCGCGGTCGCCGGTCAGCGCCGGGAACTCGTGCAGGAACACCCACACGTGCTCGGGGTAGCGGTGGATCACGTCGATCAGCTCGTCGCCCAGCATGCCCAGCTGCTCCGACGGCGTCCCGCCCGCGGCCGCGACCCGCTCGGCCCCGTTCATCACCTCGTCCATCACCCGGTCGTGGATGGCGGCGAGCAGCTCCTCCTTGGAGCCGATGTAGTGGTAGAGGGCGCCCTTGCCCAGCTGGTTGGCGGTGCACAGCTCGGCGATGCCGGTCGCGTGGTAGCCCTGCTGGGCGAAGACGCGGGCGGACGTGTCGACGATGGCGTCGCGCCGCGTTTGCCAGTTCGCCCTGCGCATCGCGCGGCGACGCTATCAATAGTCTGACTGGTCGGTACAACGGCCGGAACGTTCGAAGGGGAACCGCGAGTGACGGACACGACGCAGGCGGACATGAACTGGTTCGCGGTGCTGGCCCACCACGCCAGCCGCACGCCGGACAAGGCGCTCACCGTGTTCCAGGGCGAGACGACCACCTACGCGGAGATGGCCGAGCGGGCCACCGCGCTGGCGGCCGGGCTGGCCGAGCGGGGCGTCGGTCGGGGCGACGTCGTGGCGCTCCTGTCGTACAACTGCCCCGAGTTCCTGGAGACGGTGTTCGCCGCCAACTACCTCGGCGCCGTCGCCATGCCCATCAACTGGCGCCTGGCGGGCCCCGAGGTGCGCTACATCCTCGACCACTCCGGCGCCCGCGCCCTGGTGTGCGACGAGTCGCTGCGCGGCCTGGCCGGCGAGGCGACGAAGGGCCTGGAGGCCACGGTGATCCGGGCCTGCATCGCACCGACCGCCCCGGACGGGTGGACGGCCCTCGCCGACCTCCGTGCGGCCGCCGGGAGCGTCGCGCCGGTCCCCGCCGCGGCCGACGACATCCACCGGCTGATGTACACGTCGGGCACCACGGGTCGCCCGAAGGGCGTCATGCTCAGCCACGCCAACCTGGCCTGGAAGAACATGGCCCACCTGGTCGAGTTCGGCTTCACGAGTGCGGACCTGGGCCTGGCCTGCGGGCCGCTCTACCACGTCGGCGCCCTCGACCTCACCACCACCACGCTGATCGCCGCGGGGGCGACGGTCATCATCCACCGGGTCTTCGACGCCGCCGAGGTGGTCGACGAGCTGGAGCGTTCGCGGGTGACCACCGTGTGGCTGGCGCCGGCCATGGTCAACGCCATCATGGCCCTGCCCGGCGTCGAGCAGCGCGACCTGTCCTCGGTGCGGGTGATCATCAACGGCGGCGAGAAGATGCCGATCCCGCTCATCGAGCGGATCCAGCGCACGTTCCCGTCCGCCTGGTTCGCCGACGCCTACGGGCTCACCGAGACCGTCTCCGGCGACACGTTCCTCGACCGCGACAGCATCGTCAGCAAGCTCGGCAGCGTGGGCCGGCCCTGCCTGTACCTGGAGCTCGACGTCTGGGACAAGGAGGGCCGCTCCGTGGCCCCGGGCGAGCGGGGCGAGATCGTCCTGCGGGGCCCCAAGGTGTTCCAGGGCTACTGGCGGGACCCGGACGCCACCGCCACCGCTTTCGCCGGCGGCTGGTTCCACACCGGCGACATCGGCGTGCGCGACGAGGACGGCTACCTGTGGATCGTCGACCGGCTCAAGGACATGATCGTCTCCGGCGGCGAGAACATCGCCGGCTCCGAGGTCGAGCGCGTGCTCTACGAGCACGAAGCGGTGCTGGAGGCGGCCGTGGTCGCCCGGCCCGACGAGCGCTGGGGCGAGGTCCCGGTGGCGTTCGTGGTCCTACGGCCCGACGCCGCCGTCACCGCCGACGCCCTCCTCGACCACTGCCGGGCCCAGCTCGCCAAGTTCAAGGTCCCGCGGGCGATCACCTTCCTCGACGCGCTGCCCCGCAACCCGTCCGGCAAGGTCCTCAAGCGCGAGCTGCGAGCCGGGTGAGCGGCGACTAGGGACCTTCGCCCCTGGGGAGGCGGCGCCAGCCGGTCCATGCTCGAGGTGAGGAGGACCGATGCCGACCACACACGCCTACGACCGGTGGCTGTACAAGGGCGGTCACCCCAACCTGCTCGCCCGGGCGTTGAACCGGGGCTGGGCCATCGTCTTCGGCGCCGGGATCTGGCCCAGCCGCATGGCGACCCTCGAGGTGGTGAGCCGGAAGTCGGGCCGCACGATCACGCTCCCAGTGGTGATCGCCGACCACGACGGCGAGCGCTACCTGGTGTCGATGCTCGGCGACGGCGCCGGCTGGGTGCGCAACGTGCGGGCCGCCCGGGGCCGAGCTGTGCTGCGCCACGGCCGCCGCGAGCCGGTGCAGCTCGACGAGATCGCCGTCGCCGACCGGCCGCCGGTGCTCAAGCGCTACCTGGCGGTCGCCCCCGGCGCCAGGGCGCACATCCCCGTCGACCGCAACGCGCCGCTGGAGGCGTTCGAGCCGATCGCGGCCGACATCCCGGTGTTCCGGATCACGACCCTCACGTGAGCCGGGCGAGCGCCTCCTCGGAGCGCTGCGCCATCCACTCACTGCCGTGCTCGCGGTGGACGGCCAGGCCGTCGGCCAGGAGTTCGCGGGCAGCGTCGCGCCGCCCACAGGTCGCCGCCGCGAGCCCGGCGGCGTGCGCCGCCGCGCCCCGGTAGCACAGCCCGGGGTCGGCGATCGTCATGTGCACCACCGGGCGCAGGCACTCGTGGACCGCGTCGGCCACGGGACGGCTGCGGGCCAGGTAGGCGGCATCGGCCAGCATCGACAGTGTGGCCAGCCAGTAGCCGTCGCGCTCGACCTCGACCACGGCGTCGGGCCCGATGGCGGCCAGCGCCACCGCGGCCTCGGCGGGCCGGCCGACCCTCGCCTGGGCGTTGGCATGCCAAGCCCTCGCGGTGAGGTCCAACGACGGGACTGGCCAGTCCAGCGGCGGCCGGGCCGGCGCCCGTGACTGCCCGGCCAGGAGATCGATGATGCTCAGCATGCCCATCTCCATCAGCGCCCCGTCCCCTGGCTCGACCGCCACGGCCTCACCCCGGGCCCGGCACGCGGCCGCGGCCGCCCGCGCCGCGGGCCAGTCG
>JBKPRS010000034.1:0-4503 GCA_046734695.1 Actinomycetota bacterium | reverse complement strand
CCCCGAGTTGCTCACCGCGCTCGCGAACTGCGCCCGACCGCCCAAGCCGTGACGGAGCAGCAAGTGGGCCGCGGCCGGACGCTGGCTCAACGACTCACAAGGCCTTGCCCACGTACTCGCTCGTGAGCAGTTCGATCACCCGCCGCTTGCCCTCGGCTCGATCGATCTGCACGCGCTGCCACTCACCTCTGACCTTCAGGTCGGCGTGGACGGCAGCGCGGGTACAGCTGTGTTGCTGCCGGCCCGAGCGCCAAGTGGAGCGCGGGAGGACGATCCATCGAGCTCACCTCGCGTCGGTTCTACTGTGGCGACCTCTGGAAGTGGTGAGCAAGGACGTGGTTCACCGTCTTCCTGCCGATCGTGACTCCGTCCTCGACCGCGGAGCGGTAGTGGATGCCGCCCCAGATGCGGGCGTTGCTGACGTCGTATTCGAGGTCCTTGACCCGGTCGAAGTGGCGATCCCCGAGGCCGGTCAAGCTGGGGACCGTGAAGTCGATGGTGCCCGTTCCCAGGAAGTTCTTGATGACGCGCCCTCCGGTGGGGGTGATGCACGAGTGTGCGCTCGGATACTCCGGGTGGTTCGGTGTCGCCGGGAGCAGCGGAGTCCAGGCTGGGTCGCCCACCGTCGCCTCGTTGCCGTCCGTGTCCCCGGCCCGGATGGCGGTGATCGGGCGCCAGAACGTTTCGTGGTACTTGGCGTCGAAGCAGGCGATGAGCGCGTCGGCGTAGGTCACCGACACCATCGCCATGAACCTCGACGCGTCCACGATGTCCAGGCCATGGTCGAGCACGAACTTGCGGAATGAGCCGCGGGCCTGCTGGACCGGGGGCTCCGCCCAGAACCGGGCCGCGATCGTCTGCTCGTCGGTCCGCGTCGTGCTGGTGCTCGAGCCGATCTCCTTGACCTCGTTGTAGTCGCGTGCCCATGTCCTGCTGTCGAGTGCTGGCGGGCCACTCGGCCGGAACTGGTCGGCGGAAGCGAGGCTGAATGGCCGCATGAGGCTTAGGTAGGTGCCGATCGGGGGTGTGGGCGCAGTCGGGATCCAGACGCCGGGGATCGGTGGATCCGGCGGCGTGTATGTCACCGACGCTCGAAAGCCGTCGTCGGCGCGCTCGGCGATGAGGAGAGCAGCAACCTGCTCGCCCGTTGTCACTCCGTCCGTCTTCCCGAGGCCGTCCGGGATCGTGGCCAGCGATGCGGCGTACGCAGGATCGAGGATCCCCGCCTGGGCCGGCAGGTAGTGGACGAGAGTGCGATGGGCGGCGGCGGCAACTGCGGCTTCGGCCGAGGCACCGGCAGGTGCGTCGACATCGTTCGCGAAGGGCTGATACCCGCCCTCGATCGCCATCACAGAGTCGTAGACCGCGATGGCGACATAGGCGAAGATGACATGGCCCTCAGCAGGGGTGAGGCCCGCGGCGGTGAACGCCTGAGAACCGACCAGGTCCCAGTCCGTGACGTATGTGTCAGGCGGTCCCGCTGGTCGAGCATGCGCACTGCTGGAGGTGGCTCCGCCGGGCACCACGACCGCGGCGACGAGCAATGCTGAAGTCATCAACCGGATCCGTCTCATGATGGCAACCCCCTCGAGAGGACGTGGGCGTGACGCGCCGTGATCGTCAGATCACGCGCGCCACTGATTGAGCTTCAGCCGCCCGAAGGACATCGGTGTGGCGGATTGCGACGGGTGGCCCGCGCTCGGTACCGGCGGAATGACGCCGTTGGAACCAGCAGCGCTCGCGGTCCAGTTGCGCGCCAAGGAGGCGACACACTGACCAACACAGAAGGGCGCCGACACACGCCCCACGAGGACGGCACCCACGGCGCCTCCTAGTGCGGGATGACCGCCCGCGCGCCCGCCCCGCAAGGACAGCATGCGCTCACAGACTGGCCGTGACAAGCATCGCAAGGCCATGGCTGCCCTCGATGGCCCGCCAGAATGGGCAGATGATCAGGCGTTTCGGGGCCGAGACCGGGCTGCTGCTCGTGGACCTGCAGGTCGGCGTCGACGTGCTGGAACACTGGGGTGGGCCGACGGGCCGGCGGAACAACCCCGACGCCGAGGCCCGCCAGGCGGCCCTGCTTGCCGCCTGGCGACGGGCCGGCCTGCCGGTCGTGTTCACCTTGCACGACTCGCGGGAGGCGGCCTCGCCGCTCAAGGCGGCGCTGCCTACCGGCGCGCCGAAGCCCGGCCTCGGTCCCCGGGACGGCGAGGTGGTGGTCACCAAGGACGTCAACGGCGGGTTCTTCGGTACCAACCTCGAGCTGGAGCTGCGGCGGGCGGCGGTGGCCCGCCTGGTCGTCGCCGGGTTCTTCACCAACATGTGCGTCGAGACCACCGCCCGCACGGCCGGCAACCTGGGCTTCGACACCTACGTGGTCGGCGACGCCTGCGCCACCACCAACCGTTTCGGTCCCGACGGCCTCGATCACGACCCCGAGCTGATCCACCAGCTGTCGCTGGCCAACCTCCACGGCGAGTTCTGCACGGTCCTGCAGACCGAAGACGTGCTGGCGCTGCTCACCGCCGACGCCCCCGCCCTGTCCCGAGCCCAGGGCAACGAATAGCGCGCACCGTTGCCCAGCGGTACGAGCAAGAAGATCCGCTGTCAGCCGGGGAAAGGTCGCGCCAACCGCGAGTACCGCAGCGCACCGCGTGCCACCCGGCCCACACCTTGGGGAGTAGGTGTGGGCCGGGCGGGGGGCGGTGGTCACCATCCCAGCGTCGCCGGGTGTAGTTCGTGTGGCCGACGGTCCGGCGGGCGTCCTTTAGCTCGGACTCGTGGACGTGGCGGCGGCCCGCCACGAGCCGCACCCGGATCTGGCGCTCCGCGGCACGCACCGGTCTTCCAGGGCCTCCGTCGCCTGCCCGACCGCCGCGACCACCTTGTCGGTCGTCCCCGCCGGTCGCCGGTGGTCATCCATCCGGGCTACCGGTCGACCTCGCCCCGCCAGGCGCCCGTCGCCTGGCCGCGGCTCTCGATGAAGTCCTTGAACCGCTCGAGGTCACCGGCCGCCCGGCGGTGGATGAACCCGAGCTTGTCGCCGGCCTGCTCGAGCAGCCCTTCCGGCTCGACGTCGAGCTGGAGCATGACGCGGGTGCTCGTGTCGTCGAGACGGTGGAAGGTGACGACGCCGGCGTTGCGGGTGCCCTCCCGAGATGTCCAGGCGACGCGCTCGTCCGGCAGCTGTTCGGTGATCTCGGCGTCCCACTCCCGCCGCTGGCCGCCGAACTCGGCCACCCAGTGGAGGTGGGTGTCGTCGGACTGGGTGACCGCCTGGACCCCCTCCATGAACTGCGGGAACTCCTCAAACTGGGTCCACTGGTCATACGCGGTGCGCACTGGCACTCCCACCTCGATGGACTGTTCGATCGTGCTCATGACCTTCTCCATGTGACGGCTGCTGTTGCCCTTCGTCTACCCGTTGAGGTTTCCTCTACACATTGTTCATGAAGCGGCGAGTGGGTAGACAGGAGCCGTGGACGGGGACGACATGTGGCTCACCATCGCCGACGTGGCCCGGCGCACGGGCCTCACCGTCGAGCAGCTGCGGGCCTGGGAGCACCGTCACGGCTTTCCCCGGCCCGCGCGGTTGGCCAACGGCCACCGCCGCTACCGCGCCGCCGACGTCGCCGCCATCGGACAGGTCGTCCGGGACCGGGACGCGGGCCTCTCGCTCGACGCCGCCATCCGGCGGGCGGCGACCCCGGAGCATGAGGCGAGCGGCTCGGTTTTCGCCGAGCTGCGGCGTGAGCGCCCCGATGTGCCGGTCCACCACATCTCCCGCCGCACCATGCTCGGCATCAGCCGGGCCATCGAAGACGAAGCGGCCGCCGCCGGCGCCGGCGCGATGCTCGCCGCCGGCTTCCAGACCGAACACCGCTACCGCCAGAGCGAGCCTCGCTGGCAGGAGCTGGCCCGCACCTCCGCCGCCGCCCTGGTGTTCGCGGAGTTCGGCCCCGGAGCCCGTGTGTCGGGCCCCCCGGGGCCCTTCGAGGTGGCGCTGCCCCCGGATGCCGCGCTGCGGCGCGAGTGGTTCGTCGCCTGTCACGGCCCCCGGTGCGCCGCGGTGCTGGCCGGATGGGAGCTCCTCGCGGTCGGTCACCGTGCCGGCCGCTCGTTCGAGGCCGCCTGGACCGCCGACCCGGCGGTGGTGGCCCGGACCATGGCGATCGCCGTGCGCCTCGCCCGCGCGTACGGCGCGGCGCTCGACCTGCCGGAGCCGGAGCCTTCACCCCTCGGCGCGGACGCCGCCACGGTGCTTCGTCGGACCACGGCCCTGGCGAACCGGATCGTCAGCTACCTCGACCGGTGACCGCGGCATAGCGCCGCAACGCCTCGGCGCGTTCCCCCGCGTGCTCGACGATCGGTGCCGGGTAGCCGGGGGGCGGACCATCATCCCGGGTCCACGGTCGATGTACGGCGGGCCCTGGGATCGAACGTAGCTCGGGAACCCACCGGCGCACGTAGTCGCCGTGCGGGTCGTAGCACTCTCCCTGC
>JBKPRS010000033.1:0-11793 GCA_046734695.1 Actinomycetota bacterium | reverse complement strand
CCGGGCGCCTCAACGGCGACGCCTGGTTCTCGACCGTCACGATCGACGACGCCCGCCGCCCCGGGGTGTCCGGTCGCCGGGCCCGCGTGGTCGCCGTCCCGGGCCCCAAGGCCACCCTCGTCGAGGCCACGGTCGACCTCGCGACCGGGGAGGTCGCCGGCTGGGTGGACCATGACGGCGTACGCCCCGCGCTCGGCTTCGGGGAGAGCCTCACCACGATCCTGGCCCTGCGCGACCACCCCGGGTTCCGGGAGGCCCTGGCCTCCCGGGGCATCGGCGACGTCGACCGGGTGCAGATCGACCCCTGGCCCGCCGGCAACTTCGCCAACCCGGCCGAGGAGGGCCGGCGGGTGGCCCGCTGCCTGCCCTACTACCGCGAGCAGGACGGCGACAACGGCTACGCCCGCCCCATCGAGGGCCTCCGGGCCCTGGTGGACATGGCCACCGGCGAGGTCCTGGAGCTGACCGACACCGGGTCCGTGCCCGTCCCGAGGGATCCGGGCAGCTACTTCCCCGAGGACCACCCGACCCGGCCCGGCCTGGCGCCGCTGGTCATCTCCCAGCCCGAGGGCGTCGGCTTCGAGATCGACGGCCACCAGCTCCGCTGGCAGGGCTGGTCGCTGCACGTCAGCCTCGATCCGCTGGAGGGGATCGTCCTGCGCGACGTGAAGTACGGCCGGCGGTCGGTCCTGCGCCGAGCCTCGATCTGCGAGATGGTCGTGCCCTACGGCGACCCCAGCGCCGGGCACGGCTGGCAGAACGCGTTCGACGTGGGCGAGTGGGGCCTCGGCCGGCTGGCCAACTCCCTCACGCTGGGCTGTGACTGCCTGGGCGAGATCCGCTACCTCGACGCGGTGGTGGCCGGCGAGGACGGCACGCCCGGCACGCTGCACAACGCCATCTGCCTCCACGAGGAGGACGTCGGCATCGGCTGGAAGCACCACGACCTCATGGGCGGCCGCACCGAGGTGCGCCGCCGGCGGCGGCTGGTCGTGTCGTCGATCTCGACCGTGGGCAACTACGACTACGGCTTCTACTGGTACCTGTACCAGGACGGCTCGCTGGAGCTGGAGGTCAAGCTCACCGGCATCCTCTCCACCGCGGCGGTGGCTCCCGGCGCACCGGCCGATCCGTCCTCCCCGCTGGTGGCACCGGGCGTGGCCGCGCCGGTCCACCAGCACCTGTTCTGCGCCCGGCTCGACCCGGCGGTGGACGGTCCGCTCAACGAGGTCGAGGAGGTGGACGTGGCGCCGCTGGCCGCGGGGGACGCCAACCCGTGGTCCAACGGCTTCGCCCCGGTCACCACGCGGCTGGCGTCGGAGCGGGAGGCGCAGCGCCTGGCCGACCCGGCCCGCAGCCGCACGTGGCGGATCGTGAACCCGGCAGTCCGCAACGGCCTGGATCAGCCCGTCGCCTACCGGCTGATCCCCCGGGCCACGCCCACGCTGCTGGCGGGCCAGGACGCCAGCGTCACGGCCCGCGCCACCTTCGCCACCCGCAACCTGTGGGTCACGCCCTACGCGCCGGACGAGCGGCGCGCCGCCGGCGACTTCCCCAGCCAGCACCCCGGCGGGGCGGGCCTGCCGGCCTGGACCGCGGCCGACCGGTCCCTCGTCGGGACCGAGGTGGTGGTGTGGCACACGTTCGGCCTCACCCACGTGCCCCGACCCGAGGACTGGCCGGTCATGCCGGTCGAGACCACCGGGTTCCTGCTGGTGCCCAGCGGGTTCTTCGACCGCAACCCGGCCCTCGACGTGCCACCGCCGGAGCACTGCGATGGCTGAGGCCCCCATCGCCTTCGTGTGCGCCATGCCCATGGAGGCAAGGCCGCTGACCAAGCGCCTCGGGCTGCAACGCACGACGGTCGGCGACGGCCCCGGCTGGTCCGGGACGCTCGACGGCCACCCCGTCGTGGCCGTGGTGACCGGCATGGGCACCCGCCTGGCCGGCGAGGGGATCGACCGGCTGCTCTCGGCCCTGACCCCCAGCCACGTGCTGGTGGTCGGCATCACCGGCGCCGTGGACGACGAGACCCCGATCGGCACCGTCATCCGCCCGGCCCGCGTCGTCGATCACGCCACCGGCCGGGAGCACGCTCACCACCCGCTCGGCCCGGGCGAGGCCGAGGGCGCCCTGTGGACCACCGACGTGATCACCCCGGCCTCGGAGCTCCCCGCACTGCGGGCCCAGGGCGTGGTCGCCCTCGACATGGAGACGGCCGCCATCGCCCAGGCCTGCGAAGCCCAGGGCGTCCCCTGGTCGGTGGTCCGCGCCATCAGCGACCGCGCCACCGACGGCAGCGTCGACGACGACGTCTTCCACCTCGCCCGCGCCGACGGCCGCCCCGACCCGGCCGCGGTGGCCCGCTACCTCGCCCGCCACCCGGCCCGCATCCCCGGCCTGCTCCGCATGGGCCGCGACGCGTCCCTCGCCGCCCGCAAGGCCGCGACCGCGGCTATCCGGTCGGTGGCGTACCTACCGGGAGGAAGCCCTCCGCCACCTTCTGGTGAGCCTCCTCCGCCGGGCCCGCCCAGCTGACGGTGCCGCGGTCGAGGAGGACGGCGCGGTCGCACAGCTCCAGGGCGTGGGTGACCTGCTGCTCCACGATCAGCAGGGCCGTGCCCTCGCTGCGGAGGCGGGCCAGCTCGCGGTAGATCTCGTCCACCACGATGGGGGCGAGGCCGAGGGAGAGCTCGTCGGCCACCAGGAGCTTGGGCGCCTCCACCAGGACCCGGGACAGCGACAGCATGCGCTGCTCGCCGCCGGACAGGGTGCCCGCCAGCTGGCCGCGGCGCGTGCCCAGGGCCGGGAACTGCGCGAACGCCGCCTCGAGGGCGGGCGCGACGCCGGCGCGGCCCTTGGAGCGGCGGAACGAGAGGCGGAGGTTCTCCTCCACCGTCAGGGTGGCGAACACCGAGCGACCCTCGGGGGCGTGGGCCAGTCCGGCCCGGGCGAAGCGCCACGCCGGGGCGCCGGTCAGGTCCTCACCCTCGACCCGCACATGGCCCGCGGTCGGGGCGACGAGGCCGGTGGCGACCCGGGCGACCGTGGTCTTGCCCACGCCGTTGGGGCCCAGCAGGGCGACCGCTTCGCCCGGCTCCACGGCCAGCGAGACGTCGAACAGGGCGTTGAACGGCCCGTAGGCGGCCGCCACGTGATCGAGCTCCAGCACCGCAGTCATGTGCTGTCCCTGACGTCGCCGATGTACGCAGCGCGCACCTCGGGGCTCGCGAGGACCTCCGCCGTCGGGCCCTGCGCGATCAGGGTGCCGAAGTCGAGCACGTAGCAGCGCTCGGTGAAGCCCGCCACCAGCTCGACGTCGTGCTCCACCAGCAGGATGGCGAAGCCCTGGTCGGCCTGCACGGCCCTCAGCGTGGCGGCCAGGTCGGCGGTCTCGTGGCGGTCGAGGCCGGAGGACGGCTCGTCCAGCAGCAGCAGGCGGGGCCGGGTCATGAGCGCCCGCCCCACCTCGACCAGGCGCCCCTGGCCCAGGCTGAGGTGCTCGATGGGCTCCGCGGCCAGATCGCTCAGGCCCAGCAGGGCCAGCACCTCGTCGCACGCCTCCAGCTCGTCCCGTCGGGGCCGGCCCAGGCCGACGAGGTCGCGCCACAGGCGACCGTTGCCCCGGTGTGTGCGCTCTGCGATCAGCAGGTGGTCACGCACGGTCGACTCGGGGAACAGCTCGATGCGCTGGAACGACCGGCCGATCCCCCGCCGGGCCCTGGCGTACACGGGCAGCCGGGAGACGTCGTCTCCCGCCAGCCGCACCGTCCCCCGGTCCGGCCGCAGCATTCCCAGCACGCAGTTGAACAGTGTCGTCTTGCCCGCGCCGTTGGGCCCGATCAGCCCGACGCGCTCCCCGGCCTGGACCGTCAGCGACACGTCGTCGAGGGCCTTCACCCCAGCGAACGAGTGGCTGATCCCCACGGCCTCCAGCACCGGCACGGCCGCGTCCCCCTCCGGCACCGCGGCCGCCCCGTCCGTCACCGTCATGCCACCGGCTCCCCCACCGGCGCCGCCTCGGCCGAGGCGTCCGCCGGACCGCCGCCGTCCGCCCCGTTGCGCCCGGCCCGGGCCAGCCATCCCTCGACCCGGTGGTGGGCGCGGCGCTTGCCGAACTCCACCATGCCCTCGGGATGGCGGGCGAACTGGATGGCGCCCAGGCCGAAGAGGATGAAGCGCCAGGCGGGCGAGAGCGGGATGAACGAGGGGACGCGGTCGGGGTCGCGCAGGATCCACTCGAACAGCGCGCCCTTGAGCACGATTGCGTCGAACAGGGCGAAGGCGATGGCGGCCTGGACCGCGCCCTCCACCGTGCGAGACCCCAACGACACCACGAGCACCATCCAGAACAGCGCCACGAACGGGCCGAAGTTGTTGGTGTAGTTGACGTTCTCCTGGTGCATGGCGAGCAGGGAGCCGCCCAGCCCGGCGATGAAGGCGGACACCGCGAAGGCGACGAGCCGGGCCCGCGCCGGCGAGATGCCGATGGAGGCGGCCGCCACCTCGCTGCCCCGCACCGCCCGCAGCGTGCGGCCCACGGTGCCCTCCCGGATCTGGATCACGGCCAGCGCGACCACCACGAACACGACGATCGCCAGCACCAGGAACTGCTTGTCGTCGGCCAGGTCCCACGGCCCGATCGTGGGCCTCGGCACGCGGGTTCCCTGCAGGATCGAGGTGTCGCCGCCGCCCACCCACGGCATCTTGATCATCACGGAGTCGAAGAAGTAGGCGAACGCCAGCGTGGCGATGGCCACCCACACACCGCCGAGGCGCGCCACCGGCAGGGAGAGCACGGCGCCCACCAGGGCCGCGATGCCCGCGCCCACGAACGCGGCCAGCAGCACCGACATGCCGAAGTGGTCGGTGAGCTGGAAGGCGGCGAACCCGCCGATGGCCGCAAAGGTGCCCTGGCACAGGGAGATCTCCCCCGCCATGCCGGTGATGACGGTGATGGACAGGAAGATCGTGGCCAGGATCACCGCCTGGGTCACCAGGAACAGCCACGAGGCGTCGGCCCGGGAGAACACCACCCACCCGGTGAGGACGAGGAAGAGGACGGCCGCCACCCGCGTGAGCAGGGTGAGCAGCGGGCTGCGGGACAGCGCCGCGAGCGACGGCGGCGGGGGGTCCACCCCGGCCAGCGGATCGACCTGCTCCCGGGACGTGCGCAGCTCGGGCCACAGCACGAGCAGGCCGAACAGCACGACGAACGGCATGGCCGGAGTGACGTTCTCCTGGATCGTGCCGAGCAGGGGGTGGTCGCCCGACCAGCGGGGCAGGAACGTATTGGCCAGCGCGATGAGCACACCGAGGCCGATGCCGCCCGCGAACGCCCGGGGCAGGCTGACCAGGGCGCCCACCGCCGCGGCCGCGATCCCCACCACCATGAGGTTGAAGAAGTCGCCGGCCGCCAGGGTGTTGAAGCGGGGGGCGATGAGCACGCCGGCCAGGCCGGCGAACAGGCTGGACAGCGCCCAGGAGAACGCCGACACCCGCTCGGCCTGGATGCCGGCCAGCTCGGTCATGCGGTGGCTCTCGACCACGGCCCGCATGCGCAGGCCCAGGTCGGTGAAGCGGAACAGCGCGGCCAGCGACGCCATGGCCACCAGCGCCACCGCCATCCCGACCAGCTCGTTGCGGCTGAACGGGTAGACGCCGAAGGGGTCGTAGAAAACGTCGGCGCCGTTGGGCACGATCCCCTCGGGGGTGCGGCCCGCCACCGTCTCGAAGCCGACGATCACGCCGAACAGGCTGGGCAGCGCCACGGTCAGGCCGATGGCGATGACCAGCTTGGCCACCGCCGAGCTGGTCCGCAGGTGGCGGAAGATCAGCCGCTCCAGCACCAGCCCGATGGCGGGCGCCACCACCAGGACCGACAGCACGAAGGCCGGCACGATGGCCCAGTTCCAGTCGGTGCGGGCCTGGAAGTACAGGGCCGCCGAGATGTACGCCTGGGCGCCGAACGCCAGGTTGAACACGCCGCTCGTCTTGTAGGCCAGGACGAAGCCCAGCGCGATCAGGGCGTAGGCAGTGCCCGGGGGCAGGCCCTGCAGCACGCTGCGGAACAGGTCCTCCCCGATCGAGGTGGCGAAGATCATGGCCGGGCCGGGCGGCGGGTCAGCCGAAGTTGGTGGGAGTCGGCTCGGCCCAATCGAGGTCGGTGTTGCTCCAGCACTCCCACGGCTTGTCCTTGGGGGCCACGGTCTCGAACTTGCCGTTCACGATCTTCACCAGCGCAGTGCACTCGTCGCTGCTGTCCTCGTCCCGGGTGGCCTGGGTGTAGGGCTTGTGGGCCTCGGTCCAGTTGATCGGCTCGATCAGCCCGCCGGCGTCGAAGTCGGTCATGGCGTTGGTGGCGGCGGTGACCTTGTCCCGGTCGAACTCCGGCCCCGCGGCCAGCAGGCCCTCGAAGGCCAGCGACGCGTTGAGCCATCCGACCATGGCCAGCTCGCTGGGCTCGTCACCCTGCTTGTCCATCCACTCCTTGAAGTCGGCGGCCTCGGTGCCCTCGGTGTCGGCCTCGAACGGCCGGAACGCCACGCCCACGTAGTC
This sequence comes from Actinomycetota bacterium, assembly GCA_046734695.1. GTDB lineage: Bacteria > Actinomycetota > Acidimicrobiia > Acidimicrobiales > VFJN01 > ZC4RG19. Next base: position 5,235 of record JBKPRS010000033.1, on the reverse strand, counting down.
GCCCTCGAACAGGTCGGCGTTGTCGGCGACGAACTGCTGGTTGTAGGTGTTCGGGTGGAGCATGGTGACGTCGTCCATGCCCTGGCGGTGCAGCTCCTGAGCCAGGGTCTTCATCCCATTGAGGTCGATGCAGGTGGAGATGAAGTCGACACCCGCCTGCTTCATGGCCGTGACCTCGGGCCCGATGCCGTTCGGCAGGCCGTAGGCCAGATCGTCGTTGCTGTAGGCGACGTCGACTCCGGTGTCGCCGGCGTAGGTCTCGACCGACTTGGTGGCGGTCTGGGCGCAGGTCTTGGAGTTCTCGGTGGCGCCGTAGCCGAGCAGCGCAGCGTGATGCGCACCCGCCTGCTGAGCCACGAAGGACGCGGTCCGGCCGGTGCAGTCGGCGCAGCGGATCACGGCGCTGGGCCAGATGTGGGACCGGTTGGCGGCCTCGGTGGCGTTGATGCCCCAGGCGTAGGTGGGGACGCCTGCGCTGTCGAGATCGCCCCAGCCGGTGGCCAGCAGCGTGGCCTGGAAGTTGCCGAACGCGTTGTTGCCCGAGACGATGTCGAGGGCGCGGGCCTGGTTGGAGGCCAGCTCGTCGTCCACGACTTCGCCGACCTTCAGGTCGCGGCCGTAGATGCCGCCCTCGGAGTTCCGCCACGCGAAGTAGGCCTTTATGCCCTGCACGTAGCAGTCGAGGATGCAGGTCCCGAGCGGGTTGCCCTGCTTGGTGCCCACCACCGTGTAGGTGATGTCGTCGTCGGTGACCCCGGGCACGCCCGACAGCGAGACGAACTCGTCGCGGTGGCTCTCGCCGCCCCCCGACGGCGCCGCGCTGTCCGCCTCCGTCGTCCCGGACGACGTGTCGTCGTCACCGGAGTTGCCGCACGCGGCCGCAGCGAGGACGAGGACAAGGAACGCCCCAGCAAAGCTGACCCGCCTGGATCGGAACACGGCTCCCCCCGAGGTGCTGTCGTCGTGCCAGGAACCAAAAGTGACACGAGTGTTAAGTCCGACAGTACCGCGATCGGAGACCCGGCGCCGAGCCGGGGTCAGCGCTGGTACTCGTAGAAGCCGCGGCCCGTCTTGCGGCCCAGGAGGCCGGCGTCGACCATGCGGGAGAGCAGGGGCGGCGGGGCGTAGAGGGGCTCCTTGAACTCCTCGTAGAGCGACTCGGCCACCGCCATGGTGGTGTCGAGGCCGATGAGGTCGGTGAGGTGGAGCGGGCCCATCGGGTGGGCGCAGCCCTCGACCATGCCGGCGTCGATGTCCTCGGCCGTGGCGAAGCCGGACTCCAGCATGCGGATGGCCGACAGCAGGTACGGGATCAGCAGCGAGTTGACCACGAAGCCGGCCCGGTCCTGGGAGCGGATGACCCGCTTGCCCAGCGCCTCGACCGCGAACGCCTCCGAGCGGTCGATCGTGCCGTCCGAGGTGAGCAGCGACGGCACCAGCTCCACCAGCTTGAGCACCGGGACCGGGTTGAAGAAGTGCAGGCCCACGACCGCCTCGGGGCGGCGGGTGGCCATGGCCAGCTTCATGATCGGGATCGAGCTGGTGTTGGAGGCCAGCACCGCGTCGTCGGACTCGACGATCTTGTCCACCCGCTCGAACACGGCGACCTTGGCCGCCTCGTCCTCGAACACGGCCTCGATGACCAGCTCGCGATCGGCCAGGGCGTCGAAGTCGTGGGACACGTCGATGCGGGCCAGGGCCTCGGCGCGGTCCTCCTCGGAGAGCTTGCCGCGGTCCACCGCGGTGGCCAGGGAGCGTTCGATGCGGGCCAGGCCACGCTCGGCGGCGACGGCGTCGGACTCGACCACCGCGACGTCGCGCCCGGCGCGGGCGGACACCTCCGCGATGCCGGAGCCCATGAGGCCGCAGCCGACGACACCGACCCGGGTGGGGAGCAGGGTCATGGGCTCGATGTTACGGGCTCAGGGCGCGAGGACCGGGAGGGTCTCCCAGCCGCGCACGGTCGAGGTCCGGGCCTGGACCGCGTTGTCCCAGTCGACCTCCCACGTGGGGAAGCGCTTGAGGACCTCGTCCAGGGCCACCCGCCCCTCCAGCCGGGCCAGCGCCGCGCCCAGGCAGAAGTGGAGGCCGTAGCCGAACGTGAGGTGGTGGTCGATCTTGCGGTGGATGTCGAAGCTCTCGCCGTCGGGGAAGTGGCGCTCGTCGCGGTTGCCCGACCCGTTGAGCAGCAGCATGGCGCTGCCCGCGGGGACCGTCTGGCCGTAGAGCTCGACGTCGCGGGTGACGTAGCGGCCCTGCACCGGCGACGGGGGCTCGTAGCGCAGCAGCTCCTCGATGGCGTTGGGGACGAGGCTCGGGTCCTCCGCCAGCCGGCGGCGCTGGTCGGGGTGCTCGGCCAGCACCTTGCCGGTCCAGCCGATGAGCCGGGTGGTGGTCTCGTTGCCGGCCGCGGCGATCAGGCCGACGTAGCTCAGCACCTCTTCCCGGGTGAGCCGGCGGCGCTCGCCGTCGCGGTCCTCGTACTCGGCCGTCAGCAGCTCGGTCATCAGGTCGTCGGAGGGGTGCTCGGCCCGCCAGTCGAGGTAGGCCGCGAACACCTCGGAGTGGCCCTCGGCGCGGGCGGCATCGAAGTCGGGCATCGTGCCCTCCTCCAGCCGCAGGCCGTCGTCGATCCGGTCCCGGATGGCCTCCTGGTCCTGCTCGGGGATGCCGAGCAGCATGCCGATCGTGCGCATGGGCATCTGGGCGCCCAGGTCACGTATGAAGTCGAAGCCGCCCGAGCCCACCAGCGGATCGAGGCTGCGGGCGCAGAACTCGCGCACCTTGGGCTCGACCGCGTTCATCTTGCGGGGCGTGAACACCCGGGACAGCAGGCCGCGGTGCAGGTCGTGGTGGGGCGGGTCCTCGAAGATCATGGACCCCGGCGGGATCTCGATGTCGGAGCGGATCAGCTCGAGGAGCGTGCCCTTGGCCGAGCTGTAGGTGCGCCAGTCGACCAGGCCCCGCTCGACGTCGTCGAACCGGCTGAGCGCGTAGAAGTCGTAGCGCTCGTTGTAGTAGAGGGGTTGCTCCTCCCGCAGCCGGCGCCAGATCGGGTACGGGTCCGTGTCGATCTCGAAGTCGTACGGGTCGTAGTAGATGTCCGGCTCGGTCGCAGTCATCGGTGCTCCCCTCTCACGGTGCGATCGAGATCGCCTTGACGTCCAGGAACTCGTCGAGGCCCTCGGGCCCCAGCTCGCGCCCGAAGCCGCTGGCCTTCACGCCGCCGAACGGGGCGGCCGGGTCCATGCTGTAGGGCTGGTTGACGCCGAAGGTACCCGTCCGGACCCGGCGGGCGACGCCGATCCCGCGGTCGACATCCGCGGTCCAGACCGAGCCCGACAGCCCGTAGTCGGAGTCGTTGGCGATGCGCACGGCCTCGTCCTCGTTCCGGTACGCGATCACCGACAGGACCGGCCCGAAGATCTCCTCCCGGGCGATGCGCATGCCGTTGTCCACGCCGTCGAACAGCGTCGGGCGCACGTACCAGCCCCGCTCGACGCCCTCGGGCAGGTCGGTGCCGCCCCGTACCCGGCGTGCGCCTTCCTTCTCCCCCAGCCCGATGTAGTCACGGACCCGCTCCTGCTGGCGCCGGGCCACCAGCGGGCCGATCTCGGTGGCGCGATCGCTCGGGTCGCCCACCACGAGGCCGTCGACCATGGCGGCCAGCGCCTCGACCATCTCGTCGTGGCGGGCGGCGGGGACCAGGTAGCGGGTCTGGGCGACGCAGGCCTGCCCGCCGTTCATGAGCCCCGCGACCTTGGCCCCGGCGGCCACCGCGGCCGGATCGGCGTCGTCGAGCACGATTGCGGCCGACTTGCCGCCCAGCTCCAGGCTGACCCGGGTGAGGTTGGCGGCGCAGGCCGCGGCCACCTGGCGCCCGGCCGCGGTGGACCCGGTGAAGGCCACCTTGTCCACCCCCGGATGGCCCGCGAGGTGGGCACCCGCGGTGGCGTCGCCCGGCAGCACGCTGACCACGCCCGCGGGCAGGTCCAGGCCGTCGATCATCTCGGCCAGCAGCAGGGCGTCGAGCGGGGTCTCGGGCGCGGGCTTGAGCACCACCGCGCAGCCGGCCAGCAGGGCGGGCGCCAGCTTCACGACGATGGAGAACTGCGGCATGTTCCAGGGGACGATGGCGGCGATCACGCCCACCGGCTCCTTGCGCAGCGTGATGTCCTGGCCGAAGTAGCCCGGTCGCACCTGCTCCCACGCGTGCGCGGCGGCGACGTCGGCGAACGCGCCCAGCATGGTGGCGGGCAGCATGGCCTGGGCCAGCTTGGAGAAGCTGATCGGGGCGCCCATCTCGGCGGTGATGAGCTCGGCCATCTCCCGGCGGCGCTCGCCGTAGGCGGCGGCCAGGCGGCGCACGGCGTCGACGCGCTCGGCCGGGTCGAGGTGGGGCCAGGGCCCGTCGTCGATGGCCGACCGGGCCGCCGCCACGGCCCGATCGACATCGGCGGGACCGGCGGCCGGGGCGCGGCCGATGATGTCCTCGGTGTGGGGAGAGGTGACCTCGATGACGTCCGCGGTGCTCGGATCCACCCACTCACCGCCGACGTAGAGGCTTCCTGCATCCATGGAGAGCGATGTTACACTTCTGCAAGAAGGCTGTTCTCACTCTCGGCTTGGCCGAGCAAGTCACGTCGGTTGACCGAGCAAGTCACGGGGAAGGGGTGCGCCGATGCGCATCGGGGTGATGATCGGGCCGGAGCGGGGCCGGTACGCCAGCAAGATCGAGCGGCTGCGGGCCGACGCCCGCTGGGCCGACGAGGCCGGCCTGGCCGCGGTGTGGATCCCCCAGATCCCCGACGAGCTCGACGCCCTGACCGCGGCGGCCCTGGTGGGCGCGGAGACGAGCCGCATCGAGATCGGCACCGCCGTCGTACCGGTGCAGCCCCGCCACCCGATCGCGCTGGCGCAGCAGGCCCTGTCCACCCAGGCCGTGTGCGGCGGGCGCCTCAGGCTGGGCCTCGGCGTGTCCCACCACTGGATCATCGACGAGATGCTGGGGCTCTCCTACGAACGCCCGGCGGCCACCCTGCGGGCCCACCTCGACGTGCTCGACCAGGCGCTGGCCGGGCCGGGCATGGTCGACGTCGAGAACGAGCTGTTCCGGGTGCACAACCCGCTCGACATCACCGACATCACGCCCACGCCGGTGCTGCTCGCCGCCCTCGGGCCGGTCATGCTGCGCCTCGCCGGCGAGCGCAGCGACGGGACGATCCTGTGGCTGGC